>NZ_NWTA01000007.1:0-304370 GCF_002531955.1 Rhizobium sp. M10 | reverse complement strand
GGTCAACGTGGCCGATCGTGCCAATGTTGACGTGCGGCTTGTTGCGCTCAAACTTACTCTTTGCCATTTGAATGCTTCCTGTGAACGAAATGGTGGCCCCGGCGAACCGGTTTAGTGCCGCCGTTTAAGGCTTTCGGCGAAATTGCGCAAGACTTAATTGCAGACGCCATTCTTGGCGTGAAGGCGCATATGGGAGACAATTCGCCGCCTGCAAGGCGATTCGCCGCAGCCCTTCCAAAAATCACTGGAATCTTAGAGAAAAATCGGACGGATACATCAAGGATGAGCCGCAGTCGGCGGCATCGACACCCTCGCCTACGGCAATAGCGGCGAGCTTCCAGCCGAGGCTGAAACATGGCTCACGACGATCGTGGCTGCGATGGTATCAACCGGCTGTACGGGAGACTGGAGCGGGTAGCGGGAATCGAACCCGCGTATTCAGCTTGGAAGGCTGCTGCTCTACCATTGAGCTATACCCGCGGGATGGTCCGATCCGATGACGAATGGTGGAGAGAGTTGGATTTGAACCAACGTAGGCTGAGCCAACGGATTTACAGTCCGTCCCCTTTAACCACTCGGGCATCTCTCCAGTTTTCGTCCGGATCGTTCGACCAAGTTCGTCAGACTTCGAAGCGTTGCCGCCCGTCGTCTGCGCCGCGTATATGACCGGAGCATTTCCGTCTGTCAACACGATGACAACGGAAAAAACACGAAAAATTTCATTCGCGGCCGAAAGCCGGCATATGAAAGAAAGCCTATGCGGCAGCCAACGCCATAGCTATAAAGCCGCATGAGCAAAGACAAGAAATCCGGCGGCAAGGCCGCAGCAGACCCATCCGCCAAGGATACGCATTACGCCAATCTCAGGCGTGCGCACCGCGACGCCAAGCGCGAACGCGGCGAGATCCCGACACCTCAGCCGCAGAAGCGCAAGAGGGCTGAGGATTGGAAGCCGCCGGCGCTGGCGCCCGACCAGGTCTATCTCTACGGCCTGCATACGGTACGCGCAGCGCTCGACAATCCCGAGCGCAAGAAGATCAAACTCTCCGTGACGCAGAACGCGCTCGCGCGGCTTGAAATCGACGTCGAGACGCTCGGCATTGCCTTCGAGATCGTCTCGCCGCACGAGATCGACAAGGTGCTCGGCCCCGAGGCGATCCATCAGGGGGTCATGCTGGAGACACGGCCGCTGCCGGTGCGCCGGCTCGAAGCGCTGAAGGACAGCCCTCTCCTGCTCGTCCTCGACCAGGTGACCGATCCGCATAATGTCGGCGCGATCATGCGCTCGGCGGTCGCCTTCAATGCCGGGGCGGTGATCACCACCCAGAGACATAGCCCGACCGAGTCGGGCGTGCTCGCCAAATCCGCCTCCGGCGCGCTGGAACTGATCCCTTATATACAGATCACCAATCTCGCCGATGCGCTCGGCGAATTGCACAAGCTCGGTTTCTCCACCATCGGCCTCGATTCGGAAGGGCCGGCGCCGCTCGAAGGCACGTTTTCGGGCGACAAGGTGGCACTGGTACTCGGCTCGGAGGGCAAGGGGCTCCGGCAGAAAACACGCGAGACCGTGACCGCGCTTGCCCGCCTCGACATGCCGGGCGCGATCAAATCGCTGAACGTGTCGAATGCGGCGGCGATCGCGCTTTACGCGGCGCGGCTTTACTTAAAGGCATAGGCTGGCCACGGGCCGCGGCAGCCTGACGCTGATGAGCCATGACGGTGCGTCGCTTGGCTTCACATGCGCGCCGACGGCAATTTCGACAAGTCCAGGGAAGAAGGCGGCAAGCCGCTTTCACTCGGCGCCGCGACGCGGCGTTAGCTCCGTGTCTTTTGCATGTCGTTATCCCGGAACCGCTGCACACGTCCGGGCGACATGCATTAGACAGGAGAAATCCACTTTTGCCTTGGAATGACCTTCTGGAGCACTATGATCGGGCGGCGATCGATCGTAGCGACCGGTCACAAGCAAGAAGGAGCGATCCCCATCATGGCCATTCGACCGCTGATTTTCGGTATCCTGTTCATCGCGGCCTTTGTGGGAATCATCCTCAGCATCATCTGGGTGGACACTTCGCATCCGGTCCACCAGCCCGATCCTTTGTCGCCGACGGCACCCGGCCCCGCGACGCCGGGACCGGTGCAATAAGCCGAGAGGAACGCCGGACGGCGATTGCGCGTTAATCCCCACCGAACGAGGATTGAACGCTCATGCGCATAATGATCGCCGTCGTCGCCTTCATGGTCGCCTCCGTTCTCAGCATCGCAATCCTGTCGCCTTCCGGCGCCGGCCAGACCGGCAAGAGCGACAGGATCGAGGCAAGCGTCAACGAACCGGGCCCTCATTGAGCTGACGGCCCGGGCGATTCGCAACGGCGCTCAGCCGCGATAGAGCCAGAAGGGGACATCGCGATCACGATGGCGCCACTCGCGGCGTTCCTGCCACCGCTCGGCACGCCACCGCCGCCAGCGGCGGTCATCATCGCGCCAGTCGGAGCGGCGCCAATCGCGCCGATCGCGCCAGCCACGGTCGCCACGCCAGTCACCGTCATCACGCCAACGATCGCCTCGCCAGCTGTCGCGAATTTGGACGACATCTCTCTGCGCCGTCATCCCGGGCCGTTCGGCCGGCATGGCGGAAGCAGGTGCGACGGAGGCAAAAGCCGCACCGGCGGCAATGGTTGCGGTGAGAATAATGTGTGCGAGCTTCATGGCTGCGTCCTCATTGATGATGAGGAGACAATGCCCCGGAGCGGCTGAACTGCCGCTGAAGCAGTCCTTCAGGCAGGGTTCATCGAGGGACAGCGGATCGGATAATAGGGATGGTGCCCCCGGCAGGGTTCGAACCCGCGACCCCCTGATTACAAATCAGGTGCTCTACCAACTGAGCTACAAGGGCAATAGCTGCCCAACTAACAGATTCTGCGATCCTGTAAAGGAAAATCCGATCCCCGTGGACGGTCCGACTTGGCGGCAAAACGCCGGGACGTGCAAAACGGCCTTGTCGCAACGGCCTTTTATCCTTTAGCTAGAGCAGCTTCACAAAGGGCATTGCATGGGCCGTTCATTTCAGACGCTTTCGTTTATCGCCTCGCCGACGATGGAGGCGCTCGCCGCGCGCGAAGAGCTGATTCGCATCTATGGCGACGTGCCGCAGGACAAGGCGGACGTTATCGTCGCGCTCGGCGGCGACGGGTTCATGCTGCAGACGCTGCACAGCACGATGAACTCCGGCAAGCTGGTCTACGGGATGAATCGCGGCTCGGTCGGTTTCCTGATGAACGATTACAGCACGGATCGGCTTCAGGAGCGCATCTGCGTCGCCGTCGAAAACGCCTTCCGGCCGCTGAAGATGACGACGGCCAATGCCGACGGCACCAATTCAACGGCCCTTGCCATCAACGAGGTCTATCTGTTCCGCCAGTCTTATCAGGCCGCCAATCTCAGGGTCGTGGTCGACGGGCACGTGCGCCTGGAGGAGCTGATCTGCGACGGGCTGATGGTGGCCACCCCAGCCGGATCGACGGCCTACAATCTTTCCGCCCATGGCCCGATCCTGCCGCTCGAGGCGCCGCTGCTCGCCATGACGCCGGTCAGCGCCTTCAGGCCGCGGCGCTGGCGGGGGGCTCTGCTT
Organism: Rhizobium sp. M10; assembly: GCF_002531955.1. Taxonomy (NCBI): domain Bacteria; kingdom Pseudomonadati; phylum Pseudomonadota; class Alphaproteobacteria; order Hyphomicrobiales; family Rhizobiaceae; genus Rhizobium; species Rhizobium sp. M10. Next base: position 300,736 of record NZ_NWTA01000007.1, on the reverse strand, counting down.
CCCAACAAGGTGACCGTCGATATCGACGTGCTCGAGCCGGTGAAGCGGCCGGTGAATGCGGTGGCCGACAATACCGAGGTCAAGTCGGTGCTGCATGTCCGCATCGCCCAGTCGGAGCATATGACGGCGCGCATCCTCTCCGATCCCGACCGCTCCTGGTCCGACCGTATCCTCGCCGAGCAGTTCAAGGATTGAGACGATGGCAATGCGACGGATATTGATGACCACGATTTTCCTCGTCGGATGCTCGGCCGCCATCGCCGCTCCCGCTCAGGACGCCATCCTGCCGGCTTCGGTGATCTTTGCCACCAGCACCGGCTACTGGGAGGACGACGGCAACGCACCTGATATCGAGCGGGCGCCTTCCGCGGCCGAGAATGTTTCCGCCCCTCAGGGAAAGCGCCATGGCTATTACAAGCTCTTTGCCGTGCGCCAGCCGGATCGGACCTCGAAGGTCTATCTGCAGCAGATTGCCCAGACGGAGACCGGCCCGGCGATCGCCTCGACCGTCGAGCTGCAGGAGATCAGCGACCTGAAGCCCTACGTGACCGATATACGCCCGGAGAATTCGAGCGGCATCAGCAAGCAACCCGGCCTCTTCGCCACCATCTATCTGAAGACCGAGCCGGCGGCCGAGCCGGATGGCTGGACGGTGCTGATCGACGAATTCGGTGACATCACCGTCGAGAAAGCGACCAATTGAACAGCGAGACGCTGTTTGCACAGGCTTGGACGATGAAACTCGGCTTTCGCGACGGGGTACTTTACGACGATCAACGACCGGACTGGGACGCAGCCGGCCCGCGGCCCGTCAGCTGGTTTTTGTGGTATCCGGCTGCCGATGACGCACGGGAAAGCGATATTCGGGAACGAAGCTGGTTTCGCAAGGCAGCGGTCGCACGCGACGCGCCGATTCGGCCGGCAAGCAGGCCTTATCCCCTCGTCCTGCTGTCGCACGGCACCGGCGGATCTGCGGCGGGGCTGGAATGGCTGGCGCGGCGCCTGGTGGAGCGCGGATTTGTTGCGCTCGGCGTCAACCATCACGGCAATACCGGCATCGAGCCCTATCGGGCCGAAGGCTTTGCCTGTCTCTGGGAACGGGCGCCGGACCTAAGCCTGATGCTGGACCGCAGTCGCGACTGGCTCGGCGATCTCGCCGGCCGGATCGATACAGCCCGTGCGTTTGCGGCCGGATTTTCGGCCGGAGCCTATAGCGTCATGCTGCTTCTCGGCGCCGTCGCCCGGTTCTCGCAGTTCGAACCGTCAAGGCTGAAACCGGGTGGGCCGCGCGGCCCAAGGGAATTTCCCGACCTTGCCGATCATATCCCCTCGTTGCTGCGTGAGAGCGATGTGTTTCGCCAGTCATGGTCCCGCATGTCGCGATCCTATCGAGACGACAGGATCAAGGCCGCGCTCCTCTGCGCGCCGGGTCGCTCCGTTCTCGGTTTCAGCGAGGACAGCCTGAAAACGGTCGAGGCACCCGCTCTTATCCTGGTCGGCGATGCCGACAGGGCGGCACCGGCCGAAGAATGTTCTGCATGGCTGCATGCGCGGCTGGCGCGCAGCGCGCTGAAGATCTTCGGCGGCGGCCTCGGGCATTATGTCTTCGTACCGGAGGGCACGGGATTAGGCTTTGCCTTTGCGGCCGAGCTCTTCACCGATCCCCCTGATATCGCGCGCGCAGCCATCCATGACGAGACCGCCGATCTGTCGGCAGCGCTGTTTCAGGGCGGCGACATCCGCGCCATCGCCTGAACGAAGAAGGCCCCGTCTCCGGGGCCTTCTCGCCATTCGATCTCGCGGCTGCCTGTCAGTCGACATCCTCGACGACCGCGTCGGCGGCGCCGCTGATGCGGTGGGCAAGGGCCGCTTCCATGAATTCGTTCAGGTCGCCGTCGAGCACATCGTCCGGCGCGCTGCTGGCGACGCCGGTGCGCAGGTCCTTGACCAGCTGGTAAGGCTGCAGCACGTAAGAGCGGATTTGGTGGCCCCAGCCGATATCCGTCTTGGAGGCGGCTTCGGCGTTGGCGGCGTCCTCGCGCTTCTTCAGTTCCGCTTCATACATGCGGGCGCGCAGCATGTCCCAGGCCTTGGCGCGGTTCTTGTGCTGCGACCGTTCCTGCTGGCACTGTACGACGATGCCGGTCGGGATATGGGTGATGCGCACGGCCGAGTCGGTGGTGTTGACGTGCTGGCCGCCGGCGCCCGACGAACGATAGGTATCGATGCGGCAATCGCCTTCGTTGATCTCGATCTGGATCGAGTCGTCGACGACGGGATAGACCCAGATCGACGAGAAGGAGGTGTGGCGACGCGCATTGCTGTCGTAAGGCGAGATGCGCACCAGACGGTGCACACCCGATTCCGTCTTCAGCCAGCCATAGGCATTGTGACCCTTGACGAGCAGGGTCGCGGATTTGATGCCCGCCTCTTCGCCGTCGTGGACTTCGAGAAGCTCGACCTTGAAACGCTGGCGTTCGGCCCAGCGGGTGTACATGCGCAGCAGCATGTTCGCCCAATCCTGGCTTTCGGTGCCGCCGGCGCCGGAATGGACTTCGAGATAGGTGTCGTTGCCGTCGGCTTCGCCGGAGAGCATGGCTTCCACCTGGCGGCGCGCAGCCTCGGCCTTCAAAGCCTTCAGCGTGTCTTCGGCTTCCTTGACGACACTCTGGTCGCCCTCTTCCTCGCCAAGCTCGATCAGCTCGATATTGTCGTTGAGCTGCTGTTCGAGCTGCTTGACGCCGTTGATGCCGTCATCCAGCTGCTGGCGCTCGCGCATCAGCTTCTGCGCTTCGGTGGCGTCGTTCCAGAGGTTCGGATCCTCTGCCTTGTTGTTCAACCAGTCCAGTCGTCTTATCGCCTGGTCCCAGTCAAAGATGCCTCCTCAGCAGGGTGATAGCCTGCTTGGTTTCATCGACCACGTTTTCGATTTCGGCTCGCATTTTCCTGCTTTTCCGTAACTGTCTTTTCAGATGCTGGTGAATAGAGACGCCCGCCGCGGATGTAAAGAGCCGCGGCCGGCGTTCAAAATTCGGCGATGGTCAGAACAGGCCGGGCGTGCCGGTCTGGACAGCCTGGTTGGCCTGCGGCGAGGTCTTCAGGATTTCTTCCGGCGCCATGGTGCTGTCCATGCCGATGACGGAGAAGCTATCGGCCGGGCCGGTTCCGGGCTTGAAGGCCTCGATGATGGTGTTCGGATCGCCGTCGACGGCGGCCATGCCGGTCTTGCGGTCGATCGGGATCAGGTTCATGCCCGGCGGAATGACGAACTTCGATTCCGGCGTGTCCTTGACGGCGGCCTGCATGAATTCGTTGAAGATCGGGGCGGAGAGACCGCCGCCGGTGCCGCCGCGGCCGAGCGGGCCCGGCGTATCGAAGCCCATATAGAGGCCTGCGACCAGATCCGGCGTGAAGCCGACGAACCAGGCATCCTTCTCGTCGTTGGTGGTGCCGGTCTTGCCGGCGACGTCACGGCCGCCGAGATCGATCTTGCCGGCGGCGGTGCCGCGCTGAATGACGCCCTGCATCATCGAGGTGATCTGATAGGCGGTCATCGGGTCGAGAACAGTTTCGCGGTTGTCGACGACATTCGGCTCTTCCTGATTCTGCCAGTCGCTGGCATTGCAGCCCTCGCACAGGCGCTCCTCATGCTTGAAGATCGTCTTGCCGTAGCGGTCCTGGATGCGGTCGATCAGGGTCGGCTTGATCTGCTTGCCGCCATTGGCAATGACCGAATAGGCCGAGACCATACGCAGCACCGTCGTGTCGCCGGCGCCGAGCGACATGGAGAGAACCGGCAGCATGTGATCGTAGATGCCGAAGCGTTCGGCATATTCGGCAACGATGTTCATGCCGAGATCGTTGGCGAGGCGCACCGTCATCAGGTTGCGCGAATGCTCGATGCCCGAACGCAACGTCGACGGGCCGCCGGATTCGCCGCCGTAGTTTTCCGGCCTCCAGACCTGGCCGCCCGAGACGATTTCGATCGGCGCGTCCATGATGACGGACGCCGGCGTATAACCATTGTCCATCGCCGCCGCATAGACGAAGGGCTTGAACGACGAGCCCGGCTGACGCATCGCCTGGGTGGCGCGGTTGAATTCGGACTGGGCATAGGAGAAGCCGCCGACCATGGCGAGCACGCGGCCGGTCTTCGGATCCATGGCGACAAGGCCACCCTGCACCTTCGGCGGCTGGCGCAGGCGATAGGAGGTCGACGCCTCGTCACCGAGCTTCTCGACATAGACGACGTCGCCCGGGTTCAAGACGCCGGCCGGCGTTTTTGCGGTCTTGCGCGAGCCGTCCGCCGAACGGTAGGCCCATTGCATGTTCTTGGCGTCTATAGTGCCGCGCTGCCGGTCGGCCGCGACCTTGCCGCTGCCGTCCTTGGCCGGCTGCAGGCCGATGTCGACATTGCTGTCCGATGCGGCGAGCACGACGGCGAGGCGCCATTCCGGCACGTCGGACAGCGCGGGAACATCGGCAAGCGCCCTGCCCCAGTCACCGCTTGCATCGATCTGCTTGATAGGCCCATGGAACCCGCGGCGCTCGTCATAGGTCACGAGGCCATCCTGCAGCGCCTTGCGGGCAGCAAGCTGCATCTGCGGATCGAGCGAGGTGCGCACCGAAAGGCCGCCCTCGTAGAGGACCTTCTCGCCATACTGATCGATCAGCTGACGGCGCACGGCTTCGGCGAAAAAGTCGGACGCGAAGAGCGAGGGGCCAGTGCTGCGGGCAGTCACGCCGAGCGGCTGCTTCTTGGCGTCCGCGCCGTCGCTCTGGCTGACATAGCCGTTCTCGACCATGCGGTCGATCACCCAGTTGCGGCGCTCGAGCGCAGCTTCGGGATGGCGGAAAGGATGATAATTGGCCGGACCTTTCGGCAGCGATGCCAGATAGGCGGCTTCGGCAACGGTTAGTTCGGTAACGGATTTGTTGAAATAGGTGAGCGCGGCGCCGGCGATGCCATAGGAATTCAAGCCGAAAAATATCTCGTTCAGGTAGAGCTCGAGAATCTTGTCCTTGCTGTAGGCCTGCTCGATGCGGAAGGAGAGAATTGCTTCCTTGATCTTGCGGTCGATCGTCTGATCCGAGCTCAAAAGGAAATTCTTGGCCACCTGCTGGGTGATTGTCGAGGCGCCGACCGGGCGGCGGCCGGAACCGAAATTCTGCAGATTGACGAGGATTGCCCGGCCAAGGCCGGTCAGGTCGACGCCCGGATGGTTGTAGAAATTCTTGTCTTCGGCCGACAGAAAAGCAGCCTTGACGCGGTCGGGGATGGCCTGGATCGGCAGGAAGAGACGCTTTTCCTTGGCATATTCAGCCATCAGAGCGCCGTTGCCGGCATGCACGCGCGTCGTCACCGGCGGCGCGTAGCTGTTCAGAACGGCATAGTCCGGGAGATCCTTCGCGACATTGGCGAGATAGATGGCAATACCCGCCGCCGCGACCAGAAACAGGACGCAGGCCATTCCGAAGAAATATCCAAGAAGTCTAACCATATTTTCAGCTACCGGTCTCTTCGATCTTCAATCGGCACAGACGCAACGATTGCACAGATCAAGGCAATTTGCACGTTGCGCGCGGCTTACTCCATGAGCGCTACCGCTACAAGCCGATTCCGCGCTTCAGGCTGTGAAACATAGGCCGGAGTAACGGCGTGAATGTGAGCAAAATAGGGCCCTGCCCGCCGCATTCATCGCTGCGGCCGCGTTTCATCGGAACTGTCACATCCAAGCAACGCCCCTGCCCGCCGCCAATCCGGAGCGCGCGGCTGCGAAATTGATTCAAGCGGCGCACTCAACTCTTTGTTTTTACGGGTATCGACCTTAATCAACCGGCCGGCGCCCTGACCGCGCGTCTTTCATAGACGCAAGCGACACTGTAACACTTTCAACTGCTGCACGCATCACCCGCCATTTGCAACGACGCCACTGCGATACCGCTTCACGGCGTCGGTCAGCAGATCGGCTATCTTGCCGCGCCAGCTCTCATCGAGCAGCCGTTTCTCATCCTCGGCATTCGAGAGGAATCCCAGCTCGAGCAGGATCGACGGCACGTCGGGGGCCTGCAGCACGCGGAAGCCGGCATGGCGGTGCGGATTGTTGATGGTACCGACCTGATCCTTGAAGGAATTCAGCACGCTCTCGGCCAGCGAGATCGAAAAGGCCTGCGTCTCGCGCCGCGTCAGGTCGAGCAGGATGTCGGCGACCTCGGGAGGCTCGGCGACCGTCTCCTTGCCGGCGATCTGGTCGGAAAGGTTCTCGCGTTCGGCAAGGTCGGCGGCGAGCTTGTCGGAGGCCTTGTCCGAGATCGTATAGACGGTCGCGCCGCGGATATCCTTCTGCTTCAGCGTGTCGGCATGCAGCGAAATAAACAGGCCGGCATGGTTCTGGCGGGCAATCAGCACGCGCTGGGAAAGCGACAGGAACTCATCGTCATTGCGCGTCAGGAAGGCTTTGATGCCCGGCTCCTTGTTCAGCCGGTCGGCCAGAGCCTTGGCGAAGGCGAGCGTCACCTGCTTTTCCTCGGTCTTGGTATCGACGCCGATCGCGCCGGTATCAATGCCGCCATGGCCGGCATCGACGGCGATGACGAAATCCCCGGGGGCGGTTTTCGCAGGCGCGGGAATGGCGCTCGTCGTCTGGGCCGCGGCGTCCCGATCGTTCCAGGCCCGGTCGTTCCATGACTGCGTCTTGACCAGTTCGGCAAAGGCCTGCTTGTCGATCATCTCGGCCTCAAGCACCAGCCGATGCCCCTTGCCGGCCTCGTCGGCCTGCACCTTGGCGAGGGAAAGCTTCACCGGCCGTGCCGCCGTCAGCACGATGCGGGCGCTCTCCTCGTCCATCTTGCCGTAGCGGATGTCCTTGAAGAGGCCGTGGGCGGCCAGATCCTTGCCCGGAAAGCCGAAGGCGGTCGCCGGCAGGTCGACGACGATGCGTTCAGGATTGGCGATATAGTGAACGGAGAACCGCGGTTCGCGGTCGAAATCGATGACAATACGTGTTCTGGCGTCGTCGCCGATGATGCGCGCGCCATAGGCAAGCAGCGGATCTCTCGTCTCGGCCGAACCCGCGGCACCAGGCAGAATACAGCCGGCGACAAACACCGCCGTCATGAGCCGCCTTGCGAATGTCGATCGCCGCGTTGCGGACTGCGCCGCGATCCGAGCCCTCTTAAACAATAAACCGCCACATCCTATTTATAGCGCGATGGACCCGACATGGCCGGAGCGGACGCCCGAGAGCGAAACGCCTTTGCCGCCTGCCGAATCGCAATCGCTGGCCCCCAGCTTCTATGTGTTCCGAAATCCATCAATATTATGGCACATTTGGCTTTTCCCTTGCTATTGTGACAGAGAAAACATACAACGCATTTTAGGGTAGAAGTGTTGACGGGATAGAGTCGCCGCAAGGGCTGCCAGCCAGATCTGGACCTGGCGCCACATCGGTCATCGTCCGCCGTCTCATGCGCTTCAACCCGAGAACTGGATCCTGATTTTCCGGCTTCTGGTCGGAACTTCATTGGTGGATCAGCCACCACGCTCTCAGGGAGCAACCTCATCGGACCCGAAAAGGGTCTTCGTATTTGTCGATCACGCTTGGTTGTTGATGGTTTCGCAGCAGGTTTTATCTGAAGTGTACAGGCCCCGGACCGAAATGGTTCCGGCTGCGGTCTGGCTGCTGCTCTCCTCTTCGCGCCAGGCGCGACTTTCATTATCCGGCGCGGCCACGGTGGACCGCATTCTTTCTGTTTCTACAGCAGTCGGGAATGCGCTCTCGCGGCCACGCCGAGGAGCACAGCTTACATGGCAGACAAAATGCTTATCGATGCGTCTCACGAGGAAGAGACGCGCGTCGTTGTCGTTCGCGGAAACCGCATAGAAGAATTTGACTTCGAGTCGCAGCACAAGAAGCAGATCCGCGGCAATATCTATCTTGCAAAGGTAACGAGGGTCGAGCCCTCGCTGCAGGCCGCCTTCGTCGATTACGGCGGCAACCGGCACGGCTTCCTGGCCTTCGCCGAAATCCACCCCGATTATTATCAGATACCGCTCGCCGACCGTCAGGCGCTGCTTCGGGCCGAGGCCGAGGAGCATCGCCGCGACGAAGACGTCGAGCATGTCGAAACCGCGCCGATGGTCGACCTTTCGACTCAGGACCAGCCGGATGTCGGCATTGTTCCGGCAGAGGCGCCGGAACCGGCTGTCGTAACGGAAGAGGCAACGGCGGAAGACGTTTCCGTGGCGGCAGACGTGGCGGCATCGCCCGAAGCCGCCGAGGAAGCGCCGGCCAAGAAGGCACGGCCGCGCCGCAGCCGCAAGAAAGTCACCGAAGCCGCTGCCGAAACCACCGCGACCGAGGACGCCGTTCCCACGGACGTCGAAGCCGAAGGTGCTGCGAGCGTCGACAACGAGGATGACGGCTCGACCGGCGGCGCAATGGCCGCGATGGTGGAAACCGACTCGATCTCCGAGGACGTCGACACCAGCAAGCGTCGTCACGATGACGACGATGACGATGACGATCACGGCGAAGAGGAAGTCATCGAATCCGTCGGCGCCGAAGACGCAATGGAAGAAGTGCCGGACCGCGTGCAGCGCAAGCCGCGCAAGCAGTACCGCATCCAGGAAGTCATCAAGCGCCGGCAGATCCTGCTGGTGCAGGTTGCCAAGGAAGAGCGCGGCAACAAGGGCGCGGCGCTGACCACCTATCTCTCGCTCGCCGGCCGCTATTCCGTGCTGATGCCGAATACGGCACGCGGCGGCGGCATTTCCCGCAAGATCACCAACCCGGCCGACCGCAAGCGCCTGAAGGAAATCGCGCGCATGCTCGAAGTGCCGCAGGGCATGGGCGTCATCCTGCGCACCGCCGGCGCCAACCGCACCAAGGTCGAGGTCAAGCGCGACTTCGAATATCTGATGCGCCTGTGGGAGAACGTGCGCACGCTGACGCTCGCCTCCACCGCTCCCTGCCTCGTCTATGAGGAAGGCTCGCTGATCAAGCGCTCGATCCGCGATCTCTACAACAAGGATATCGGCGAGATCATCGTTGCCGGCGAAGACGGCTATCGTGAAGCCAAAGACTTCATGAAGATGCTGATGCCGAGCCATGCCAAGGTGGTTCAGCCCTATCGCGACATCCACCCGATCTTCTCGCGTTCGGGCATCGAAGCCCAGCTCGACCGCATGCTGCAGCCGCAGGTGACGCTGCGCTCCGGCGGCTATCTGATCATGAACCAGACGGAAGCGCTGGTTTCGATCGACGTCAACTCCGGCCGCTCGACGCGCGAACACTCGATCGAGGACACGGCGCTGCAGACGAACCTCGAAGCGGCGGAAGAAATCGCCCGTCAGCTTCGCCTGCGCGACCTCGCCGGCCTGATCGTCATCGACTTCATCGACATGGAAGAAAAGCGCAACAATCGCGCTGTCGAGAAGAAGCTGAAGGAATGCCTGAAGAACGACCGCGCCCGCATTCAGGTCGGCCGGATCTCGCATTTCGGCCTGCTCGAAATGTCGCGCCAGCGCATCCGCGCTTCGGTTCTCGAATCGACCACCCAGGTCTGCTCGCATTGCGCCGGCACCGGCCACGTCCGTTCGCAGTCCTCCGTCGCGCTGCATGTGCTACGCGGCATCGAAGAGTATCTGCTCAAGAATACGACGCATAACATTACCGTGCGGACGACGCCTGACATCGCGCTCTACCTGCTCAACCACAAGCGCCAGACAATCGTCGATTACGAGAGCCGCTTCGGCGTGGCGATCGTCATCGATGCGGACGGCTCGGTCGGCGCGCAGCATTTCGCCATCGATCGCGGCGAGGCCGTGGAAAATCCGGTCAAGATCGAAACGCTGTTCAACTTCGCAGCCATTCCCGAGGATGACGACGACGACATCATCATCGAGGCGGATGAGGACGAAGACGAGGAACTCGAGGAAAAGCCGGCAGCGGCCGAACGCGCCGCCACGGCACGCTCGGAAGGTGACGGTGACGGCAACCGCAAGCGCAAGCGCCGCAGGCGCCGCCGCGGCCGCAACGGCAATGCCGAACAGCCTGCATCGGCTGCGGGCGAAGCCGGCGATGAGGACGAGGACGGCGACGACGAAGGCGCCGAAGGCGATGAAACCACCGGCGCTGCGCCGGAGGCCCGTGCCGAAAACGAAGACTCGCAGCGCCGCAAGCGCCGTCGTCGCGGTAAGCGTGGCGGTCGCCGCAACCGCGCCGAGGACGGCTCCGAACTGGCGGCCGGTGAAGCCGGCGAAGACAACGGCAGCGATGAGGACGAAGGCGACGACACCTCGAGTGACGTGGCGCCTGCCGAAGCTGCAATCGTCGAGACGGCTGCCGAACAGCGCGAAGACCAGGCCGCAGCGGCCGCCGTCGAGGGTGCGGCTGTCGTCACCGAGGAAGTGAAGCCCGCCCGTGGCCGCGGCCGTCGCAAGCCCGCCGCATCGCCGGTCGAGGAACCGGTAGTGGAAGCAGAAGCAGTACCCGCCGCCGAAGCCGAGCCAGAGGTGGCCGAAGCCTCCGCCGACCTTCAAACGCCCGCCCAGGAAGAGGCAAAGCCGGTTCGCGCCAACCGCGAATCCAACATCGCCTCGTCCGAGCCGACGGTGAAATCCACTCGCAGCGAAAATGGCGAAAGCGACGACGGCAAGCCGAAGAAGGCCGGCTGGTGGCAGCGCCGTGGCTTCTTCTGAACGCTGATTTTTGGACGTAAATGAGAAAATCCGGCCGCGGCGACGCGGCCGGATTTTGTTTATGGCGGTGCTTTATCAGTGAAGTTGAGTACCCCGAGAGGTAGGCGACACCAGCCCCTCATCCGCCTGCCGGCACCTTCTCCCCGTAAACGGGGCGAAGGGGATATGCCGCGGCCCTCTGCGTCCCCATTGATCTCTCGCAGGGCACGTCCCCTCTCCCCGTCAGAACGGGGAGAGGGTTAGGGTGAGGGGCAGCCATCGGCTCGATGCCGGTGCGACGAACAACAATACCCGCCTGCGCTCACGCCGCCGGTGGATAGAGAAGATCGACGATGTAGCTGGCGTCGAAGCGGGAATCGAGCATGCCGTAAGTGGAGCGCCAGCCGCCGGCAAGACGCGTCTCGATGAAGGCATCGGCAATGCGCCCTGCCCCAAGCCGATAGAGTTCGGCAGCACCGGCCGCAAGCGCCAGCTGCTCGACGAGCAGGCGCGCCGCGCCTTCATCCTGTTCGCAGAGCGCGATGGCGGCGCGCAGCACGTCGATCGTCTTCTTGCCGGCGGGACCGAGATCACGTGCCAAGCCGGCAAAGACCGTCTCGAACAGGTCCTTGCCGCGGTTGAGCACACGCAGCACGTCGAGCGCCATGACGTTGCCGGAGCCTTCCCAGATCGCATTGACGGGAGCCTCGCGATAGTGGCGGGCGATCGGACGTTCCTCGATGTAGCCATTGCCGCCGATGCATTCCATCGCTTCATAGATCAAGGCGGGCGCGATCTTGCAGCACCAGTATTTGGCGACCGGCGTCATGACGCGGGCATAGGCCGCCTCCTCGGCATTGCCGCGCGCCTTGTCGAAGGCATCGGCAAGACGGAAGGACAGCGCGGTGGCGGCGGCAACGTCGAGCGCCATGTCGGCAAGCACGCGCGTCATGATCGGCTGGTTGACGAGCATCTTGCCGAAAACGCTGCGGCCGCGCGTGTGGTGCACGGCCTCGGCGAGCGAGGCGCGCATGATGCCCGACGAGGCCAGCGCGCAATCGAGACGGGTCAACGTCACCATGTCGAGGATGGTGCGGATGCCGGCATCGGAGCCGCCGAGCAGGAATCCGAACGTGTCGGTGAATTCGACCTCGCAAGAGGCATTGGAGCGATTGCCGACCTTGTCCTTCAGCCGCTGGAACTGCAGGCCGTTGGCCGAACCGTCCTCCAGAAGGCGCGGCACGAGGAAGCAGCCCATGCCTTCCTTGGTCTGCGCCAGCATGATGAAAGCATCGCTCATCGGGGCGGACATGAACCATTTGTGGCCGGAGAGCCGGTAGATGCCTTCGCTGACCTTTTCGGCGGCGCTTCGATTGGCCCTGACATCGGTGCCGCCCTGCTTTTCCGTCATGCCCATGCCGATGGTCACCGCGGACTTCTGCATGGCGGGGCGGTTGGACGAATCATATTTGCGCGAGAGAATCTTCGGCGCCCAGTCCTTCTGCACCGCGGGCGAGGCCGAGAGCGCGGCAACGGAGGCGCTCGTCATCGTCAGCGGGCAGAGATGGCCGGATTCCAGCTGCGCCGTCAGATAGAAGCGGGCGGCGCGAACCTTGTGGGCCTCGTCCTTGGCGTCGGTATCGGCCTGCGGATCCCAGACGGAGGAATGCAGGCCGACCGACATGGAGCGGCGCATCAGCGCATGCCAGGCCGGATGGAATTCGACGACGTCGAGGCGCTCGCCGCGCGGGCCGTGGGTGCGCAGCTGCGGCGCGCCCTGATTGGCCATGCGCGCCAGTTCCTGCGCCTCCGGCGAGGTGACGTAGCGGCCCATGTTTTCCAGATCCTCGCGGATGCCGCGCGGCAGGGCCGCCGTCAGATCGACGATCAGCGGATCGGACCGGTAGGCGTTGATGCCGGACCACAGGCTCGGCTGGTTGAGTTCTGCGAGTTTGTCGTCAGTCCGGTTGGCGGAGGTCATAATTCGCTTCTAGTGTAAGAACCCGGCAAAGGGAAACCGGAAGTTATGATTCGGTTCATTCTGCTCTATCGGAATTCTGGCGAAAATGCATGGGGACATAAGCCTTTGCCCACAGCGCATGCTTGCCCCGGCGGGCCGCACTCTTTATAGACCCGCCAGAGACAGCAAGAGGCAGGGTCATGGTCTTTTTCCCCCACCGCCACCTCATCGGCATCAAGGGCCTCACCGAGCAGGATATCACCTATCTTCTCGACAAGGCCGACGAAGCCGTCAAGATCAGCCGCCAGAGAGAAAAGAAGACGTCGACGCTGCGCGGGCTGACGCAGATCAACCTCTTCTTCGAGGCATCGACCCGCACGCAGGCCTCCTTCGAGCTTGCCGGCAAGCGGCTCGGCGCCGACGTCATGAACATGTCGGTCGGCAATTCCTCGGTGAAGAAGGGCGAAACGCTGATCGATACGGCGATGACGCTGAATGCGATGCGCCCGGATGTGCTGGTGATCCGCCATTCGAGCGCCGGTGCGGCCGCCCTGCTCGCGCAGAAGGTCTCCTGCTCGGTCGTCAATGCCGGCGACGGCCAGCACGAACATCCGACCCAGGCGCTGCTCGACGCGCTGACGATCCGCCGCGCCAAGGGCAAGCTATCGCGCATCATCGTGGCGATCTGCGGCGACGTGCTGCATTCGCGCGTGGCGCGCTCCAACATCCTGCTGCTCAATGCGATGGGCGCGCGCGTGCGCGTCGTCGCGCCGGCCACCCTCCTGCCCTCCGGCATCGCCGAGATGGGCGTCGAGGTCTTCCACTCGATGCAGGAGGGGCTGAAGGACGCCGACGTGGTGATGATGCTGCGGCTGCAGCGCGAGCGCATGTCTGGCGCCTTCGTGCCGTCGGTGCGTGAATATTATCACTTCTACGGACTCGACGCCGAAACGCTGAAAGCGGCGAAAGAGGATGCGCTGGTCATGCATCCGGGCCCGATGAACCGCGGCGTCGAGATCGCCTCCGAGGTCGCAGACGGTCCGCAGAGCGTGATCGCCGAACAGGTGGAAATGGGGGTCGCGGTGCGCATGGCCGTCATGGAGACTCTGCTCGTCTCGCAGAACCAGGGTCCCCGAACCGACGGAATGAAGGCATGAGCAACCCGATCGTCCTCAAGAATGTCCGCATCGTCGACCCCTCGCGCAATCTCGACGAGGTGGGCACGATCATCGCGAAAAACGGCGTCATCCTTGCCGCCGGAAGCGTAGCGCAGAACCAGGGCACGCCGGACGGCGCCGTCGTGCGCGACTGCACCGGCCTCGTTGCGGCGCCAGGCCTCGTCGACGCGCGCGTCCACATCGGCGAACCCGGCGGCGAACACCGCGAGACGATCGCCTCTGCAAGCCGGGCAGCGGCGGCCGGCGGCGTCACCTCGATCATCATGATGCCGGACACCGATCCCGTCATCGACGACATCGCGCTCGTCGAATTCGTCAAGAAGACGGCGCGCGATACCGCCGCCGTCAAGGTCTATCCGGCCGCCGCCATCACCAAGCATCTTGCCGGCGAGGAAATGACCGAGATCGGCCTGTTGATGCAGGCGGGCGCCGTCGCCTTCACCGATGCCCATTCCAGCGTTCACGATACGCAGGTGCTGCGCCGGATCATGACCTATGCGCGTGAATTCGGCGCCGTCGTCTGCTGCGAAACGCGCGACAAATATCTCGGCGCCAACGGCGTCATGCATGAGGGGCTTTTCGCCAGCTGGCTCGGGCTCTCTGGCATTCCGAGAGAAGCCGAGCTCATTCCGCTCGAACGCGATCTCAGGATCGCCGAGCTGACACGGGGGCGTTATCACGCGGCGATGATTTCGGTGCCGCAATCGGTCGAGGCGATCGAGCTTGCCCGCAGCCGCGGCGCCAAGGTGACCTCGGGCATCTCGATCAACAATCTGGCACTCAACGAGAACGATATCGGCGAATACCGCACCTTCTTCAAGCTCTATCCGCCGCTGCGCCCGGAGGACGACCGGGTCGCCATGGTCGACGCGCTGGCGCGCGGCGCCATCGACATCATCGTCTCCTCGCATGACCCGCAGGACGTCGATACGAAGCGCCTGCCCTTCGGCGAGGCGGCAGACGGCGCGGTCGGCCTCGAAACCATGCTGGCGGCGGCCCTCAGGCTTCACCATGGCGGCCAGGTCAGCCTGATGCGCCTGATCGACGCCATGTCCACTCGCCCGGCAGAGATTTTCGGCCTGGATGCCGGCACGCTGAAGCCGGGTGCTGCCGCCGATATCACGCTGATCGATCTCGATGAGCCTTGGCTTGTCGCCAAAGACATGCTTCTCTCCCGCTCGAAGAACACACCGTTCGAGGATGCGCGCTTCAGCGGGCGAGCGGTCGCGACATACGTCTCGGGAAAGCTTGTCCACGCAGTTTAGGGACCGGCCGGACTGAGAACAGGCCATCGGAGGGCCGAGGGGGCATATGTTATCCAATCTCTTGTCATGGCAGATCACGCTGCCGATCGCGCTTGCCGCCGCCGTCATCGGCTATCTCCTCGGCTCCATTCCTTTCGGCCTGATCCTCACGCGCGCGGCCGGCCTCGGCGATGTGCGCAGCATCGGCTCCGGCAATATCGGCGCGACCAACGTTCTGCGAACCGGAAACCGGAAACTCGCCGCGGCAACGCTCTTGCTCGACGCACTGAAGGCATCGGCGGCAGCCTGGATCGTCGGTTATTTCCTCGGCGAGGAGGCCGCGATCATCGCCGGCTTCTTCGCCTTCATCGGCCATCTCTTCCCGGTCTGGATCGGCTTCAAGGGCGGCAAGGGCGTCGCCACCTATATCGGCACCCTCCTCGGCGTCGCACCGATCATGGTCGTGCTCTTCGCCGCCGTCTGGCTGGCGGTCGCCGTCACCACCCGCTATTCCTCGCTGTCGGCGCTCGTCGCCATGCTCGTCATTCCGGTCGCCCTGTTGATCCTCGGCAATGAAAAGGTTGCGGCGGTCATGGCGATCATGACTGTCATCTCCTACTGGAAGCATAGGGCCAATATCTCCCGGCTAATGGGCGGGACGGAAAGCAAGATCGGGGCGAAGGGATAATGGACGCGCCGAGCGCGGGATCAAAAGGTACGGTGCTGAGCGAACGGCAGAGAATTGCCTGGCTGCGCCTGATCCGTTCCGACAATGTCGGCCCTGCGACCTTTCGCGACCTCATCAATCATTTCGGTTCGGCCGAAGCGGCACTCGCGGCGCTGCCGGAGCTTTCGGCGCGCGGCGGCGCGACGCGGGCAATCCGCATTGCCAGCGAGGCCGAGGCGCACCGGGAACTGGAGGCGGC
Organism: Rhizobium sp. M10; assembly: GCF_002531955.1. Classification (NCBI taxonomy): domain Bacteria; kingdom Pseudomonadati; phylum Pseudomonadota; class Alphaproteobacteria; order Hyphomicrobiales; family Rhizobiaceae; genus Rhizobium; species Rhizobium sp. M10. The sequence goes on along the minus strand of NZ_NWTA01000007.1, from coordinate 284,747 downwards.
GCATCGTTTCGGCGCCCGCTTCGTCGGCATCGGCGAACCGGACTATCCGCAGGCGCTGAAACAGATCGACGGCGCGCCGCCGCTTCTTGCCGTCAAAGGCGCGCTTGCCGCCGCCAAACGGCCGGCTATCGGCATTGTCGGCTCGCGCAACGCCTCGATCGCCGGCGCCAAATTCGCGGCGATGGTGGCGCGCGACTGCGGCCGGGCGGGTTACACGGTGGTTTCCGGCCTGGCGCGCGGCATCGACACGGCAGCGCACCGGGCAAGCCTCGAGACAGGCACGATCGCGGCCCTTGCCGGCGGCCTCGACAAGCCCTACCCGCCGGAGAATCACAGCCTCATCGAGGAGATAGCCGGCGGCAACGGCCTGGCGGTCAGCGAAATGCCGTTCGGCTGGGAGCCCCGCGCCCGCGATTTTCCGCGCCGGAACCGGCTGATAGCCGGCATCGCGCTCGGTCTCGTGGTCGTCGAAGCGGCGACGCGCTCGGGCTCACTGATCACCGCACGCCTTGCCGGCGAGTTCGGCCGGCTGGTGTTTGCCGTGCCCGGCTCGCCGCTCGATCCGCGCTGCCATGGCACCAACGGCCTGCTGAAGGACGGCGCTTCGATCGTTACCGAACCTGCCGATGTTATCGAGGCCCTGGCGCCGCTGGCGCAACTCGAGCTGTTCCCCTCGTCGAGGGCGGAGGAACCGGCAGGCGAGAGCAGGCCAATAACGATGCCGCCCGGCGATTCAGACCGGATGCGCATCATCGATGCGCTCGGACCGACGCCGGTCGAGATCGACGACGTCATCCGCCACACCGGCCTTCCGGCATCCGCCGTCTATCTCATTCTTCTGGAACTCGACATATCAGGCAGGCTGCATCGGCATCAGGGCGGCCTCGTTTCGCTTTCCGACTGAGCTTTGCGCGATATGAGAGAGCCGCCTCGGGAGTTGCAGGAGCCGCGTGTCGAATTCGACAGGCGCGCCACCTGAAATTGTATTCAGCGCACAATCTTCCCTCGATTGCACCGTACGCAAGAAGTAAAATTGTAGCAAACCCCTTGACCGCAGCGATTTCCCTGTCCATGTCGGAGGGCCAGTATCCAAGTTGCGCTGCGTGTTGCGCTGGCTTCCACGCCGGCGCGGAGTCTTTTTTAGAGAATCATCATGAATGTTGTAGTGGTGGAATCGCCTGCCAAGGCCAAGACGATCAACAAGTATCTGGGTTCGGGATACAAAGTGCTCGCTTCCTTCGGCCATGTGCGCGATCTGCCTGCCAAGGATGGCTCGGTCCTCCCCGATCAGGATTTCGAAATGCTCTGGGAGGTCGATGGGGCCTCGGCCAAGCGGATGAAGGATATTGCCGACGCGGTGAAATCCTCCGACGGGCTTTTTCTGGCGACCGACCCGGATCGCGAAGGCGAAGCGATTTCCTGGCACGTCCTTGACATGCTGAACAAGAAGCGGGTGCTGAACGGCAAGTCGGTCAAGCGCGTCGTCTTCAACGCGATCACCAAGAAGGCGGTGCTCGACGCGATGGCCGACCCGCGCGACATCGACGTGCCGCTGGTCGACGCCTATCTGGCGCGCCGTGCGCTCGACTATCTCGTCGGCTTCAATCTCTCGCCGGTCCTATGGCGCAAGCTGCCCGGCGCGCGTTCGGCCGGACGCGTCCAGTCGGTGGCGCTTCGTCTGGTCTGCGACCGTGAATCCGAGATCGAGCGCTTCATTTCGGAAGAATATTGGAATCTCTCCGCACTTCTGAAGACGCCGCGCGGCGACGAGTTCGAGGCAAGACTGGTTTCGGCGAACGGCAAACGGCTGCCGCCGCGCGCCATCGGCAACGGCGAAGATGCCGGCCGCCTGAAGGCATTGCTCGAAGGCGCGAGCTATATCGTCGACACGGTCGAGGCGAAGCCGGTCAAGCGCAACCCGGGACCGCCGTTTACGACCTCGACACTGCAGCAGGCCGCCTCCTCCAATCTCGGCTTCTCCGCCTCGCGCACCATGCAGATCGCCCAGAAGCTCTATGAAGGCGTCGATATCGGCGGCGAGACGGTCGGTCTCATCACCTATATGCGAACCGACGGCGTGCAGATGGCGCCCGAGGCGATCGACGCAGCGCGGCGCGCCATCCTCGACCAGTTCGGCGAACGCTACCTGCCTGAGAAGGCGCGCCTTTATTCGACCAAGGCGAAAAACGCCCAGGAGGCACACGAGGCGATCCGTCCGACCGATTTCTACCGCTCGCCCGATCGTCTGCGCAAATTCCTCGACGCCGACCAGATCCGGCTCTACGAGCTGATCTGGAAGCGCGGCATCGCCAGCCAGATGGCGTCGGCCGAGATCGAACGCACGACGGCTGAAATCACCGCCGCCAACAAGGGCGAGAAGGCCGGCCTGCGCGCCGTCGGCTCGGTCATCCGCTTCGACGGCTTCATCGCCGCCTATACCGACCAGAAGGAGGACGGCGAGCAGAGCGACGACGGCGACGAGGATGGCCGCCTGCCGGAGATCAATGCGCGCGAGACACTCGCCAAGCAGAAGATCAATTCGACGCAGCATTTCACCGAACCGCCGCCGCGTTATTCGGAAGCCTCGCTGATCAAGAAGATGGAAGAGCTCGGCATCGGTCGGCCCTCCACCTATGCTGCGACGCTGGCGACGCTGCGCGACCGCGACTATGTGACGATCGACAAGCGCAAGCTGATCCCGCAGGCCAAGGGCCGGCTGGTGACCGCCTTCCTCGAGAGCTTCTTCACCAAATATGTCGAATACGACTTCACGGCCGACCTCGAGGAAAAGCTCGACCGGATTTCGGCCGGCGAGTTGAACTGGAAGCAGGTGCTGCGCGATTTCTGGAAGGATTTTTTCGCGCAGATCGAGGACACCAAGGAATTGCGCGTCACCAACGTGCTCGATTCGCTGAACGAGGCGCTGGCGCCGCTGGTCTTCCCGAAGCGCGAAGATGGCAGCGACCCCAGGATCTGCCAGGTCTGCGGCACAGGCAACCTGTCACTGAAGCTCGGCAAATACGGCGCCTTCGTCGGCTGCTCGAATTATCCGGAATGCAACTACACCCGTCAGCTCTCCTCCGAAAACGGCGGAGAAGCGGAAGGTGTCGCCCTCAACGAGCCGAAGAACCTCGGCACCGATCCGACGACCGGCGAAGAACTGACGCTGCGCTCGGGCCGCTTCGGCCCCTATATCCAGCGCGGCGACGGCAAGGAAGCCAAACGCGCGTCGCTGCCGAAAGGCTGGAAGCCGGAGGATATCGATTATGAAAAGGCGATGGCGCTGATTTCGCTGCCGCGCGATATCGGCAAACATCCCGAAACCGGCAAGATGATTTCCTCGGGCATCGGCCGCTACGGGCCGTTCCTTCTGCATGACGGGTCCTACGCCAATCTGGAAACCGTCGAGGACGTGTTCTCGGTCGGCCTCAACCGCGCCGTGACCGTCATCGCCGAAAAGGCGAACAAGGCGCCGGGCCGCGGTGCCCGCGGCACGCCGGCGGCGCTGAAGACGCTCGGCGATCATCCGGACGGCGGCGCCATCACCGTTCGCGACGGCAAATACGGCCCCTATGTCAACTGGGGCAAGGTCAACGCTACCCTGCCGAAGGGCAAGGATCCGCAGGCGATCACCGTCGAGGAAGCGCTGGCGCTGATCACGGAGAAGGCCGGCAAGGCACCCGCCGGAAAGCCGGCAAGGGCGAAAGCCAAGCCGAAGGCGGCTGCGGCCGAAGCCAAGACCACCAAGACGGCCGCCAAGCCGAAGGCAACGAAGGCGAAAGCGCCGGCGAAATCGAAAAAGGGCTGAGGTGAGCAGGATACCGCGCGACAGAACGAACCCTGCGGGCAAGCGCCCGGGCAAGATCGGCCGCACAGGCAAGGATGCTCCCGCCGTCGAGCCGCTGAACATCGTCCACGGCGCGCTGCCCTCGCGCGAGGTGATCCTGCGCTTCATCGCCGATCATCCGCAGAAGGCCTCGAAGCGTGAACTCGCCAAGGCTTTCGGGCTGAAGGGCGACAGCCGCGTCGAGCTCAAGCAGCTGCTGCAGGAGCTCGAACAGGAAGGCATGCTGCAGAAGAGCCGCAAGTCGCTCATCCGTCCCGGCGCCCTTCCGCCCGTCACCGTTCTCGATATCACCACGCGCGACAAGGACGGCGATCTCATCGGCCGGCCGGCGGAATGGCCCGAGGAGCAGGGTGTCGCGCCTGCCGTCGCCATTCGCCAGCAATCGCCGGCAGGCCGCCAGGGCAAGGGCAAGGCGCCCGTCGCCGGCCTCGGCGACCGTATCCTGGCGAAGATCTTCCCGGCCGTCGATCGCGGCGGGCCGGCCTATACGGCGCGGATCATCAAGGTGATCGACAGGCGCCGCGGCGCCTCGATGGGGGTTTTCCGCACCGCGCCCGGCGGCGGCGGTCGGCTGCTGCCGATCGAGCGGCGCGGCGAGGAGATGGTGATCGATCCCGATTTCACCGGCGGTGCTGCGGATGGCGACCTGGTCGAGATCGAAGTCGCCCGGCTCGGCCGCTTCGGCCTGCCGCGCGCCAAGGTTCTCTCCGTCGTCGGCTCCGTCGGCTCGGAAAAGGCGATCTCGATGATCGCCATCCATGCCCATGGCATCCCGCATGTCTTTCCCCCCGCCGTCATGGCCGAGGCGGAAGCGGCAAAACCGGCGACGATGTCGCATCGTGAGGACTGGCGCGACGTGCCGCTGATCACCATCGATCCCGCCGACGCCAAGGATCATGACGACGCCGTCTATGCCGAGCTCGACTCCTCCCCCGACAATCCCGGCGGCGTCATCGTCACCGTCGCGATCGCCGACGTCTCGTGGTATGTCCGGCCCAATTCGCCGCTCGACCGCGAGGCGCTGAAGCGCGGCAACTCCGTCTATTTCCCGGATCGGGTGGTACCGATGCTGCCCGAGCGCATCTCCAACGATCTCTGCTCGCTGAAGGAAGGTGTCGATCGTCCCGCGCTTGCCGTGCGCATGAGCTTCTCCGGCGAAGGCCGCAAGATCGGCCATACGTTTCATCGCATCATGATGAAGAGCGCCGCCAAGCTTTCCTACCAGCAGGCGCAGGCAGCGATCGACGGCAATCCCGACGACAAGACCGGACCGATGCTCGAGCCGATCCTGAAGCCGCTCTGGCACGCCTATGAGGTGATGAAACGCGGACGCGACCGGCGTCAGCCGCTGGAACTCGACATGCCGGAGCGCAAGATCCTGCTGAAGCCGGACGGCACGGTCGATCGTGTCTTCGTGCCGCCGCGGCTCGACGCGCACAAGCTGATCGAAGAGATGATGATCCAGGCGAACGTCGCCGCCGCCGAGACGCTGGAAAAGAAGCGCCAGGCCCTGGTCTACCGCATCCATGACGGCCCGACGCTGGCCAAGCAGGAAGTCCTGCGCGAGTTCCTGGCGACCCTCGGCATCTCGCTCGCCAAAGGCGGCAATGTGCGCGCCAACAGCTTCAACGGCATTCTGGCGAAGGCGGAGGGCACGGCGCACCAAACCATGGTCAACGAGATGGTGCTGCGCTCGCAGAGCCAGGCGATCTACAGCCCCGAGAATATCGGCCATTTCGGCCTCAACCTGATGAAGTACGCCCACTTCACCTCACCGATTCGCCGCTACGCCGATCTCATCGTGCATCGCGCGCTCGTCGGCTCGCTCGGCTTCGGCGAGGGCGGCATCACGCCGGACGAAGAAGCCGCTCTCGACGATATCGCCGCCGAAATTTCGACCTTCGAGCGCCGGGCGATGGCAGCCGAGCGCGAGACCATCGACCGGCTGATCGCCCATCACTTGAGCACCCGGGTCGGCGAGGAATTTGCCGGCCGTGTCTCGGGGGTGACGAAATCCGGGCTTTTCATCGCTCTGCCGGACTATGGCGCCGATGGTTTCGTCCCTATATCGACGCTCGGCAGCGACTATTTCATCTATGATGAGGCGCATCAGGCGCTCTCGGGTGAACGCACGGGGCTCGGCTATCGCCTCGGCGACAGCGTTACCGTGAAGCTTGCCGAGGCGATCCCGCTTGCCGGCGCGTTGCGTTTCGAAATGCTGAGCGAGGGGCGCGAGATGCCGACGGCGGTGCGCTCCGTCCATAAGGCCGGCCGCCGCGACAGAGGCGAGGTCCGCAAGAAACCCGGCACGAGGCCGCCGCGCGGACGGCGTTAATGCATCTCACGGCATCGAGCCTGATTCAGGAGCCCTACATTTTCGGGCTGAAAAGGAACATGCGATGGGCACACAGACCGATCCGACGGTCCGCTACGGGGGCACGCCCGAGATCGAACGTCCGCTCCGTCGCTCGATCCTGCGCGGGCTGATGAACCGCTGTCCGGCCTGCGGCGACGGCAAGCTCTTTCGCGCTTTCCTGAAACCGGTCGATCACTGCGCTGCCTGCGGCGAGGCGATGCATCATCACCGCGCCGACGACCTGCCGCCCTATATCGTCATCCTCGTCCTCGGCCATGTCCTCGTCGGTGGCTACATGTTGACCGACATGACTTTCGTTCTGCCGGTATGGGTTCATCTCGCCATCTGGGCGCCGATCACCGTCGTCACCGCGCTTGCCTCGATCCAGCCGATCAAAGGCGGCGTCATCGGCCTGCAATGGGCGCTGCGCATGCACGGTTTCGGCGGGGAGAGCGATGACCACGATGATTACGACCTTCCCCGGCGGCCGGATTGAATGCCTTCACCTTCCAGACATATTTAACGTGTAGTGGCTGCCCTCCACCGACCACTACCGAACGCGGGCGTCGTCGATCCTCAACGACTTGACATGGTAAGCTTTTCTTGTCTGAACAGGCTTTACATTCCGCAGGCGGTCACTCACATCGGAAATACTGCGAAACGCTGCTCGTCACCGGGATTTGGCACGTCCGTGTCTTTCTATGCGAAGCGACCGGCCGATTCGCTCGCGAAGCTTTCTAAGGATGGATAAATGTCTCAGCCGAGAAACGGCACACCGGGCGATCTCGAAGAAATCCATTGGCCTTCTCTGGTGGCAGCCATCTCGTCGATATCAGCCGTCGGCATCGCAATCGGTCTCGGACTTCCGCTGCTCAGCATCATCCTCGAAAAACGCGGGATCTCATCGACCCTGATCGGGCTCAATACCGCGATGGCAGGCATTGCGGCGATGGCCGCCGCGCCCGTTACCACCAAGCTCGCGCATATATACGGTGTTGCGCCGACAATGCTCTGGGCTGTGGTGATTTCAGCGCTGAGCGCGCTCGGTTTCTACTATGCCCAGGATTTCTGGATGTGGTTTCCGCTGCGTTTCGCCTTCCACGGCGCAACGACGACGCTGTTCATCCTCTCCGAATTCTGGATCAACGCCGCCTCGCCGCCGTCCAAGCGCGGATTCGTTCTCGGCATTTATGCGACCGTGCTTTCGCTGGGCTTTGCCGCCGGACCGCTGCTGTTTTCGTTGCTCGGCAGCGACGGCATCTTCCCCTTCCTGGTCGGCGCCGGCGCCATTCTGCTTGCCGCCATTCCGATCTTCATCGCCCGCTACGAAAGCCCGGTTCTCGAGGAAAAGCCGGAGCTGCATTTCATGCGCTACGTTTTCCTGGTTCCGACGGCGACGGCGGCCGTTTTCATCTTCGGCGCCGTCGAAGCCGGCGGGCTGTCGCTTTTCCCGATCTTTGCCGTGCGCGCCCATTTTACCGAATCGCAGGCAGCACTTCTGCTGACCATGATGGGCGTCGGCAACGTCATCTTTCAGATCCCGCTCGGCCTGCTTTCGGACCGCATCCCCGACAAGCGGCCGCTTCTGGCCGGCATGGCGCTGATGGGCTTCATCGGCTCGATGATGCTGCCGTTGCTGGTCGACAACTGGCTGCTGATGGCCGGGCTCCTGCTTTTCTGGGGCGGCTGCGTCTCCGGCCTCTATACGGTCGGCCTCAGCCATCTCGGCTCGCGTCTGACCGGTTCCGACCTTGCGGCGGCCAATGCCGCCTTCGTCTTCTGTTATGCGATGGGAACCGTGGCCGGGCCGCAGGCGATCGGCGCAGCGATCGATGTCGCCGGAAATAACGGTTTTGCCTGGGCGATTGCCGCCTTCTTCGGCTTTTACGCCATGCTTTCCGGCATCAGATTGATGTTCATTCGAAAACGGACTTGACTTTTCGGGCGGGATTCGTAGTTTCGCGCCAGAATTTGCCGTGGAGCCCCATCCGGCTTCCACGGCTTTCATTTTCTTAAAGGCAGGACGACCATGGCCAAGGCTACAACAATCAAGATCAAGCTGCTGTCGACAGCCGACACCGGTTTCTTCTACGTCACGACGAAGAACAGCCGTACGATGACGGACAAGATGACGAAGACGAAGTACGACCCGATTGCTAAGAAGCATGTCGAGTTCAAGGAAACCAAGATCAAGTAATCACTTGGCCTGACGGATTTCAAAAAAGCGCGCGCCCTCGGGTTGCGCGTTTTTTATTGTCCGGAACGATCGCGTTTGAGGGATGATAGCGCAAACAAGAAACGCCGCCCTTCCATCTTCGGGAAGTGACGGCGTTTTCCTGAAAGGGGGTCGGCCAGCATGCAAAACGGCACGAGGAACCGTTATGACTTGCCTACTAGCCGACCGACCCCACGACCCAGGAGATGCGGCGGACCTGAGCATCATGGGGTATCGGACAGCTCCTCTAGGGGAGCGCTTCTGTTATGACGCCGATAATTTGCGCAGAAATGAAAGAAAATCAACAAATTCTTAATGATGAATTTTCTTAGCTTGATTCTATGGTTAAAAGTCCAGTTTTGGCACACACAAAGATTTGCCGCCTCTGCTTGCCTCCGAAGCCTAGTGCCGAACGCCTAGAAGAAATTCGACAATATAACTTAATAACTTAAGCCGCCCCTCCCCTTACGTGAGGTGACGCCGCCGCGCTCTATTTGACCCTCTTGTCAGCAGACATTCTTTTATAGTCCCCATTTCATTCCGAGCGCCGCCCGGCATTCCAGAAACTGTCGCACGCCGCCGTTATCCACAGCAACGCCTGGAGTCCATTTTTGGGCTATCGAGTTGCAAAATTTTCGGCCTGCGTCGCGTGGGCGAAGCTTAAAAATCGGTAATAATTCGCTTACGGCAGTGGAAAACCCGCAAATGGCCGTAAAGCGTACGGGTGATTCGTCAGGCAGCCGCGGCAACCACACGATTGCGGCCGGTATTCTTGGCCTCGTAAAGAGCAAGATCGGCCTGCTTCATCAACTGGTCCGGGGTCAGCACCGAGCCAATCCGCGAGGCGATGCCGAAGGAAGCGGTGACGTTCAGCGCTTCTCCGGAGTGCTTCAGCATGAAAGGGGCGCTCTCGACCGCAGCGCGCAAGCGCTCGGCGACAGCGGCGGCCACTTCCGGCGATGTGTCCGGCATGGCAACGACGAACTCTTCCCCGCCGTAGCGGCAGGCAAGATCGGCGCCGCGGATGGTCGAACGGACGCGGTTTGCGAATTCGCGCAGGACTTCGTCGCCGCCGTCATGGCCGTAAGTGTCGTTCACCTGCTTGAAACGGTCGATATCGGTGATCAGCACCGAAAGCGGACGGCCCCGCGCCATCGAGCGGTTGAAGAGCACACTCAGGTGATTGTCGAGATAGCGCCTGTTGTAAAGTCCGGTCAGCGGATCGGTCACGGCAAGCTTGATCGTCTGCTTGACGCTGGCGCGCAGACGGTCGTTGTAGCGCTTGCGACGGATCTGCGTCAGGCTGCGGGCGACCAGCTCGTTCGGATCGACGGGACGGATGATGTAATCGTTGACGCCGAGATCGAGGGCGCGCACGACCATCTCGTCAGCCCCCTGCTCGGTGATGATCAGGATCGGCAGGAAGCGTGTGCGCTCCAGCGATCGCAATTGCGAGCAGAGGCGAAGCGGATCGTAATCGTCGAAATTGGCGTTGACGATGACGAGGTCGAAGACATTCTCGGCTGCTTCGAAAAGGGCTGCCTGCGGATCGGAGAGGGCGAGCACATCGGCGACGGGCTTCAGCGCCCTGACGATGCGTTCCTGCGAATTGGCGCGGCTATCGACCAGCAGCACCTGGCCGGCCTCGTCGGCGCGGCCCTCGCCTGCCCGCATCAGATCACCCATGCCCATCGTATGGGCGGTGTCGGCGCGGATCCGCAGCTCATCGCTCAACGTTTTCAGCCGCAGCAGGCTCTTTACCCGGGAGATCAGCTGCAGATCATTGACCGGTTTGGTGAGGAAATCGTCGGCGCCGGCCTTCAGGCCACGCACGCGGTCGGCCGGCTGGTCGAGTGCTGTGACCATGACGACGGGGATATGGGCGGTCTTCTGGCTGGCCTTCAGCCGCTCGCAGACCTCGAAACCATCGATACCGGGCATCATGATGTCGAGCAGGATCAGATCGACCTGATTGCGCTCGCAGATTGCCAGCGCCTCGTGGCCGTCGGCGGCGGTCATCACGTCGAAATACTCCGCGAGCAGCCGCGCTTCGAGCAGCTTCACGTTGGCCGGAATATCGTCAACCACCAGTATTCGCGCAGTCATAAGCGTCTTTCCGATGCGTCAGGCATCGCCCAGATAGGTCTTGATCGTCTCGATGAATTTCGGAACCGAGATCGGCTTGGAAACATAGGCCTCGCAGCCGCCCTGGCGGATGCGCTCCTCGTCGCCCTTCATCGCGAAAGCCGTGACGGCGATGACGGGAATCACGTGCAGCTCGTCGTCTTCCTTCAGCCATTTGGTGACTTCCAGGCCGGAGACCTCGGGAAGCTGGATATCCATGAGGATGAGGTCGGGGCGATGCTTGCGCGCCAGATCGAGCGCCTCCATGCCGTTTCGCGTCTGGATCGTGGTATAGCCAGACGCCTCGATGAGGTCGCGAAAGAGCTTCATGTTGAGCTCGTTATCTTCTACAATCATCACCTGTTTGGGCATGACAAGCTGTCCCTACGTCCGTTCGCGCAGCGGTTCGTCCCATGAGAAAGACACATGCGGATGAAGAGCTCCGTGAAACCGATAGCGCACGCTAGCGGTATTTGGTTGAAGAAAAGGTAACTTACCCCTCGAAATGCAAAGCAACTTCAAGACTTCGAAACAACTGGCGGCCGATCCGCACGAGACGGCGATCGCCGTGCTCGGCTGGCTTGCCGGCGATCCCGACATGTTCGGCCGCTTCCTCGCGCTCACCGGCGTGGCGCCGGAACAGGTGCGCGGCGCCGTCAACGATCCCGGCTTCCTCTCCGGCATGATGGATTTCCTGATGAACCACGAACCGACGGCGATGGCCTTCTGCTCGGCGAGCGGCCTCAGCCCGGAGACGGTGACCGCCGCCTGGCGGCATTTCTCCTCGCCGGGTCTCGATTCCGGGGAATATTGAGCGTGACCGACCTCGATATTTCGCATATCCGCCTCGGCGAGCGGCCGCTGATCGTCTGTGACGTCGACGATGTGGTGCTGCAGTTCATCGATCCGTTCCAGCTTTTTCTTCAAAGCCTGGGTCATGCGTTCCTGCCGCGATCGTTCCGGCTGCACGGCAACATCGTCTCGACAGCGGACGGTGCGGAGATCGAGGGCAACCAGGTCAGCCGACTGATCGAAGAATTTTTCGAAGCGCAGGAACTGTGGCAGACGCCGGTCGACCACGTCGTCGAAACGCTCGGCCGGCTTTCGCAGGCGGCCGATATCCTTTTCCTGACGGCGATGCCGCCACGATTCCAGGATCAGCGCCGCCGCCTGCTGGACAGCGCCGGGCTGGTCTTTCCGCTGCTTGCCACCGAGCAGCCCAAGGGGCCGATCGTCCACGCGCTGCATGCCAGCCGCTCCTTTCCCGTCGCATTCATCGATGATATGGCGCACAATCTGCATTCCGTCAGGGAACACGTGGCCGATTGCCTGCTCATTCATCTGATGCCGGATTCACCGGTCCATCGTTTCGCGCCGCCAGCGGCCGACGACATTACCCGCGCCATCGACTGGGCGCATGCCGCTGAACTGATCGACGCGCATTTCCTTTCCGGCACGTTCAGTCGCGCAATTCCAGCCGCATGAGCGGCCGTCCGTCCTTGCGCCTTGCCACAGTCTCGAAGCCGGCCGCATCAAAGATCGCCGTCGAACCGATGCAGAGCGTCACGGATTTCGACTGCTTCACGTGGTCGATCGGACAGGCTTCCAGCAGCCGTGCGCCCTGGCGCCTGGCGTGATCGATCGCGCCGGCGAGCAGCCGATGGCTCATTCCCTTGCCGCGCAGCCTGGGCAGCAGGAAGAAGCAGCTGACGGCCCAGATCGACGGATCATGCGCATCGCCCTCTTCCAGCGGCCGCGAAACGGTGCGCGGCGAGTTGAACTGCGGCACGTCGTGGCGTGGCCCGACCTGCACCCAGGCGACGGGCTCGCCACCGGCATAACAGAGGATGCCCGGCGGCGGCCCTGCCTCGATCCGCTCTCGCATATGCGCCTTGCGCTCGTCGGCCGCCATTTTCGTCCTCACCGCATGCGGCAGACGCAGCGCCACGCACCAGCAATTGTAGAAAGCGCCCTGCGGCCCGAACAGGGTTTCGAAGTCCCGCCAGCGTTCCGCCGTCACCGGCTCGAAACGAAGATCGTTATCCAAAGGCAAAGCTCCCCCTGCTCTTGAGACTCGTCAGCTTAAGGCGTAGTGTCGCAACGTTCAACCTTTGTTCTCACCATGACGCCCGCGCCTGACAAGACACCCGGCTTCTGTCGCGACTGCCTTGCCGAGCAGAAGGGCGAGGCGCGCCGTTGCGTATCCTGCGGCAGTCCGCGTCTGGTGCGCCATCGCGAGCTCCATGCACTGACACTGGCGCATATCGATTGCGACGCCTTCTACGCGGCTGTCGAGAAGCGTGACAATCCTGAGCTTGCCGACAAGCCCGTGATCATCGGCGGCGGCAAACGCGGCGTCGTCTCCACCGCCTGCTATATCGCCCGCATCCACGGCGTGCGTTCGGCGATGCCGATGTTCAAGGCGCTGGAGGCGTGCCCTCAGGCCGTCGTCATTCGTCCTGATATGGAGAAATATGTCCGGGTCGGGCGCCAGGTGCGGACGCTGATGCAGGATCTGACGCCGCTGGTGCAGCCGCTGTCGATCGACGAAGCCTTTCTGGAGCTTGGCGGCACCGAACGGCTGCATCACGACCCGCCGGCGCGCACGCTTGCCAAATTCGCCCGGCGCGTCGAAAGTGAGATCGGCATTACCGTCTCGGTCGGGCTTTCCTATTGCAAATTCCTCGCCAAGGTCGCCTCCGACCTGCAGAAGCCACGCGGCTTTTCCGTCATCGGCCGCGAAGAAGCGGTCGAATTCCTGGCGCCGCGACCCGTCACCACGATCTGGGGTGTCGGCAAGGCCTTTGCCGCGACGCTGGAAGCGGATGGCATCCGCACCATCAGCCAGTTGCAGCAGATGGAGGAGAACGACCTGATGCGCCGCTACGGCAGCATCGGCCAGCGGCTCGCCCGCCTGTCGCGCGGCATCGACGACCGCGAGGTGCATCTCAACGATGCCGCCAAGAGCGTCTCGGCCGAGACGACCTTCTTCGACGACATCTCGCGCTACGACGACCTGGTGCCGATCCTGCGCAATCTTTCCGAAAAGGTCTCCTGGCGTCTGAAGAAAGGCGACATCGCCGGCCACACCGTCGTGCTGAAGATGAAGAGCGCCGACTTCAAGACGCGCACCCGCAACCGCAAGCTCGAGGACCCGACCCAACTGGCCGACAGGATCTTCCGCATCGGGCTCGAGCTCCTCGAAAAGGAGACGGACGGCACGAAATTCCGCTTGATCGGCATCGGCGTCACCGACCTCGGCGATGCTGCCCGCGCCGATCCGCCCGATCTCATCGACCGGCAATCGGGCCGGCGGGCGGCCGCCGAAGCGGCGATGGACAAGCTGCGCGACAAGTTCGGCAAGAACACGGTCGAGACCGGCTACACCTTCGGCAGCAACAAGCGCGATCACTAAAGCGTGTCGCGATCTTTCAGATAAGCTTCTCACGCTTTAGGTCTTTATTTTCTCGCATGTCTTTATCGCAAAACCGCGCACACTTTTGCGAGACATGCTCTCACACGTGAGGCGGGCAACCGGCTCGGCGCCTATAAAATCTTCCTTAAACTTCGTCCCATAATGTGCCGGACCAGTATTGCGTATGGTTGGGTATCATGGTCTCGCGTTTCGTCTTCGGCTTCGGCTTGCTGTCGGCCACCGCACTCGTGCACCCTGCTTTTGCCGCGGATGTGCGCACGCTGCAGATCTTCGTTTCGAAGAACAAGCAGTCGCTTGCGGTCTATGACGGCACCGAGGTCGTCGCGACCTCGAAGGTCTCGACCGGCAAGGACGGCCACACGACGCCGAGCGGCATTTTCTCGGTGCTCGAAAAGCGGAAATACCACGAATCCAATCTCTATTCCGCCGCCCCGATGCCCTTCATGCAAAGGCTGACCTGGTCTGGCATCGCCCTGCATGAATCGAATTCCGTGCCGCATTATCCGGCCTCGCACGGCTGCGTGCGCATGCCCGGGGCCTTTGCAAAAATGCTCTATGGGATGACCGAGGCCGGCATTCCCGTCATCATCAGCGACGGCGAGCTGGCGCCGCAGCCGATCGACCATCCGACGCTTTTCCATCCCGATGCGCCGGCGACGATGCCGCTGTTTTCGGATCTCGAACTGCGGCCATCCATGCCCGACAGCCCGCAAAAGCCGGTGCAGGTGGCGATGAACGATACCGCCGCTATGCCGATGCCGATGGTGCAGCCGCTTGCAACGCATGAAATCGAGCCGCCAACCGAGCCGATCAGCATGCTCATCACGCGCCGGACGCTGCGCGAGACGGTGATCGACATTCAGACCCTTCTCAACCAGCTCGGCTTTTCCGCCGGCGATCCGGACGGCTTGCTCGGCCCGGCGACCGTACAGGCGGTCACGGCCTTCAAGACGCTGCGGCCGGCGGAATTTGCCGGCGACAGAAGCCTGATCTCCGACAGGCTGCTAAAAGCCGTCTATGCCGCAGCCGGCAAGGGCGAGCCGCCGAACGGCGTCATCATGGTGCGAAAGGCATTTAAGCCGGTCTTCGAGGCGCCGGTGACGATCGCCGATCCGGGGCTGGCGCTCGGCACGCATTTCTTCACCCTGCACGCGGTCGATGAAAAGGCCGGCACGGCGGACTGGCTCGGCATCACGCTCGAAAACAATCTCTCGCGCGAGGCGATGAAGCGGCTCGGGATCAGCAATCAGGAAAGCTCGATCGTCACCGGCAAGCCGATCGCCCGTTCGCTGAGCCGGATTACCATCCCCGACGAGACCCGCCGCAAGATCGACGCGCTGATCGCGCCCGGCTCGACGCTGACGATCTCCGATACCGGCCTCGGCCGGGAGACCGGCGAAGGCACGAATTTCATCACCATCACCCGCGGCTGACGGCCATCACCCCGGGGCGAAGTAGATCACCCTGGGTAAGGTGTATTCCCCAGGGTAATCTACTTCGCCCCCCGGGCGATCCGCGTCGCGATCACACAAGCTCGACGTCGACGACGCCGGGGGCAGCGCGAAGGGCGGCGGCGATCTCCGGGGTGATGCGGTATTTCTCCGGCAGCGCCACTTCGACCTCGCGCTTGCCCTCTTCCTTGATGACGATGAAGGAAACCAGGCCGTCGCCCTTGGCGTTCAGATGGCCGGCGACCATTTTCAGCGGTCCGGAATCTCTGATATAGACGCGCAGCGCCTTCTGCATCTGCAGCGACTTTTCCTCCAGCGACTGGATCGTCTGGATGCGCAGACCGATGCCCTCCGGCCGCTCCTCGCCGGTCGCGGTCAGCAGGAAGGATTTTCCGGACTCCAACATGTCGCGGTACTGGTTCAGCATTTCCGAAAACAGCACGGCCTCGAACTGGCCCGACGAATCCGAAAAGACGATGATGCCCATCTTGTTGCCGGTGCGGGTCTTGCGCTCCTGCTTGGAGATGACGGTGCCGGCAAGGCGCGCATTGGACGCGCCCTGTTTGATCGCTGCGGAAAATTCGGCGAAGGTCTGCACCCGCATCTTCTGCAGGATATTACTGTAGGAATCGAGCGGGTGGGCGGTGAGATAGAAACCCAGCACCTGGAATTCTTTCAGCAGCCGCTCCGAGGCAAGCCAGGGCGAAAACGGCGGCAGGGCAATCTTCTCAGGCCCCGACGTCAGGGTGCTGCCGAAAATATCCGACTGACCGCTCAACTTGTTTTCCTGCGCCCGCTGGGCATAGCCGAGGATACGGTCGAGGCCGGCTGAAAGCTGGGCGCGGTCAGTGCCGAAGCAGTCGAAGGCACCGGCAAAGATCAGGCTTTCCAGCACGCGGCGGTTGACCTGGCGCGGATCGATGCGCAGGCAGAAATCCTCGATGCCGGCAAAGGGCTTGTCGCCGCGCACCTCGACGATATGGTCGACGGCGGATTCGCCGACGCCCTTGAGAGCGGCGAGCGCATAATAGATGCGGTTGTCGCCGGTTTCGAACTGGCGGAAGGAAGTCTGCACCGACGGGGCGATCACCTCGATGCCGAGGCGCTTGGCGTCCTGGCGGAAGTCGTTGACCTTTTCGGTGTTGGACATGTCGAGCGTCATCGAGGCGGCGAGGAATTCGACCGGATAATGCGCCTTCATATAGGCCGTCTGGTAGGAGACGATGGCGTAGGCGGCGGCATGCGACTTGTTGAAGCCGTAATTGGCGAACTTCGCCAGCAGTTCGAAGATATTGTCGGCTTGCGGCTTCGATACGCCGTTCTTGACGGCGCCATCGACGAAGCGTTCGCGCTGCTGGTCCATCTCGGCCTTGATCTTCTTACCCATGGCGCGGCGCAAAAGATCGGCTTCTCCGAGCGAATAACCGGACAGGACCTGGGCGATCTGCATCACCTGTTCCTGATAGACGATAACCCCTTGAGTTTCCTTGAGCAGGTGGTCGATCATCGGATGGATCGATTCCAGCTCTTCGTCACCGTGCTTGCGGGCGTTGTAGGTCGGGATGTTCTCCATCGGGCCCGGACGATAGAGCGCCACCAGCGCGATGATGTCCTCGATGCAGTCCGGCCTCATGCCGATCAGCGCCTTGCGCATGCCGGCACTTTCCACCTGGAACACGCCGACCGTCTCGCCGCGTGACAGCATCTCGTAGGTCTTCTTGTCGTCCAGGGGAATGGCCGCAAGGTCGACACTGATGCCGCGCTTGGCGACGAAATCGACGGCGACCTTCAGGACGGTCAGCGTCTTCAGGCCGAGGAAGTCGAATTTGACCAGGCCCGCCTGCTCAACCCATTTCATGTTGAACTGGGTGACCGGCATGTCGGAGCGCGGATCGCGATACATCGGCACCAGCTTGGACAGCGGCCGGTCGCCGATGACGATACCGGCAGCATGGGTCGAGGCATGGCGGTAAAGCCCCTCGATCTTCTGAGCGATATCGAGCAGGCGCGCGACCACCGGCTCCTTGGCTGCCTCCTCCTGCAGCTTCGGCTCCTCCTCGATCGCCTTGGAGAGCGGCGTCGGATTGGCCGGATTGTTCGGCACGAGCTTGCAGATCTTGTCGACCTGGCCGTAGGGCATCTCCAGCACGCGGCCGACGTCGCGCAGTGCTGCGCGCGCCTGCAGCGAACCGAAGGTGATGATCTGAGCCACCTGTTCGCGGCCGTACTTGGCCTGGACGTAGCGGATCACCTCTTCGCGGCGGTCCTGGCAGAAGTCGATGTCGAAGTCCGGCATCGACACGCGTTCCGGATTGAGGAAGCGTTCGAACAGCAGCGAAAACCGCAAGGGATCGACGTCGGTGATCGTCAGCGCGTAGGCGACCAGCGAACCGGCGCCCGAACCGCGGCCGGGACCAACCGGAATGTCATGCTGCTTGGCCCATTTGATGAAGTCGGCAACGATCAGGAAGTAGCCGGGAAAGCGCATGCGTTCGATGACGCTGAGCTCGAATTCCAGCCGCTCGCGATAATCCTTTTCCTCATAACCCGGCGACATGCCGAGGGTCGAAAGCCGCATGTCCAGCCCTTCGACCGCCTGGCGGCGCAATTCGCCCGCCTCGGCGCGTTCGGCCTCCTCGGCGTCGTCGGTCGCACCCGTGAAGCGCGGCAGGATCGGTTTGCGCGTCTTCAATACGAAGGAGCAGCGCTTGGCGATCTCGATCGTGTTCTCCAGCGCTTCCGGCAAATCGGCAAAGAGCTTGGCCATTTCGGCGCGGCTCTTCAGGTAATGATCCGGCGTCAGGCGAAAGCGGCTGTCGTCGGAAACGATGGCATTATGGGCGACGGCCATCAGCGCATCATGGGCGTCGTAATCATCGCGTGTCGGAAAGAAGGCCTCGTTGGTCGCGACCAGCGGCAGATCGTGGGCATAGGCGAGCCCGATGATCTTCTGCTCGTGCCGCTTGTCGTAGGTGCCATGCCGCTGCAGCTCGACATAGAGCCGGTCGCCGAAGAGACGCTTGAGCATGAGCAGCCGCGCTTCGGCCTGGGCGGAATGGCCCTCCCTGATCGCCCCGTCGACCGGCCCCGTCAGGGCGCCGGTCAAGGCGATCAGCCCTTCCGTGCCCGCCTCCTCCAGCCAGGAGGATCGGACATGGACGGCCTGATTGCCTTCACCGCCGAGATAGGCGCGGCTGATGAGGTCGACCAGCCTTTCGTAACCGGCCTCCGTCGCTGCGAGAAGAACGATCGACGGCAGCTTGACCAATGCCTGCTGGCCGCCGCGTTTTTCGGTCTCCAGCCCGTCTTCCATGTCGATCGAGACCTGGCAGCCGATGATCGGCTGCAGCCCGTCGTCCATTGCCTTCTGCGAGAATTCGAGGGCGACGAACAGATTGTTGGTGTCGGTAATGGCGATGGCCGGCTGATTGTCTCCGGCCGCCTTGTAGAGAATCTTCTTCAGCGGCAGCGCGCCTTCGAGAAGCGAATAGGCGGAATGGACTCTCAGGTGAATGAAGCCCGGCGTGTCGCCGATCACCTCACCCGTCGAAGCCTTTACCGTATCCGCCATGACATGCCTTCCCAATCACCGAATGAATCAGACGCATTGTCGGCATGGAGGGCAATGATGTCCAGAAGAAGTCCGGTGTTCGAACCACATGATGGCCATGCAGTCCCCTGAAAACTTTAGATCGCGATGACGATGAGCGAGAAGCTGGCAACGAACATTGCGATGGAGGTGAATGCTGCGATATCACGGATCATGTCAGTCATTTGGCTCTCCTTTACTCGTTATGTTTTCAATTTGTTCGATCTATGTTCCGATGTCAACAGGAATCTTTTCCTTCCTGCTTGCGTTTGAAAAACACCCCGGCGACGCAACGATTCGGTGAAAGCTTCGGCGACGGGCTTGAGATGCCGAGCCGCGGCCTCGCCGGCCCCGGTGCCGCAAAGAACGTGGACACATCCCGCCGACGACAAAGGCTCCCCCGCATTTGTTCTGTTTATGTTCTGCACATCCTGCTATATCCCAACTGATGAGTCAGGAGGACCCTATGCCCGAGACAGCGATGCTGAACGAATTCGTCGTCGAAGCCAAAGCTGCCAGCTATGTCGGCGGCGGCGTGCCGCGCCCGCCCTGCCGGCCGGGGTCTCACGATATCGGCTATGAGCGCGGCGACTGGCGCTATCTCGACAGCTATTTCGGCGGCACCGACTTCGCCGGACAGGAGGTGGTGTGGTTTGCCGACGAGCCGATCTGGGCGATGAATTATTTCGGCTGGGTCATTGCGCCCGATCTCATCGATGCCAGCGCAGCGGGAACTGTGATCAAGGCGGCGCTTTCTGCCATGTACCGGCAGGGCCGCTTTCTCGGCGGAATGGAATTCGACCATCCGTTCGGGCGCTATGTCGATCGCAGCGAAGGCGGCTGTGAACGGTTCAGCGGTCATGAATGCATCGTGGTCGACGGACGGAAGGCTTACGCGCTCGACTATCGCGGCGGCCTGATCATCCCCTGACGGATCCGGAGGCGGGTCGATTCGAACCTGCCGCCAGACGCGTCATCTCTTCGTCTTTATCCCGGAACCGCTGCGCACGTCCGGGCGACATCGATCAGAAATCGACGACCTTGCCGTCGGAGATCGTCACGCGCCGATCCATGCGGCGGGCGAGTTCGTGGTTGTGCGTGGCGATCAGGGCCGCGAGGCCGGACTGGCGCACCAGGGCCTCCAGCGCGTCGAAGACGTAGCTTGCTGTTTCCGGGTCGAGATTACCGGTCGGCTCGTCGGCCAGAAGCAGGGTCGGCGCATTGGCGACGGCGCGGGCGATCGCAACGCGCTGCTGCTCGCCACCTGACAGTTCGGCCGGGCGGTGCGAGCCGCGATGGCCGATGCGCATATAGTCGAGAAGCTGGCCGGCCCGCTCTCCGGCTTCCTTCCAGGACAGGCCGGCGATCAGCTGCGGCATCATGATGTTTTCGAGCGCCGAAAATTCCGGCAGGAGGTGATGGAACTGATAAACGAAGCCGATCTCGCGGCGACGGATCGCCGTGCGCTTCTCGTCACTCAGCCCGTCGCAGGCATGGCCGTTGATGGTGACTTCGCCGCCGTCGGGATGCTCGAGCAGACCGGCGACATGCAGCAGCGTCGACTTGCCCGTGCCCGAGGGCGCGACAAGGGCGACGATCTCGCCTTTCGACAGCGAGAAATCCGCACCCTTCAGGATCGAGAGCAGCGTATCGCCCTGCCCGTAATGGCGCTCGACGCCGGTAAGCTTGAGGACGACGTTGCGATTCATGAATGCGGCATTCCTTATTCGTAGCGCAGGGCCTGCACCGGATCGAGCCTGGAGGCGCGCCATGCCGGGAAGATGGTGGCGATGAAGGAGAGGCTGAGCGCCATGACCACGACCGAAATCGTTTCGCTGAGATCCATCTCCGCCGGCAGCTGGCTGAGGAAATAGACCTGCGGATTGAAGATCACGGTGCCTGATATCCAGGAGAAGAACTGGCGGATGGATTCGATGTTGACGCAGACGAGGACGCCGAGCAGCACGCCGGCGATGGTGCCGACGATACCGATCGCCGCCCCGGTCATGAAGAAGATGCGCATGATGGCGCCGGCGCTGGCGCCCATCGTGCGCAGAATGGCGATATCGCTGCCCTTGTCCTTCACCAGCATGATGAGGCCGGAGATGATGTTCAGCGCCGCCACCAGCACGATCAGCGTCAGGATCATGAACATGACGTTGCGCTCGACCTGCAGCGCCGAGAAGAAGGTCTGATTGCGCTGGCGCCAGTCGGTCAGGTTGATCTGGCGACCGGCCGCCTCTTCCACCTTCGGCCGCAGAGCGTCGATATCATCGGGATGATCGACGAAGAGCTCGATCGACTGCACCAGCCCCGCCGCATTGAAATAGAGCTGCGCTTCCTCGAGCGGCATGAAGATGATCGAGGAATCATATTCCGACATGCCGATCTCGAACAGCCCGGAGATCTTGTAGGATTTGACGCGCGGGTTGACGCCCATCGGCGTGACGTCACCTTCCGGCGAGGTCAGCGTGATGAGGTCGCCGACGCGCAGACCCAGTTGGTCGGCCATGCGGGTGCCGATCAGCACGCCCTCGCCGGAGGCATAGCCCACCATGTCGCCGGATTTGATGTTGTCGGAGATCGTCTTGAGCTTGGTCAGGTCTTCGGCGCGGGCGCCGCGCACCAGGGCGCCGGTGCTGCCGCCGGCCTGGGCGGAAGCAAGCACCTGCCCCTCCACCAAAGGCAGCGCCATCTTGACACCGGGTACGGCTGCAAGCCTGCTGGCAAGGTCGGGATAATCGGTAAAGGGACCATCGACCGGCTGGACGATCATGTGGCCGTTGATGCCGAGGATGCGCGAGACGAGCTCGGTGCGGAAGCCGTTCATGACGGCCATGACGATGATCAGCGTCGCGACGCCGAGCATGATGCCGACGAAGGAGAAGCCGGCGATGACCGAGATAAAGGCTTCCTTGCGCCGGGCGCGCAGATAGCGCCAGGCCACGAGGCGTTCGAAGGTGGAAAATGGCTTGCCAGCCGGACCCAAGCCGGATGTTGAACTCCGGTCCACTGCTGCCTCTGCCATTTCGCCTCCGTTTCCTTAAGCCACGAACCTGTTGATCGCCGCTTCGATGGTCATCGTTTCGCGGGCGCCGGTCTTGCGGTCCTTCACTTCGACCTCGCCGTTCGCGACCGCGCGCGGGCCGGCGATGATCTGGACGGGTACGCCGATCAGGTCGGCGGTTGCGAATTTCGTGCCGGCCCGGTCGTCGGTATCGTCGTAGAGCACATCCTTGCCGGCCTTGGTGAGCGCGGCGTAGATCAGCTCGCAGGTATCGTCGCAGGCCTGATCGCCCGACTTCATGTTGATCACCACGATATCGAAGGGCGCGACCGAAGCCGGCCAGATGATTCCGTTGTCGTCATGCGATGCTTCGATGATGGCGGGAACAAGGCGCGTCGGGCCGATACCGTAGGAACCCATGTGAACAAAGTGTTCCTTGCCATCAGGCCCCTGTACTTTCGCGCCCATCGACTCGGAATATTTCGTGCCGAAATAGAAGATGTGACCGACCTCGATGCCGCGCGCCGAAAGACGCTCGCCTTCCGGAACGGCGTTGAAAGCCGCCTCGTCGTGCATTTCCGAGGTCGCCGCATAGAGCGAGGTCCACTTGTCGAAGATCGCCTTCAGACCCTCGACGCTGTCGAAATCGGTGCCGTCACCGGGAATATCGAAGCCGACGAAGTCCTTGTGGCAGAAGACCTCGGATTCGCCGGTATCGGCGAGGATGATGAATTCATGGCTGAGATTGCCGCCGATCGGGCCGGTGTCGGCACGCATCGGAATGGCGCGCAGGCCGAGCCGATCGAAAGTTCTGAGATAGGCGGCGAACATCTTGTTATAGGAATGCTCCGCTCCTTCGCGGGTCAGATCGAAGGAATAAGCGTCCTTCATCATGAACTCGCGCGAGCGCATGGTGCCGAAGCGCGGGCGGATCTCGTCACGGAACTTCAGCTGGATGTGATAGAGATTGAGCGGCAGGTCCTTGTAGGATTTGACGGAGGAACGGAAAATATCCGTCACCATCTCCTCGTTGGTCGGGCCGTAGAGCATCGGCCGATCCTGGCGGTCCTTGATGCGCAGCATCTCCTTGCCGTAAGCGTCGTAACGGCCGCTTTCCTGCCAGAGTTCGGCCGACTGCAGGGTCGGCATCGAAAGCTCGATGGCGCCGGCACGGTTCTGCTCCTCGCGGATAATGGCGTTGACCTTGTCGAGCACGCGCTTGCCGAGCGGCAGCCAGGAATAGATGCCCTGCGACTGCTGGCGGATCATGCCGGCGCGCAGCATCAACCGGTGGGAGACGATTTCCGCCTCCTTGGGGTTTTCCTTGAGGATGGGCATGAAATAGCGGGACAGACGCATGGCGGATTCCGAAGCAGTTGAGATCCCGCGGAGAACGGAATCGACGGTACATTGGTAATGTGGGAGCGTTCATAGCCGCTTCGCGGCGGGAAGGAAACCCGCAACTGCCGTCGGCCGCCTCCCGGATACGCATGTTCACGCCCGCAAAATGAAAGGGCGTGAAAAAGCGCGTGTTTATAAGGACTTGAACGAAAATCTTGTCAACAGAAATATTTTGCTAGAGTGTAGCAAAAATGCAAAAAAAGCTAATGACAAAGCCCAATGTTTGAGCTAGCTTTAGCTCACAAAACAGGCAGGAAGCTAAATTCTTGCCGAATTCGCGGTCAAGTCTTGGGAGGATCAGATCTTAGGCGCGCTCGTCGCAGCCCCGGCAACGGTTACAGATCACGCGATACTTAAAACAAGGCTTTCAGCCTTGTTTTTTTTTGGCTTTTGCCTCCCATCCCAACCAGAAACGAGATCGCCTTCCGTAAGGAAATGCGCCCTCATTCCGTTAGGCGAGCTCTTTGCCGCAACAGCATGACGCCGATATGACGAAATCGATTTTTTGTGAGTTTTACATCTGCCCAAACTTTGAGCAAAAGCTACTTCAATAGAAGCTAGGCCCTAGTTGTGGAAGGGCGTCGAAGCCCCAGCCGAAATAGGTGTCGCAGACATACCAGAGGCCGTAGATCAGAGCCGAGATCAGCGTCGTCAGCGAAAAGACGAAGCCGGCGCGAAAGCGGGTGGGCGCGCTGGGAACGGTGCCGAGCACGATATCATCGTCTTCCGCCTGGGTGCGCAGGCCGATCGGCAGGACGGCGAAAAGCGTCATCCACCAGATGATGAAGTAGACGGCAAATCCCTGAAGGAAGATCTGAAGCATTATGGTTCCCGGTGATGTCGCGCCGCCATGTGGCGAAGCCGTCCTCTCACTTTCAATTGCGCGCCTTTATACGGCGGAATGGCGGCCAATTCAAAGCGAACGAAACATTTCGCCGCCTTCGGGTCACTCTGCCGCAGCGCAAGCACTTCACATGAATTGGGTTCAGGCCTGTTCAAGCTCGATCAGCGTGCCGAAGAAATCCTTGGGATGCAGAAAGAGCACCGGCTTGCCATGCGCGCCGGTCTTCGGCTGGCCGTCGCCCAGCACCCGCGCCCCCGCCTCGACCAGCCGGTCGCGGGCGAGGATGATATCGTCCACTTCATAACAGATGTGGTGCATGCCGCCGGACGGGTTCTTGTCGAGGAAGGCTGCGATCGGCGAGGCTTCCCCAAGCGGCTCAAGCAGTTCGACCTTGGTGTTCGGCAATTCGACGAAGACGACGGTGACGCCG
Organism: Rhizobium sp. M10; assembly: GCF_002531955.1. Taxonomy (NCBI): domain Bacteria; kingdom Pseudomonadati; phylum Pseudomonadota; class Alphaproteobacteria; order Hyphomicrobiales; family Rhizobiaceae; genus Rhizobium; species Rhizobium sp. M10. Next base: position 260,047 of record NZ_NWTA01000007.1, on the reverse strand, counting down.
TGTTCCGGCAGCGCCTGCGGCTGCGACACGGCAGCGCCCAGCGTATCGCGATAGGCGGCCGCGGCCGCCGTCAGGTCGGGGACGGCAATGGCGATATGGTTCACCCGGCCGAGCATGATCAGACCTTGGTGACGAAGGCGGTAACGACGGGCTTCTTGCCCCAGCTCTGGTTGGCAGCGGCGCGGATGGCGCGACGAACGGCCTCCTGCAGCATGTCCAGATCCTTGCGGCGGGCGCGCGGAATGCTTTCGATGGCGCTGATCGCCGCGTCGAACAGCGTATCCTCCATCTCATCGCCCTCGTCGTCATAAACAGGCAGGCCGATCGAGACGAGATCGGGATCGCCGACGATATCATAACGCGCGTCGAGCACGATGCTGACCGCGACATGGCCGACATAGGAGAGTTTCTTGCGCTCGCCGATCCCCATCTCCTCGAAATCGCCGATCAGCATGCCGTCCTTGTAGATGCGGCCGTGCGGCGCTTCGCCGATCACCTCGACCGGACCGGGCGCCAGCCGGAGGATATCGCCGTTGCGCACCCGCGGGACGATCGAAATGCCTGATTGCTCGGCAAGCTCCTTGTGCGCCGTCAGATGCGTCGCCTCGCCATGCACCGGCACGACCACCTTCGGCCGCGTCCACTCGTACATGCGCTGCAGCTCATTGCGGCGGGGATGGCCGGAAACGTGGACCAGCGCCTCGGTATCGGTGATGATGTGCACACCCTGCTCGACGAGGCCGTTCTTGATGTCCTGGATCGCCTTCTCGTTGCCGGGAATGGCCCGCGAGGAAAAGACGACGATATCGCCCGCCGCAAAGGCTACATTGCGCATTTCGTCGCGGGAGAGCTTTGCAAGCGCTGCCCGCGCTTCGCCCTGGCTGCCGGTCAGGATGACGACCACCTTGTCGCGCGGGATATAGCCGTATTCCTCCTCGGAGATGAAGGGCTTCACGCCCTCCATCAGGCCGATATCCTGAGCGACGTCGACGACCCGCTTCAGCGAGCTGCCGAGCAGCAGCACTTCGCGGCCGGCCGCCTCGGCAGCCTCGGCGACGGTGCGGATGCGGCCGACATTCGACGAGAAGGTGGTGATCGCCACCCGGCCTTCGGCATCTTCGATGATCTTGCGGAGGCTTTCCGAGACATCCTTTTCGGAGGGCGAAACACCGTCGCGCAGCGCATTGGTGGAATCGCACATCAGCGCCAGCACGCCCTCGTCGCCGAGCTGACGGAACCGCGTCTCATCGGTCAGGGGGCCGAGCGAGGGCTCGTGGTCGATCTTCCAGTCGCCGGTGTGGATGACGTTGCCGGCCGGTGTGCGGATCATCAGCGACATCGGCTCGGGGATCGAATGGTTGACGGCCACACCTTCGATGCTGAAGGGGCCGACATTGATCGTGTCGCCTGCCTTGAACGGCGTCACCGGCACTTCGCCGATCCTCGCCTTCTCGAAATTGCGTTTGGCTTCGAGCAGACCTGACGTAAAGGCCGAGGCGAAAACCGGCACGTTGAGACCGGGCCAGAGATCGGCAAGCGCGCCATAATGATCTTCATGGGCATGGGTGATGATGATCGCCTTGAGGTTCTTGCGCTCGCTGGCGAGGAAGCGGATGTCGGGCAGGACCAGGTCGACGCCCGGCAGATCCGGGCCGGGAAAGGTGACGCCGCAATCGACCATGATCCACTGGCGATGCTCGGGCGGGCCGTAGCCATAGAGAGCGAGATTCATGCCGATCTCGCCAACGCCGCCCAGAGGCAGGAATACCAATTCGTCCTGTTTCGCCATAATTTTCGTTTTTTCCGCTATCCAAAAAACACATCACCGGCGGCAATGGGCATAATCCTGCCAGCGCCGGTATCGAGCATCAACAAGCCATTATCATCAATTCCGGCGAATTGGCCGGAAATCGATCGGTCCGGTAAATTCACCGTGATCTTTTCGCCGATGCCGCAGGCGATGGTGCGCCAGCGCGCCGTGATCTCGGCAATGCCGCGGCCCTGGTCCCATTGATCGAGCACATCCGCCATCGCCGCGAAGAGATGGGCGAAGAGCTCATCCGGCGAAGCCGCGCTTGCATGCTGACGCAGACAGGTGACGGGATAGAGCGGATTATCCGGCATGACCGAGACATTGATGCCGATGCCGACGATCAGCGCGTAGCGGCCGTCCGGCAACTGCTCGCCCTCGACGAGGATGCCGCAGGTCTTTTTCCGGCCGATGAGAATATCGTTCGGCCATTTGACCTCGAGCGGTTCGGCGCCCGGCGGCAGCACCTGGCGGATCGCCTGGTGCACCGCAACGGCAACCGCCAGCGGCAGCGAGCCGAGGCGCTCCATCGGCGCCGGGTCGATCAAAAGGAGGGAAGCGTAGAGATTGCCGCGTTCGGACACCCAGAGGCGGCCGCGGCGGCCGCGGCCGCCGGTCTGCCTCTCGGCCGTCACCCAGAGATTTCCGGGATCGCCCGCCCGCGCCCGGGCGAGGCATTCGCTGTTGGTGGACGATGTTTCCGACAGCGCCTCGTGCCTGAAATCGCCGAGCGATATCCGGCGCCGTCTGTCGGAAACCATTAGAAGAGCGTCGCGGCGGCAAGCTCTGCCGCACCGCCGATCGGCCCGCCGATGAGCACATAGGCAGTGACGAAGAGACCGGAAAGACCGAAGACCAGACGCAGGGCGCCGGAGACCCGGGCGAATTCGCCGGTCGCCTCATCGAACCACATCAGCTTGATGACGCGCAGATAATAATAGGCGCCGACGACCGAGGCGAGAACGCCGATGATGGCAAGCGCATAAAGCTTGGCTTCGATCGCCGCAACGAAGACGAAGTACTTGGCGAAGAAACCGGCGAGCGGCGGAATGCCGGCGAGCGAGAACATCAGCGCCGTCAGCACCACGGCCATGAACGGGTTGGTCGCGGAAAGGCCGGCGAGATCATTGACGTCTTCGACGACGGTGCCGTCCTTGCGGCGCATCGACATGATGATCGCGAAGCTGCCGAGGGTCATGACCATATAGATGACCATGTAAAGCATGACGCCGGAAACGCCGGTCTGGTTGCCGGCGGCAAGGCCGACCAGCGCATAGCCCATATGGCCGATCGAGGAATAGGCCATCAGCCGCTTGATGTTCTTCTGGCCGATCGCCGCAAACGAGCCGAGCAGCATCGAAGCGATCGAGATGAACACGACGACCTGCTGCCAGTCCGCCAGAACCGGCTGGAAGGCGGTGATGACGATTCGGGTCATCATCGCCATGGCGGCAACCTTCGGGGCCGCGGCCAGGAAGGCGGTGACCGGCGTCGGCGCGCCTTCGTAGACGTCTGGCGTCCACATGTGGAAGGGAACGGCCGAGATCTTGAAGGCAATGCCGGCGAGGATGAAGACCAGGCCGAAGACGAGGCCGAGCGACCGTGCGCCCTCGACGGACAGCGCCTGGGCGATTTCGGAGAAATGGGTGTGGCCGGTGAAGCCATAGACCAGCGACATGCCGTAGAGCAGCATGCCGGAGGAAAGTGCGCCGAGGACGAAATATTTCAGGCCGGCTTCGGTCGACTTGAGGCTGTCGCGGTTGATCGCGGCGACGACATAGAGCGCCAGCGACTGCAGCTCCAGCGCCAGATAGAGTGAAATCAGGTCGTTGGCCGAGATCATCAGCAGGATGCCGAGGGTCGCGAGCACCAGCAGAACCGGGAACTCGAACTTGTCGAGCTGGTTTTCCCGGGCGTGGCCCATCGTCATGAACAGGGCGACCAGCGAGCCGATGAGCGCCACCAGCTTCATGAAGCGGGAGAAGCCGTCGGCCATGTAGACGCCGCCATAGGCAAGGCCTTCGGCCGGCACGAAGAGCAGCCACAGGCCGGAGGCCAGCAGCAGCACGATGGCGAGGCCGGTGACGACGAGGCCCGACCGCTCGCCTGAGAAGACGCCGACCATCAACAGGACCAGGGCGCCGACCGCGAGGATCAGCTCCGGCGCGGAAAGATGCAGACTGAGGAGGATTGTTTCAGCGGTCATGTCCGATAAGTCCCGTCATCAATTCATAGACAGCGCAACATTCTGCGCTGCGTGCACGGCGGCCGTGTAGTTGTTGACCAGCAGATCCACCGAGGCGGCCGTGGCATCGAAGACCGGAGCCGGGTAAACGCCGAAGAGGATGGTCAGTGCGACCAGCGGGTAGAGGATCAGCTGTTCACGCGGCGAAAGGTCGAGCAGCGCCTTCAGCTTTTCCTTCTCCAGCGCGCCGAAGATCACCCGGCGATAGAGCCAGAGCGCATAGGCGGCCGAAAGTATGACGCCGGTGGCGGCAAAGAGCGCGACCCAGGTGTTGACCCGGAAGACGCCGATCAGCGTCAGGAACTCGCCGACGAAGCCCGAGGTGCCGGGAAGCCCGACATTGGCCATGGTGAAGACCATCATGGCGACGGCATATTTCGGCATGTTGTTGACGAGACCGCCATAGGCGTTGATCTCGCGGGTATGGGTGCGGTCGTAGACGACGCCGACGCAGAGGAAGAGCGCGCCCGAGACGATGCCATGCGACAGCATCTGGAAGATCGAACCCTGAACGCCCTGCATGTTGGCGGCGAAAATGCCCATGGTCACGTAGCCCATGTGCGCCACCGAGGAATAGGCGATCAGCTTCTTGATGTCGTCCTGCATCATCGCCACCAGCGAGGTGTAGATGATGGCGATGACGGACAGGGCGAAGACGAGCGGCGCGAAATAATCGGACGCCACCGGGAACATGCCGAGCGAGAAGCGGATGAGACCGTAGCCACCGAGCTTCAGCAGGACGCCGGCCAGGATCACCGAGCCGGCCGTCGGCGCCTGAACGTGGGCATCCGGAAGCCAGGTATGGACCGGCCACATCGGCATCTTCACCGCGAAGGAGGCGAAGAAGGCAAGCCATAGCCAAGTCTGCAGCGCCGGCGGGAACTTGTAGGCGAGCAGCGCGGTGATGTCGGTCGTTCCGGCCTGCCAGTACATCGCCATGATGGCGAGCAGCATCAGCACCGAGCCGAGCAGCGTATAGAGGAAGAACTTGTAGCTCGCATAGACGCGGTCCTTGCCGCCCCAGACGCCGATGATCAGGAACATCGGAATGAGGCCCGCCTCGAAGAAGACGTAGAAGAGCACGATATCGAGCGAGACGAAGACGCCGACCATCATCGTTTCCAAGATGAGGAAGGCGATCATGTATTCCTTCAGGCGCTTCTCGATCGAGAGCCAGCTCGCCAGCACGCAGAAGGGCATGAGGAAGGTCGACAGGATGACGAACAGCATCGAGATGCCGTCGACGCCGACATGGTAACCGATGCCGGTGCCGAGCCAGTCATGCTTTTCGAGCATCTGGAAGCCCGGATTGGCGTTGTCGAAGCCGACCCAGATGACGAGGGAAACGACGAAGGTGAAGACCGTGGTGATCAGCGAGATCCACAGCACGTTCTTGCGGCCGGCTTGGCTCTCGCCGTTCATCAGCAACAGGAGCACCACGCCGACGAGCGGCAGGAAGGTGACCGTTGAAAGAATAGGCCAATCGGTCATCAGAAGGAACTCCCGAGCATCATCCAGGTAACGAGCGCCGCAATGCCGATCAGCATGGCGAAGGCGTAGTGATAGAGGTAACCGGTCTGCAGGCGGACGACGCGGTCGGTGACGGCGACGACGCGGGCGGCCACGCCGTTCGGGCCGTAGGTGTCGATGACGCCGACGTCACCCTTCTTCCACAGGAAGCGGCCAAGCGCTCTGGCGGTGCGGACGAAGAGGAAGTCGTAGAGTTCGTCGAAATACCACTTGTTCAAGAGGAACTGGTAGAGCACCCGATGCTGCTTGGCGAGGACGCGCGGCGTCTGCGGCGAGCGGATATACATGTACCAGGCGGTGACGAAGCCGAGCACCATGGCGATGAAGGGGCTCAGAGCCACGAGCGCCGGCACGTGGTGGAACTCTTCGACGAGTTCGTTCTCGGCGCCGGTAAAGAGCGCGCCCTTCCAGAACTCGGCATATTCCTCACCGTAGAACCGGCCTTCGAAGAGCACACCCGCCAGCACCGCGCCGATCGCCAGCAGATAGAGCGGCACCAGCATGACCTGCGGCGATTCGTGAACATGGTGCATGACCTCGTGCGAAGCGCGCGGCTTGCCGAAGAAGGTCATGAAGATCAGGCGCCAGGAATAGAAGCTCGTGAAGAGCGCGGCGATGACCAGCATCGAGAAGGCAAAGCCGGCGACCGGCGAGTGCGAAGCATAGGTCGCCTCGATGATCACATCCTTGGAGAAGAAGCCGGCAAAGCCGATCGGCGTGAAGGGAATGCCGACGCCGGTGATCGCCAGCGTGCCGATGATCATCAGCCAGAAGGTCACCTTGATGTGCGGCCGCAGGCCACCCATGTAGCGCATATCCTGCTCGCCATCGACGGCGTGGATGACCGAGCCGGCGCAGAGGAAGAGCAGCGCCTTGAAGAAGGCATGCGTGAACAGATGGAAGATCGCCGCGCCATAGGCCCCTACCCCGAGCGCCACGAACATGTAGCCGAGCTGCGAGCAGGTGGAATAGGCGATGACGCGCTTGATGTCGTTCTGCACGAGGCCGACAGTCGCCGCGAAGAAGGCGGTGATCGCGCCGATCACGGTGACGACGACGAGCGCATCGTGCGACAGTTCGAAGAGCGGCGACATGCGGGCGACGAGGAAGACGCCGGCGGTGACCATGGTGGCGGCATGGATGAGGGCCGAGACCGGGGTCGGGCCTTCCATGGCATCCGGCAGCCAGGTGTGGAGCAGGAACTGTGCCGACTTGCCCATGGCGCCCATGAAGAGCAGCAGGCAGATGCCGGTCAGCGCATGCGCCTTGTCGAGCTGCATGCCGAAAAGGTTGAGGATCACTTCGCTCGCCTCGCCGCCGCCTTCATGCGGGGCGAAGTTCGAGGCATTGGCGAAGATCGTATCGAAGTTGATCGAGCCGAACAGCACGAAGACGCCGGCAATACCGAGCACGAAGCCGAAGTCGCCGACGCGGTTGACGATGAAGGCCTTCATCGCCGCGGCCGTCGCCGAGGGCTTCTTGAACCAGAAGCCGATCAGCAGATAGGAGGCGAGACCGACGCCTTCCCAGCCGAAGAACATCTGGGCCAGGTTGTCGGCCGTCACCAGCATCAGCATGGCGAAGGTGAAGAGCGAGAGATAGGCGAAGAAACGCGGGCGATGCGGATCGGTATGCATGTAACCGATCGAATAGACGTGCACCAGCGTCGAGACCGTGTTGACGACGATCAGCATGACGGAGGTCAGCGTATCCACGCGCAGCGACCAGGAGGCATCGATGCCGCCGGACTGAATCCAGCGCAGCACCTCGACCTTGATCGGGCCGCCTTCGGCGTGGCCCATGCCGACGGTGAAGAAGACGTACCAGGAGAGGATGGCGGCGATGATCATCAGGCCGCTGGTGACATATTCCGAAGCCTTGGCGCCGATGGCGCGGCCGAACAGGCCGGCGACGATCGCACCGATCAAGGGAAGAAAGACGATAGCCTTATAGAGGAACATGAGCCACTCAGCCCTTCATCATATTGACGTCTTCGACCGCGATCGAGCCGCGGTTGCGGTAGAAGACAACGAGAATTGCAAGACCGATCGCCGCCTCGGCAGCCGCCACCGTCAGGATGAACAGCGCAAAGACCTGTCCGACGATGTCGTTCAGGAAGGAGGAGAAGGCGACCATGTTGATGTTGACGGAAAGCAGGATCAGTTCGACCGACATCAGGATGACAATGACGTTCTTCCGGTTCAGGAAGATGCCGAAGACGCCGAGCGTGAAGAGGATGGCGCTGACCGTCAGGTAGTGGGAAAGACCGATGACCATGTTCTTTGTTCCTTGACCTGCCTTTAGACGCCCTGCCCGGGCTTGACCGAAACCACCTCGACGGCGGTGGCGGGCGTGCGAGCAACCTGCCTGGGGATATTCTGCCGCTTGATGTTGGTGCGGTGCCGGAGCGTCAGGACGATGGCGCCGATCATGGCGACCAACAGCACCAGGCCGGCGATCTGGAAGAAGTAGACGTAATTGGTGTAGAGCACGTCGCCGAGGGCGGCCGTATTGGTGCGCTCCGTCAGCGCCGGGATCGGCATGGCGACTGATTTGGCGATCTCAGGCGAGATGACGCTGCCGCCGATGACGACGATCAGCTCGGCAGCGAGAATGATCCCGATCAGCCCGCCGATCGGCGCATATTCGAGAACCCCTGCCCTGAGCTCGGTGAAGTCGATATCGAGCATCATCACCACGAAGAGGAAGAGCACGGCGACGGCGCCGACATAGACGACAAGCAGGATCATCGCCAGGAACTCGGCACCGAGCAGCAGAAAGAGGCCGGCCGCGTTGAAGAACACCAGGATCAGGAACAGAACCGAGTGAACCGGGTTCTTCGCCCAGATGACCATGAACGCCGACGCCACCGCGACAAAGGCGAAAAGATAGAAAAATAGAGCCTGCAGACCCATGTTGGTGCCTTTTTCATCTTCCCCCGGGCAGCCGGGAGTTTTTCTGCCCGATAGAGCTTTGCGCGGCTGACCGGCAAAGCTCCTGTGCATATTGACCGCGACAGGAGCAGCAGAGCTCCATCGCGGCATTTCAAAACCCAATCAGCGGTACGGCGAGTCGATCGCGATGTTGCGGGCGATTTCACGCTCCCACCGGTCGCCGTTATCGAGAAGGCGAGCCTTGTCGAAATAGAGCTCTTCGCGGGTTTCAGTCGCGAATTCGAAATTCGGACCCTCGACGATCGCGTCAACAGGGCAGGCTTCCTGGCAGAAGCCGCAATAGATGCACTTCACCATGTCGATGTCGTAGCGCACGGTGCGGCGCGTGCCGTCGTTGCGGCGCGGACCGGCCTCGATGGTGATGGCCTGGGCAGGACAGATCGCCTCGCAGAGCTTGCAGGCGATGCAGCGCTCTTCGCCGTTCGGATAACGGCGCAACGCATGTTCGCCGCGGAAACGCGGGGAGACCGGACCCTTTTCGAAGGGATAGTTGATCGTCGCCTTCTGGCGGAAGAAATAGCGCATCGACAGAAAGAACGCGCCGAAGAATTCCTTGAGGAACAGCGAGTTGATGGAGCTGGACAAGCTTCCCATCTTCAACCTCCAATTTTGCCGGAAACGAGAGCGGGCGTCATCAAGCCCATCCCATCAGTTTCAGCACGAATGCAACGATGATGACCATGGCGAGCGACAGCGGCAGGAAAACCTTCCAGCCGAGGCGCATGAGCTGGTCGTAGCGGTAGCGCGGAACGAAGGCCTTGACCATCGCGAACATGAAGAACACGAAACAGGCCTTCAGCGTGAACCAGATGATGCCGGGAACCCAGTTGAGGATCCAGATATCGACCGGTGGCAGCCAGCCGCCGAGGAAGAGGATCGTCGTCAGCGCGCACATCAGGCAGACGGCCGCATATTCGCCGAGCATGAACATCATGTATGGCGAAGAGCCGTATTCGACCATGAAGCCGGCAACCAGTTCCGATTCAGCTTCCGGAAGGTCGAACGGCGGACGGTTGGTCTCGGCCAGCGCCGAAATGAAGAAGATGATGAACATCGGGAAAAGCGACAGCCAGTGCCAGTCGAGGAACGACGCCGGCAGGCCAAGCATGGTGCCGAGGCCGGTATGCTGCGCATTGACGATATCGGTGAGGTTCAGCGAACCGACGCAGAGAAGCACGGTGACGATGACGAAGCCGATCGAGACTTCGTAGGACACCATCTGCGCCGCCGAGCGCAGCGCGCCGAGGAAGGGATACTTCGAGTTCGAAGCCCAGCCGCCCATGATGATGCCGTAGACCTCGAGCGAGGAGATCGCGAAGATGTAGAGGATGCCGACATTGATGTTGGCGATCACCCATCCGTCGGCGAGCGGTACCACCGCCCAGGTGGACAGCGCCAGAAGCACCGTCACCAACGGAGCAAGCAGGAAGACCGCCTTGTTGGCGCCGGCCGGAATGATCGGCTCCTTGAAGACGAATTTCAGAAGGTCGGCGAAGGACTGGAACAGGCCGAAGGGACCAACGACGTTCGGGCCGCGGCGCAGCTGCACGGCCGCCCAGATCTTGCGGTCGGCAAGCAGCACGTAAGCAATGAAGACGAGCAGGCAGACCAGAAGCAGCAGCGACTGCCCGATCATGATGATCGCCGGCAAGACATAGGTCGAAAAGAAAGAATCCATGGTCCCCTGCCCTTACTCTGCCGCGACTTTGAAGTTGTTGCGGGCCAATGCCGAGCACTCGGCCATGACAGCCGAGGCACGCGCGATCGGGTTCGTCAAATAGAAGTCTTTGACCGGCGACGCAAACCCTGACTTGTTCATCTTGCCGGCTTTTTTCGCAACTGCGGCAATTTGGGCGCTATCGGTTTCGGCGATCTCGTCGATGGCGGCGAAATGCGGGAAAGCGGCATAGAGCCGGCCACGCAGTTCACTCAGCGAATCGAAGGGAAGCTTCTTGCCGAGCACGTCGGAAAGGGCACGGATAATTGCCCAGTCCTCGCGGGCATCGCCCGGCGCAAAGCCTGCGCGGCTGCCCATCTGGACGCGACCTTCGGTGTTGACCCAGGTGCCGGACTTTTCGGTATAGGCTGCGGCCGGCAGGATGACGTCGGCATGATGGGCGCCGTTATCGCCATGCGAGCCGATATAGACAGTCAGCCCCGCCTTCTTGGCGGTGAAGTCGAGTTCGTCGGCGCCGAGCAGGAAGAGCACGTCCATCGACGTCAGCATCTCGGCGGCATTGACGCCCTTGGCGCCCGGCACGAAGCCGAGGTCGAGGCCGCCGACGCGCGAGGCGGCGGTATGAAGGACGGCAAAGCCGTTCCAGCCTTCGACAACCGCGCCGACCGAACCGGCGAGCTTGGCAGCACTGGCGAGAACGCCGGCGCCGTCGCTGCGCGACAGCGCGCCCTGGCCGATGATGATCATCGGCTTGGCGGCGTTCTTCAGGACGTCGGCAAAGGCATGGCCGCCATCGACCAGATCCTTCAGCGTGTCGGGACCGGCGCCGAGATAGTCATAGCTGTAGCGCAGTTCGCCCGGCTCGCCGATCACGCCGATCGGGAACTTGCCGCGGCGCCAGCGCTTGCGGATGCGGGCGTTGAGGATGGCCGCCTCGAAGCGCGGATTGGCGCCGATGATCAGCAGTGCGTCGGCCTGGTCGATGCCTGCGATGGTCGGGTTGAAGAGGTAGCTTGAACGGCCGAGCGACGGATCGAGTGCCGCCCCATCCTGGCGACAGTCGAGATTGGCCGACCCCAGCGACTTCACCAGTTCGGAAAGCGCATACATTTCCTCGACGGAAGCAAGATCGCCGGCGATTGCGCCGATCTTGTCGCCCGAGGTGGCGCCGACGGCAGCCTTGATGGCGCCGAAGGCCTCGGCCCAGCTGGCGGGCTGCAGGCGGCCGTCGCGGCGGACATAGGGCCGGTCGAGGCGCTGGGTCTTCAGGCCGTCCCAGATGAAGCGGCTCTTGTCGGAGATCCACTCCTCGTTGATTGCTTCGTTGACGCGCGGCAGGATGCGCATGACTTCGCGGCCGCGGGTGTCGACGCGGATCGCCGAACCGACGGCATCCATGACGTCGATCGATTCGGTCTTGTTCAGTTCCCAGGGGCGCGCGGTAAAGGCGAAGGGCTTGGAGGTGAGCGCGCCGACCGGGCAGAGGTCGACGACGTTGCCCTGCAGTTCCGAGGTCATCGCCTGTTCGAGATAGGTGGTGATCTCGGCATCCTCGCCGCGGCCGATCAGGCCGAGTTCGGAAATGCCGGCAACCTCGGTGGTGAAGCGGACGCAACGCGTGCAGTGAATGCAGCGGTTCATCACCGTCTTGACCAGCGGGCCGATATACTTGTCTTCGACGGCGCGCTTGTCTTCCTGGTAGCGCGAGGTGTCGATGCCGAAGGCCATCGCCTGGTCCTGCAGGTCGCATTCGCCGCCCTGGTCGCAGATCGGGCAATCGAGCGGATGGTTGATCAGCAGGAATTCCATCACGCCCTCGCGGGCCTTCTTGACCATCGGCGTGTTGGTGAAGACCTCGGGCAGTTCGCCGTTCGGGCCGCCGCGGATGTCGCGAACGCTCATGGCGCAGGAAGCCTGCGGCTTCGGCGGGCCGCCCTTCACTTCGACAAGGCACATGCGGCAATTGCCGGCAACCGACAGGCGCTCATGGAAGCAGAAGCGCGGAACCTCGGCCCCGGCATCCTCGCACGCCTGCAATAGCGTGAAATGATCCGGAACTTCGATCTCGTTGCCGTCAATCTTCAGTTTTGCCATCGTCGCTCAGTCCTGTTTCCCGTTTGCCTGATGACGGCAAACAAACCCGTTTTTGCAACATTTTCATTGCCGAGCCGGATCTTCCGTCCTGCCGGCAGCTGATGTCGCCCAAATTTTCTGTCGCGCGTTCCAGACCCGGAACCCGCACCGGCATCTGCAGCGTGAGGCCCCCGCCCGTCCGCCGATTTGCCCATGTTTCCGGCCGGTTTGCACGGCCGGATAGTTCATTTCCTTCTGCGGCCCCGCCCGGCGAGAACCTTCGCCTGGCCGATCCAGTCGTCGCGGGCGATGCGGCCGTTGAAGCCAAGCTCGGCGTCGAGCCGGGCGATGTCCTCGTCGGTCCAGGCGGCAATCTCGGCAAAGCTGCGAACGCCCTTGGCATTCAGCACTTGCTCCAGCTTCGGGCCGATGCCGGAGATCAGCTTGAGATCGTCGGCCTTTGCAGCCCGCGCCACCGGCTTTGCCTTCGCGACCGGCTTTGCCTTGCTGGCCGGCTGCGGTTCGCTTGCCGGGATCGTCGCGCTCGCCGGCTTGACCACCGTCAGTCTCGGCCTCGCCTTCTTCTCGAGCTCGGGTTTGTCGGCTGCGGGCTTGGTGAAAACCTTGACGGCCGGACGGATATTTTCCGGCCGGATGTCGACATCCGGCATCGGCTCGTCCGGCGGCGTGTCGTCGAGGGCGGCGGCGAGCTTGCCGGTCGTTTCCAGCGCGCTCTGAAAGGCCCCGAAAAAGGCGCCCGCCATCTGTGTCGAGAAACCGAAGCCGATCGCCGTTGCGGCGGCAAAGGCTGCGGCGGGATGCGCCATCAGCGGATGCACAGGCATCGCCTGTGCGTTTTCCAGCATCTCGGCGGCAAGACGGCCGAAGCCAGCCGCGATATCGACGGTCTCTTCCTTCTTCCCACTTTTCGATGCCTTGTCCGTCATGATTATTCAGCCGCCTCCAGAACCGCGCCGTGGTCGAGCGCGCTTGCCGTATACTGGTCGATGCGCTTTTCGATCTCGGGACGGAAGTTACGGATCAGACCCTGCACCGGCCATGCGGCGGCGTCGCCGAGCGCACAGATGGTGTGGCCTTCGATTTGCTTGGTCACCTGGAACAGCATGTCGATTTCGCGCTTCTGGGCATTGCCCTTGGCCATGCGTTCCATCACCCGCCACATCCAGCCCGTGCCTTCGCGGCAGGGCGTGCACTGGCCGCAGCTCTCATGCTTGAAGAAGGCGGAGATGCGGGCGATCGCCTTGATGACGTCGGTGGACTTGTCCATGACGATCGCAGCGGCCGTGCCGAAGGAGGAGCCGACGCCGCGCAGGCCGTCGAAATCCATCGGGCAGTCGATGATGTCCTTGGCCGGAACGATCGGGCAGGATGCGCCGCCGGGAATGACGGCGAGCAGATTGTCCCAGCCGCCGCGGATGCCGCCGGCGTGGCGGTCGACCAGTTCGCGGAAGGTGATGCCCATTTCCTCTTCGACCGTGCACGGCTTGTTGACGTGGCCGGAGAGCATGAACAGCTTGGTGCCGACATTGTTCGGACGGCCGATCGACGAGAACCAGCCGGCGCCGCGACGCAGGATCGTCGGCGCCACGGCGATCGATTCGACGTTGTTGACCGTCGTCGGGCAGCCGTAGAGGCCCATATTGGCCGGGAATGGCGGCTTCAGGCGCGGCTGGCCCTTCTTGCCTTCGAGGCTTTCGAGCAGCGCGGTTTCCTCGCCGCAGATATAGGCGCCGGCGCCATGATGGACGAAGATGTCCATGTCCCAGCCGAGCTTGTTGTTCTTGCCGAGCAGGCCATAGTCATAGCATTCGTCGATTGCCGCCTGCAGCGCTTCGCGCTCGCGGATATATTCGCCGCGCACATAGATGTAGGCCGCATTGGCGCCCATGGCGAAGCTCGCGACGACGCAGCCTTCGATCAGCGTATGCGGATCGTGGCGCATGATGTCGCGGTCCTTGCAGGTGCCGGGCTCGGATTCGTCGGCATTGACGACGAGGTAATGCGGGCGGCCGTCGCTTTCCTTCGGCATGAAGGACCATTTCAGGCCCGTCGGGAAGCCGGCGCCGCCGCGGCCGCGCAGACCGGATGCCTTCATCTCGTTGATGATCCAGTCACGGCCCTTTTCGAGGATCTGCTTGGTGCCGTCCCAGTGGCCGCGGCTCATCGCGCCCTTCAGGGACTTGTCCTTGAGGCCGTAGATGTTGGTAAAGATGCGGTCTTTATCTTGTAACATGCTTCACCTCTTACCGCGGCTTCTTGCCGAAGACCTTGATATATTCCGCTTCGCCGCCCTTGGCGAGCGCCTTGGCCTGCTTGACCCAGTCGTCCCGCTCGATGCGGCCGCGGAAGTTCAGGTAGCCGTCGACCCATTCGCGTTCGGCCTTCTTCCAGCTCGCGACCTGCGCGAAGGTGAAGATGCCGATTTCGTTCAGCGTCGCCTCGATCTTCGGGCCGACGCCGGAGATCATCTTCAGATCATCCGGTGCGGCGGGCTTTTCGATGCCGGCCGGACGGTTCTTGTCGGTCAGCGAAGGCTTTGCCGCCGGGGCTTCGGCCTTGACGGCCGGGGCCGGCTCGGCAGCCGCCGTGCCGGAGACCGGCTGTTCTTCGGCTGCCTTGGCGTTCTTGGCCGCTGCCTTCGGCGCCGTTGCCGGCGTCTTCAGCGCCGCATTGGTCTCGGCATCGGTGCTCTTCGGGCGGGCGGCCTCGGAGGGCGGGACCGGAGCGGCGTCAACAGGAGCCGATACGCTTTCGGCATCGGCCTTCTTGGCGCGTGTCCTTGCCTTCGGCTCTTCCGTCGTCAGCGACGTCAGGCCGCCTTCCGGTGCGGAGAATATCCGGTCGATCTGGGTGCCCGGCTTGATGCTCGTGCCATTGCCGGCGGCAAAGGTATCGATGATCTCTTCGAGACGGGCGGGCGTCAGATCCTCATAGGTGTCCTTGCCGATCATCACCATCGGGGCGTTGACGCAGGCGCCGAGACATTCGACCTCTTCCCACGACAGCGTGCCTTCGGCATTGCGCTCGAACGGATGGGAATGGATCTTGCTCTTGCAGACCGACATCAGCGCTTCCGAGCCGCGCAGCATGCAGGGCGTCGTGCCGCAGACCTGGACATGGGCGCGGGTGCCGACGGGATGCAGCTGGAACTGCGTATAGAAGGTCGCGACTTCGAGCACTCTGATATAGGCCATGTCGAGCATGTCGGCGATCTTTTCGATCGCCGCGCGCGTGACCCAGCCGTCCTGCTCCTGCGCCCGCATCAACAGCGGAATGACCGCCGACTGCTGGCGGCCGGCGGGGTATTTCTGGATCGTCTTGTCCGCCCAGACCGCATTTTCATCGCTGAAAGCGAATGCGGCAGGCTGAAATTGATCTTCGGCTAATCGACGAACGGACATTCTTCCTCACGCCTTGTCAGTTTAGGGTTCCACACCGCGAAGCGGTCAAAGACTGCATTTCGCAGGCATAGGCCGACTGGTCTTTCTGCATAAATACGACGAATTTGCTGCCGTTCGGAATGGCAGCCTTGATCTGATAGCCCTTGGACAAAAGCTCGCCCATGGACGTTTTCGCCGCCGGCGGCGTCACTTCCTTATGGCCCAGCGGCGTGCCGAGCGTGTCGGCCTCCTGAGCCGAAACCCCGGATGCCGAAAGAAGAAGTGCGACGGCAAGCGGCAGACGCTGCATCAGCGGTCCACCTCGCCAAAGACGATATCGAGCGAGCCGAGGACGGCCGCGATGTCGGCAAGCTGGTGGCCGCGGCACATGAAGTCCATCGCCTGCAGATGGGCATAGCCGGGCGCGCGGATCTTGCAGCGGTACGGCTTGTTGGAGCCGTCCGAGACGAGATAGACCCCGAACTCGCCCTTCGGCGCTTCGACCGCGGCATACACTTCGCCGGCCGGCACATGGTAGCCCTCGGTATAGAGCTTGAAGTGGTGGATCAGCGCTTCCATCGAGCGCTTCATCTCGCCGCGCTTCGGCGGCACGACCTTGCCGTCGATCGACGAGAAAGGACCGGTCTTGGCATCCGACAGCAGGCGGTTGACGCACTGCTTCATGATGCGGACCGATTCGCGCATCTCGATCATGCGGATCAGGTAACGGTCGTAGTTGTCGCCGTTCTTGCCGATCGGGATGTCGAATTCGAGATCGGAATAACATTCGTAAGGCTGGGCGCGACGCAGATCCCAGGCAGCGCCCGAACCGCGCACCATGACGCCGGAGAAGCCCCAGGCCCAGCAATCTTCCAGCGAGACGACGCCGATATCGACGTTGCGCTGCTTGAAGATGCGGTTGCCGGTGAGCAGGTTGTCGATGTCGTCGAGCGCCTTCAGGAACGGGTCGCACCAGTCGCCGATATCCTGCACAAGCTTTTCCGGGAGATCCTGATGGACGCCACCCGGACGGACATAAGCAGCGTGCATGCGCGAACCGCTGGCGCGCTCATAGAACACCATCAGCTTTTCGCGCTCTTCGAAGCCCCAGAGCGGCGGCGTCAGCGCACCGACGTCCATCGCCTGCGTCGTGACGTTCAAGAGATGCGACAGGATGCGGCCGATTTCCGAATACAGCACGCGGATCAGCTGGCCGCGGATCGGGATCTCGATGCCAAGCAGCCTTTCGACGGCCAGCGCATAGGCATGCTCCTGGTTCATCGGCGCGACGTAATCGAGACGATCGAAATAGGGCACGGCCTGAAGATAGGTCTTGGTCTCGATCAGCTTCTCGGTGCCGCGGTGCAAGAGCCCGATATGCGGATCGACCCGCTCCACAATTTCGCCGTCAAGCTCCAGGACAAGACGAAGAACGCCATGCGCCGCCGGATGCTGCGGCCCGAAATTGATGTTGAAGTTGCGGACGTTATGTTCGGTCATGGCGATCAACTCGCTTAGAGTGAATAGTGAATAGTGAGTAGTGGTTAGTTTTCATTCACTCACTATTCGTCAGCTTTCCTGTGCTGAACGCTCCGGATAAGCGATCCCAGCATCTTTCCAATTTCGTCGCATCGGTCGAGCAATTCGTCCAAGGCCGAGGCTTGAAGGAAGCCAATTCGTCCGGCGATGATCAAATGCGTCTCCAACTCTTTCAACGAGCCCTGAGCGATCTTGAGAAATTGGACAAACGAGCCCCGATTTTCTCTCCCATACCCCTCCGCGATATTCGCGGCTACAGAAGCAGAAGATCGTCTAATCTGGCTGGTCAATCCGTAAATCTCTTCCCGCGGGAAGGTTCTCGTCACCTCATAACAAACGACAGACAGTTCGATAGCAAATTGCCAGACCTTCAAATCACGATAGGAACTGATTTTCCTGTTCGCCACCCAAATATCTGCCCACTACTCACTACCGACTAATCACTACTCACTGCTTCGCTTTTTCGTCCCCCGGCAGCACGTATTCAGTACCTTCCCAAGGCGACATAAAGTCGAAATTTCGGAATTCCTGCTTCAGTTCTACCGGCTCGTAGACGACGCGCTTTGCCGCATCGTCGTAGCGAACTTCGACGAAACCTGTCGTCGGAAAGTCCTTGCGCAGCGGATGGCCTTCGAAGCCATAGTCGGTCAGGATGCGGCGCAGATCCGGATGGCCGGTGAAGAGAACGCCGTACATGTCCCAGGTTTCGCGTTCGAACCAGTCAGCACCCGGATAGACGGCGCAGGCCGACGGCACCGGCGTATCCTCGTCGGTTGCGACCTTGACGCGGACGCGCAGATTCTGCTTCGGCGACTGCAGATGATAGACGACGTCGAAGCGCAGCTCGCGCTGCGGCCAGTCGACACCGCAAATATCGATCAGGTTGACGAAACCGCATTTGGCGTCGTCACGCAGGAAGGTCAAAAGCGCGATCAGGTTTTCACCCGTCGTCGTCAGCGTCAGCTCGCCATACTTCAGCTGCGACGCGGCGATCAGGTTGCCGCGCGCTTCGCCAAGATAGGACGCAAGCTCAGTCAGGGCTTCACTCATATGCCTTGTCCTTAACCCTTAGCGTTCGATCGTGCCGGTGCGCCGGATCTTCTTCTGCAGCAGAAGCACGCCGTAGAGCAGCGCTTCTGCCGTGGGGGGACAGCCCGGCACATAGATGTCGATCGGCACGACACGGTCGCAGCCGCGCACCACGGAATAGGAATAGTGGTAGTAGCCGCCGCCATTGGCGCAGGAGCCCATCGAGATGACATAGCGCGGCTCGGGCATCTGGTCGTAGACCTTGCGCAGAGCGGGCGCCATCTTGTTGGTCAGCGTGCCGGCGACGATCATGACGTCGGACTGGCGCGGCGAGGCACGCGGCGCAAAACCGAAGCGCTCGACGTCATAACGCGGCATCGACAGCTGCATCATTTCGACAGCGCAGCAGGCAAGACCGAAGGTCATCCACATCAGCGAGCCGGTGCGGGCCCAGTTGATCAGCTCGTCGGTCGAGGTGACGAGGAAGCCCTTGTCGGCGAGCTCGTTGTTGATCTCGCCGAAAAAGGCGTCATTGCTGCCGATCGGCTTGCCGGTCGAGGGATCGATGATCCCCTTCGGCTGCTGGGCAACGAGCGGCTGATTGCTCACAGGGGTCACTCCCATTCCAGGGCTCCCTTTTTCCATTCATAGATAAAGCCGATGGTCAGCACCAAGAGGAAGACCATCATGGACCAGAAGCCGAACCAGCCGATGGCGCCGAAGGAAACGGCCCAGGGGAAGAGGAAGGCGACTTCGAGGTCGAAGATGATGAAGAGGATCGACACGAGATAGAAGCGGATGTCGAACTTCATGCGGGCATCATCGAAAGCGTTGAAGCCACATTCGTAAGCCGAGAGCTTCTCCGAATCGGGTGCTTTGAAAGCCACGGCGAACGGCGCAATGAGCAGCGCCAGGCCGATGACAAGCGCGATAGCGATGAAGATAGCGATCGGAATATAGGAACTGAGCAGTTCAGTCATCATGTTCATCCTTGCTTGCCGGAGGCGCCAGGCGGCGCATTTGGGCAATTGCCCGGCAAGCGAACGTGCGTTGCAACAAGCCGTGGTTAGCGCAGCCGAAGCCCCGGCGCAAGACTTTTACAGAGGCAATTCGACGCGTCGCGCGCGGACATTATCAAGCAGATGCAACGATGTCGCGACAAATCCGCAGAAGCTGATTCAAGCTGCATGCCTGACCCCTGGAAACTGCATGGCTTTCGGAAGAGAATGGCGCGAGTGACGGGGCTCGAACCCGCGACCTCCGGCGTGACAGGCCGGCACTCTAACCGACTGAGCTACACCCGCGCATGACGGACGGAAGAACCGGACGGCGGCGTTTTGTCGCCTCTTTTGAAATGGCGCGAGTGACGGGGCTCGAACCCGCGACCTCCGGCGTGACAGGCCGGCACTCTAACCGACTGAGCTACACCCGCACTTCATTTCAAGCAATCCGGATGCCTTCGCACCCTCACCAAAACGGCTGCCCGTTTCGATGAGCGGCTAACTACGGGGTTCGTCTTTTAGTGTCAAGCAGGTTTGGAGACAAAACCATGACAGTCGTTGAATTGTTTCAGCAAGGCCCATGCGGGGAGAATGAAAAGGCGGCAATTCCGTTGTCCGCCGCGGCACCGACGCCCGATCGAAGCCGACGACACGGTCGAAGCCGAGATGCCCGCCGCCTTCCCCTCCCCTTTATCCACAGCCCGGCTGTGCCCGACCGCCACGGCAAAGGACAGGACCGCCGCCAAAAAAATCAAAAATTCTTCACAAACACTCTTGCGGTTTTGCCGCGATCCGCATAGATCACGGCCACCAACGCGGCAGGCCGATCCGGCTTCGCTCGCGATGGGCGATTAGCTCAGTTGGTAGAGCGCCTCGTTTACACCGAGGATGTCGGGAGTTCGAGTCTCTCATCGCCCACCATTTTTTCTCCTGTTAGCGTCAATTACCCAAGTGATATCGCGGGCTCGCAGACCGACGCTTGGCGCCCCTCGGTACCCATCTTCGAGGCGGCATTCGGGACAACATTTCGGCACAGCAAGGCGCGACGTCGGCAGATCCAGATGTGCTCGCCGTCTGAAACCTCCACCAAAACGGACTACTCCGGCCTGCTCCGCCACCTCCTATTGGGCGAATGGATGGGAGCCGGCGAACGTGGGAATATTCGCCGCCCGGAAAGTCTCCGCGCTTGAAGGTTTCTCACGCCTGGAGGGGTGCCATGAGAACTCTCTGCTCCGCATTGACGCTGTGCATCGCGATTGCCGTTGGCGCGCCAAGTGCCACCTATGTCAACCTGCCTGGCTATGCATTCAAGACGAATCCGAACTGCCAACGCCACCAGCCGAAGACGCGATTTGACGCAAGGTGCGACTGGCCGAGATTGGGATTCAAGGACTTTACGCCGCCGCTGGTGACCGTGCTTGGGATCTGAAGACGCTGAGCGCCTTCGCAAATCATTGCAGCCCGGATGCGCCTGGCAGCCGGAGGGCAATCATGCCTTCGCCAGTTCCTTGTCCACTGCCGAGACCAGCCGCGAATCATCGGCCGTCACGTCAGGCGCGAAGCGGGCGACGACTTTGCCGTCGCGGCCGATCAGGAATTTTTCGAAGTTCCAGAGAATGTCGTCCTCATCGCCGGCTGATATGCCGTGGGCTTTCAGGCGTTCGCGCATCGGGCCGTCGCCGGTGGTCTTCACGCCGGATTTGGTCAGTTGCCGGTAAAGCGGGTGCTGGGTCTCGCCCTTGACCGAGATCTTCGAGAAGATCGGGAAGGTGACATCGTAGGTGCTGGTGCAGAAATCGAGGATCTCGGCGTCGGTGCCGGGCTCCTGGCCCTTGAAGTCGTTGGCGGGGAAAGCGGCAATGACGAAGCCGCGCTCGCGCTTTTCCCCGTAGAGCTTTTCCAGCCCCTCATATTGCGGCGTGAGCCCGCATTTCGAGGCGACATTGACGATCAAGAGCACCCTGCCCTTGTAGTCGTTGAGCGTGGTTTCACGACCACCCACTGATCTGACAGGAATATCCAGCACGTTCGCCGTCACGGGAACCTCCAGTTTGGTGAGAAAATTTCCGCAAACTTAGCGATATCGCCGCGATTGTCATCAGCGTCGGCATCACATCGGCGTCAACAGAATGCGGATGCCGGTGCGGGCTTGCGGCCGGCACCGGCTTGGACATATCAGGCGGGAGAGGTTTCCTTGACGTCGTCGAGCAGGAAATGCACGACGATATAATCCGTCTTGAAATGGCGGCCGCTGTCGGAGACCGACTCGACGCTGCCGCCGTCCTTCGGGTGCCAGGCGTGGTAGTGGGGATTGGTGGTGATCAGGGTGACGGCCTTGCCGGCCAGGTCCCCTTCGCCCAGCCGGAAGCGCATCTCGGCAAGCGGCCAGATCCGCTCGTAATCCTCCATGGTGATGCGCGCCCTCAGCGCCTTCCGGTGCAACGGCGCCTCGCCGGCCTCGGCGGGTGATTCCAACATCACCTCCTCGGCTCCGTTGAAGACGGCGTTGAATTCTTCCGGCCACATGCGTCTCATGAAATCGCTCCTCCCGAGGCTTTTTCGTCGGTCCACGAATGAAACTTAGCGATTTGTCCGAAAGAAGCAAATTCCCGTCATGTGGTTGTCATCGAGGTCCGCTGCTCCTACGTTCCCCGCAGACCGCATCAGGGCCGTCAACCGCCCGCAATCCGAGATCAGAAATGAAGACACGTGAAGAAAGGCAGGCGCTTAGGGCGAGCATGCCGCGCACCCCGCTCAGCGCCCACCATTTGGAAAACGCCCGCCTGCTGCCGGATCGCGGCGAGCTGCTCTACCGGATCCCGAATGGCGGCATCGGCGTCGAGGTGGGGGCCGCCTTCGGCGAATATACGGCGGAGATTCTCGAGAAGAATCGCCCGGCGCAGCTCTACCTCATCGATCCCTGGTCGATGGACCGCTACAGCTCCGGCCTCGATTCGATTCATACGCAGTTCGCGACCGAGATCGCGGCCGGACGGCTGCATCTGATGCAGGGCACGTCGCTCGAAAAGCTCGCCGAATTCGAGGACGATTTCCTCGACTGGGCCTATATCGATACCGACCATTCCTTCGAGCTCACCTGGCAGGAACTGCTGCTGTGCGAAAAGAAGGTGAAGCGGACGGGGCGCATTGCCGGGCATGATTTCTGCACCGGCAATACCGTCAAACCGATCGTCTATGGCGTCGTCGAGGCGGTCACCAAGTTCTGCAAGGATTACGGCTGGCAATTCGAGTTCCTGACCGTCGAATCACATGCGCATTTTTCCTACTGCCTGAAGCGGCTCTAACCGGCCGACACCGCACCGGAATATTGCGTGTCAGTGACCTTTTCCATCCAGTCGACATGCTTGCCGTCCAGCGCCTCGTGTATGGCGATGTGTGTCATCGCCGTGTCCGGGGCAGCACCATGCCAATGTTTTTCGCCCGGCGCGAACCAGACGGTGTCGCCGGCGCGAATCTCGCGGATGTCATCGCCCCAGCTCTGGGCAAGGCCCTTGCCCGAGGTGACGATCAGCGTCTGGCCGAGCGGATGCGTGTGCCAGGCCGTGCGGGCGCCGGGTTCGAAGGTGACGGAGGTTGCCCGCACCCGGGCCGGCGCCGGCGGCTCGATCAGCGGATCCTGGCGAACGGCGCCGGTGAAATAGTCGGCCGGCGGTTTCATCGAGGGGCGAGAGCCGGCGGGTTTGATCTCCATGATCGTTCCTTTTCTATTCCATTGCGGTTGAAGCCTTGTAACCTGACGATATTTCATCGAGGCGAGCGATCAAGGCCGGATCGGCAATTGCCGCATAGTCGCCCTGCTGATAGGCCAATATCTTTCATCACCTAAAGCGCGTCGCATTGAACTTGGTTCATGCGACACGCTTTAGTTCTTTGTTTTTACGCATGTCGTTATCCCGGAACCGCTGCACACTTCCGGGCAACATGCATTGGGAGAATTTCTCATGAAACATCATGCTTTCGGCCGCATGCCCTTCACCGTCACCAATGTCGGCTTCGGCGCCTGGCAGATCGGCGGCTCATGGGGCGATATCAGCGAGGCGGACGGGCGCGCGGCGCTGAATGCCGCGCTCGATGCCGGCATGACCTTCATCGATACGGCCGACGTCTATGGCGACGGCCGCTCGGAAAAAATCATTGCCGACGTGCTGAAGACGCGTGGCGGCGAGCGCCCAATGGTCGCCACCAAGGCGGGCCGCCGCCTCAATCCGCATGTCGCCGAAGGCTACAGCAAGGCCAATCTCGAAGGCTTCATCGACCGCAGCCTGAAAAACCTTGCCGTCGACAGCCTCGATCTCGTGCAACTGCACTGCCCGCCGCGCGAGGTGTTTTACCAGCCCGAGGTCTTCGACGGTCTCGACGCATTGCAGAGGGCCGGCAAGATCAAGGGGTACGGTGTCAGCGTCGAGAAGGTCGAGGACGGGCTGAAGGCGATTGAATATCCCGGCGTCGTCAGCATCCAGATCATCTACAACATCTTCCGCCAGCGCCCCGACCACCTGTTCTTTGCCGAAGCCCGCCGCAGGAACGTGGCGATCATCGCCCGCGTGCCGCTGGCAAGCGGCCTGCTCTCCGGCAAGATCACCCGCGAGACGCATTTTGCCAGCGACGACCACCGCAATTTCAACCGCCATGGCGAAGCCTTCGATGTCGGCGAGACCTTTGCCGGCGTGCCCTTCGAGGTCGGCCTGCAGGCGGTGGAAGAGGTGCGCAAGCTGGTGCCCGCCGGCGCGACGATGGCCGCCTTTGCGCTGCGCTGGATCCTGATGAGCGACGCCGTCACCGTCGTCATCCCCGGCGCCCGCAATGGCGAACAGGCCAAGGCCAATGCCGCGGCCGCCGATCTCGCGCCGCTTTCGGCCGATGTCATGGCGGCGACGCGCGAGATCTACGCGCGGCTGATCGCGCCGCATGTGCATCAGCGCTGGTAGGGTTGGAGCGTCGCTCATTGTAACGTTGCGGGCTGCCGCTTTACCCCTCCCCAACCCCTCCCCACAAGGGGGGGACTAAGCCGTGTTGTCCGGCAACGACCAAAAGCAGAGGTCTTGCTGGCTGTTACCGTTCGACGAATTCGTACGATAAAGTTACGTGAAGCGGTGCGGCATCTTAGCCCCTCCCCTTTGTGGGGAGGGGTTGGGGAGGGTCTTGGATTCAACGACAGAGGCCGGGCTTTCGCCCGGCCTCTCCCTGTATCCCTCTATGACGCCTCAGTTCGTGGCGCTGAGATCAACCGGGAAGAACAGCGTCTCGCCGGAGGAGTCGCTGACGCCGTCGTTGTCTGTGACGGCATAGGGTTTGCCCGATGCATCGAAGGTGAAGCCTTCGAGCTTGTCGAGCACGTAGCCGTTGGTCGCCGTCTTGAGTTCGCCGAGAAAATCGTGGGCTTCGGTCTTCTTGACGACGGGCAGTTCGCCGCCGAGCTTGGCGGGCTTCAGTTCCGAGATCGCTACCTTGTAGAGCTTCTTCAGCTTGGCGGCATCGCCGACGAGGTTGTCGCGCTCGATGATGTAGACGCTGTCGCCCTGAGCCGAAATTTCCGACAGGCCGACCCAGCCGCTTTCCGTCTTGTCGAGCGGATAGCGCACCGCGCCCCATTCCTTCTTCTTCGGATTGTAGGAGACGAGCTTGACGAAGCCTTTCTCGTCGTCGCCCCACTCGCGCTGGACCGCCATCCAGAGCGTGGCATCGTCACCGCTGCCGATCATG
This sequence comes from Rhizobium sp. M10, assembly GCF_002531955.1. NCBI lineage: Bacteria > Pseudomonadati > Pseudomonadota > Alphaproteobacteria > Hyphomicrobiales > Rhizobiaceae > Rhizobium > Rhizobium sp. M10. Next base: position 235,063 of record NZ_NWTA01000007.1, on the reverse strand, counting down.
GTCACCCCTTCGAAACCGAAGCGGATTTCATTGGCGGCGAGCTCCTTCGGCAGGGCGATCTCGGCCTTGATGTCGCCCTTGGCATTGACGTTGTAGAGGGCGTGCGGGACGAGACGCTCGCTGTAACCTTCCGAGGCGAGCCAGAAGGAGCCGTCGGCGGCGACCGCGATGCCTTCGATGTCGAGCTTCTGGGCCGGGGCGCCGTCACGCTTGACGACGAGCGCATCGGTGATGACGGCTGGCTTCTTGCTGGCATCGATCGTGTAGATCGTCGGCTGCGAGCCGAGAACGCTATCGCTGACGGCATAGAGCATGCCCGGCTTGCCGGGAACGGCAGCGAGACCCGAAAGGGCTGCGAAGCCGATCGGATTGCCGTCCTTGTCGGCGGAGACGATCTTCGGATAGGCTTTCTCGCCTTCCGAGCGCTCGTAGATCATCACATGCGAGCGCGTGCCGCCGTCCTTGCCGAGGTCGAGCTCGTTGGCGGTGGCAAAGAGATTGCGCTGGGGAATAGCGACCCCACCCTCCGGCGAAATGCCGGACGGCAGCAGCTGGATGAGTTCGGGGTCGGCGCCGGTATCCTTATAGACGCCGACGACCGAGGCGCGCTCGGCGAGCAGGAAGAAATATTGGTCGTCGCCGAACTTGGCAGCTTCGAGGCCTTCCGGCTCGACGCCCTTCGATCCCGAACGGCTTTCCGGATAGTGACCGATATGGGCGACGGCGCGTTCGAAGGATGCACCCGATTCGTAGAGAAGCTTGCCCGTCTTGTCGAAGATGGTGAAACCGCGCGAGCCGCCCTGGTAATCGCCTTCATTGGCAACGACGAGGCGGTTGTCGTCCAGCCACTTCACGGCATCGGGCTCGCGCAGCACGCCCTTGGATTCGCCGGTGAATTTCAGGGCGCCGTCCCGCTTGGTGTCGATGCCGGTGAGATCGACGCTGCCGGCGGAGAAATGCGTCTTCACTTCAGCCGTATTGGCGTCGATGATGACGATCTCGTTGTTTTCCTGCAGCGTCAGGGCAATCTCGTTCAGCCCGTTGAAGGCGACGAATTCCGGTTCCGGATCCTCAGGGGCAACGCCGGCGAGACCGGTCAGAGTCACATGCTTGATGCTGCCGCAATCAACAGTGCCGTTCTTGACCTGGAAGACGACGAGGTCGCCGGCCGGCATCTGCGGGATCTTGCCGTCATTGACGTCTTCGTCGCGCTCGTTTTCGATCGCAATAGTGCCGAGCGTCTTGTCCTTGTTGAGGGCGATCGAATCCGGCTGGCCGCCGAGATCGCAGCTGTTTTCGATCTTCTTCGTCGCCACGTCGACGATCGCCAGGCGGCCCGAGGGCTTCGCCTTGCTCTCGGAGGTGTTGACGGCCACGAGCGCCTTGCCGGCGCTCGAGGTGACCGATGTCGGCTCGCCGCCCATCATCAGCGCGCCGCCTAATTTCGGCGCCTTGGCGTCGCTGATGTCGATGAAGCCGATCGCGCCGAGCGGGCTGTCGCTGTAGATCAGCGTATTGCCATCGTCGGTCGCGGTGATGATTTCGGCCGATGTCGGCGACAGCTTGTCCTTGTCATCAGGCAGGTTCTGAGCGACCGGGAAAGAGGCGATGCGGTTGAAGACCGGCTCGGCGGCGGCCGGAAAGGCAACGGATGCGAGAAGCACGGCAGCAAGCGCTGCCTGGCGCGATGAAATCGTCATGAAATCCCCCATGTGTCGAATAGTCGAAACATGGGTTTTCTGCGGGACTGCCATGACAGAGACATGACAGTCCGCGACATTTCACACGGAGGCCGCTCGCCTCTCCCGGCGCATCTCGTTGCGCATGATGAAGAGCGATGCGGCAAGGATGAGTCCGGCTCCCAGCCAGAGATAACCGGCCGGCGCATAACCGAAGAACAGCCAACCGGCGAGCACGTTGAGCGGCAGCTTCAGACCGTCGAACGGCTGCACATAGGCAGCGTCGGCGCTGGCATAGGCAAGGGTCAGCAGATATTGCGCCACGACCGTCAGGAGACCCGCCAGAAGGAAGAGAGCTAGCGTCGCACCCGTCGGCACGGCGAGGCCCGCCGCAAGCGCCAGCCCGCCGTTGATCGGCGTCAGCAGCACTAGCAGCCAGAGGGTGATCGTCTCCGGCTTCTCAATGCCGGTCAGGCTCTTGGTGATCAGCGACGAGGCGCCCCAGAGCAGCGCCGAGAGCACCGGCAGCAATGTTGCCCAGGTGAAGCTGTCGGACCATGGCTGCAGGATGATCATCGCGCCGGCAAAGCCGGCCGCGGTCGCCATCCAGCGGGCGGGACCGACGCGTTCGCCAAGGAACAGGCGGGCGCCGAGGATGATGAAGAAGGGCGAGGTCATGACAAGCGCAATCGCCTGCCAGATCGGCACCGAAGCAAGACCGGAAACCCAGGCCGCGCCGCCGAGCGCGGCAAAGACCACGCGCACGACATGCCGCCGGGGATAGCTGGTGCGCATAGCCGAAAGGCCTGCCTTTCGCAGGAAGGGCAAGGAGAAAAGGAAGGCGAAGGCATATTGCCAGAAGACCGCCGAGGCCGGGGGAAAGGCGAGCTTCATGGTCAGCCACTGGGTGACGACGTTGAGGAGCGAAAAGGCCGCGCCTCCAAGCACCATGAAGGTTGCGCCGGCAAGGGCGCGGGATTGCGAGACTGCAAGGGAATTCTGATTCATGTCTATTATCCAGAATAGGGACCAACATAAATCAGGACGCATGAGGCGACGACACGCTGACGCCGGCAGTCCCCTGCCCGCACGCGGCCATGCTCATTCTCTTTCATCCGGACTATACCGTCGGCTCCGGAATCGCACCGGATCTGCTGACCCTTCCCGCGCGACAGCTTGGGAAAGCGCTCGCGGGCTCGGGCCGCAGCCCTTACCGCCGGTGGGGAGTTTCACCCCGCCCTGAGAACAGGTCCGTGGTAAAACAAAGTGCCGCATGCGGCAAGCGGCCAGAACAAAAAGGGGCTCGGCAAAGCCGAACCCCTCTCAAAAACCCTGCACAGCCGGTCTCGTTTACGGCTGGCGGATAATCTTCAATCAGCCGTTGACGGCGTCCTTCAGGCCCTTGCCGGGCGTGAACTTCGGCACGTTGCGAGCCGGAATGTCGACTTCAGCGCCGGTGGACGGGTTGCGGCCCTTCGATGCTGCACGATGAGAAACGGTGAAGCTGCCGAACCCTGCGAGGCGGATGTCGCCCTTGTTCTTGAGTTCAGCCTGGACAACGTCGAAAACCGCGTCGACAGCGGAAGCCGCGTCAGACTTCGTCAGTCCTGCCTTTTCGGCCACTGCGGACACGAGTTCATTCTTGTTCATGTTTCCACCCCTTTCTAAATGGTATGAAACGACTCAAATGTAAGCTAGGCGCAGAATAGGTTTCATCAGGCCCGCCGGGAACCCAGAAGCCCTGCAAATCAAGGAAAAGCAAGCGTCTACATGACGTTTTCACAAAAAAGGCTGGCGTTTCCGCCAGCCTTTTTGCGTCTTTTGCGCCAAATGGGCATAAATGTGGCAAGCGCCACTCAATGCGCTATGGTTGCGCCCGTCTCATCAAGGCCTTCGACCGATGTGATCACAGGCGTTTCCACCGTGCCATCCCACTCGATCGGCTCGGGCCGGCGGATCAGCGCGTGCTTGATCACCTCGCCCATGCGGGAGACCGGGATGATCTCCATGTTGTTCTTCACGTTGTCAGGAATCTCCGCCAGGTCCTTGGCGTTTTCTTCCGGAATCAGCACCTTCTTGATGCCGCCGCGAAGCGCTGCGAGCAGCTTTTCCTTGAGACCGCCGATCGGCAGCACACGGCCGCGAAGGGTGATTTCACCGGTCATGGCCACATGCTTGTTCACCGGTATGCCGGTCATGATCGAGACGATGGCGGTCGCCATGGCGACACCGGCCGACGGGCCATCCTTCGGCGTTGCGCCTTCCGGCACGTGCACGTGGATGTCGTTCTTTTCGAACATCGGCGGTTCGATGCCGAAATCGACGGCGCGCGAGCGGACATAGGAGGCCGCTGCCGAAATCGATTCCTTCATGACGTCCTTCAGATTGCCGGTGACCGTCATGCGGCCCTTGCCCGGCATCATCACGCCTTCGATCGTCAGCAGCTCGCCGCCGACTTCCGTCCAGGCCAGACCGGTGACGACGCCGACCTGATCCTCGCCCTCGGCTTCGCCGTGGCGGAAGCGCGGGACGCCCAGGTAATCGGCGATGTTGGCGGCCGTCACGTGAACGGACTTCGTCTTGCCCTTGATGATCTCGGTGACCGCCTTGCGGGCGAGCTTCATCAATTCGCGTTCGAAGCTGCGGACACCGGCTTCGCGGGTGTACTGCTGGCTGATCGCCATCAGGGCATCGTCGCTGACCGAGAATTCCTCGGGCTGCAGCGCATGTTCCTTGATGGCCTTCGGCAGCAGGTGCCGCTTGGCGATCTCGCGCTTTTCATCCTCGGTGTAGCCGGCGATACGGATGATTTCCATGCGGTCCATCAGCGGCGCAGGAATGTTCAGCGTATTCGCCGTGGTGATGAACATTACGTCGGACAGATCGTATTCGACTTCCAGATAGTGGTCCATGAAGGTCGAGTTTTGCGCCGGATCGAGCACTTCGAGCAAGGCCGAGGACGGATCGCCGCGGAAGTCCATGCCCATCTTGTCGATCTCGTCGAGCAGGAAGAGCGGATTGGACTTCTTCGCCTTCTTCATCGACTGGATGACCTTGCCGGGCATCGAGCCGATATAGGTGCGGCGGTGACCGCGGATTTCGGCTTCGTCGCGAACGCCGCCGAGCGCCATGCGGACATACTCACGGCCGGTCGCCTTGGCGATCGACTGGGCGAGCGAGGTCTTGCCGACGCCGGGAGGACCGACGAGGCACAGGATCGGGCCCTTGATCTTGGTGGCGCGGGCCTGCACGGCCAGATATTCGACAATGCGTTCCTTGACCTTGTCGAGACCGAAGTGATCGGCTTCGAGGATCTTTTCGGCATTGTTGAGATCGGCCTTGATCTTCGACTTCTTGCCCCACGGGATACCGAGCAGCCAGTCCAGATAGTTGCGCACGACGGTGGCTTCGGCCGACATCGGGCTCATCTGGCGCAGCTTCTTCAGCTCCGCATCGGCCTTTTCACGGGCCTCCTTGGACAGCTTGGTCTTGGAGATGCGCTCTTCCAGTTCGCTCATCTCGTCGCGGCCTTCCTCGCCGTCGCCGAGTTCCTTCTGGATCGCCTTCATCTGCTCATTCAGGTAGTATTCGCGCTGGGTCTTCTCCATCTGGCGCTTGACGCGCGAGCGGATGCGCTTCTCGACCTGCAGCACCGAGATCTCGCCTTCCATGAAGCCGAGGGCCTTTTCCAGGCGCTGCTTGACGCTGGTCGTCTCCAGCATCTCCTGCTTCTCGGTGATCTTGATCGACAGGTGCGAGGCGACCGTATCGGCGAGCTTGGAATAGTCGTCGATCTGGCTGGCGGCGCCGACCACTTCGGGCGAAATCTTCTTGTTGAGCTTCACATAGCTTTCGAATTCGGAAACGACCGAGCGCGACAATGCTTCCAGCTCGACCGGATCGTCATGCGGCTCCTCGAGCACATGGCCGAGCGCCTCATAGAAATCTTCGCGGCTGGTATAGGTGTCGATCTCGGCGCGGGCGCGGCCTTCGACCAGAACCTTGACAGTGCCGTCGGGCAGCTTGAGCAGCTGCAGCACATTGGCGACCGTGCCGACATTGTGAATTGCCGAAGGATCCGGATCATCGTCGCTGGCGTTGATCTGCGTCACCAGCATGATCTGCTTGTCCGACCCCATGACCTCTTCGAGCGCACGGATCGACTTTTCCCGTCCGACGAACAGCGGCACGATCATATGCGGGAAAACCACGATGTCGCGCAAAGGCAGAACAGGGTAGGCAGTGCTGCTCGCTACAGACGTTTTCTTCGTCATTTTTTTGTCCTTTCCATCGTCCCGTTACCGGGCTCTCTGCACGGCCGCTTGGGACCGGCCGGCTCTCACTTGGCTCTACAAGTGGAGGTTCTGACTACGCTTTTCAAGCCACGCTAACGCCCGCGTTCCCCGGATGTGACAGCTTTGTTACAACGGAACGCCAACACTATGAAGCGCGTGGCTGGACCGGCGCTTACCATTTCCGGCCAGGCTAAATACAACGCCAGCAACAGGCTTACGAGATCATCCCATCATTGCCAAGCATCACCCCTGCGCAACATCGGCAAAGGCAATTCCGGTCCCACCGGCAAATACTAACAGCGCCTCGGATGATTTTTCAAATAGAAAGGGGCCTGCTGATGGCAAGCCCCCAAAATAATGGTGCGAAAGCGCAAGGTCACGCCGAAGCGTTGGCCTTTTCTTCCTGACGGTCGGCATAGATATAAAGCGGACGGGCCGAACCGCGCACCACTTCCTCCGAGATGACGACCTCGCGCACGCCTTCCAGCGTCGGCAGTTCGAACATCGTGTCGAGCAGGATCTTCTCCATGATCGAGCGGAGGCCGCGGGCGCCGGTCTTGCGCACGATCGCCTTGCGGGCGATTTCGCGCAGGGCGTCTTCGTGGAAGGTCAGTTCGACATCTTCCATCTCGAACAGGCGCTGGTACTGCTTGATCAGCGCGTTCTTCGGCTCGGACAGGATCTGGATCAGCGCGTCTTCATCGAGATCCTCGAGCGTCGCCAGAACCGGCAGACGGCCGATGAATTCGGGGATGAGGCCGAATTTGACCAGATCTTCCGGCTCGAGTTCGCGCAGGACTTCGCCGACGCGGCGGTCGTCCTGGGCCTTGACGGTCGCGCCGAAGCCGATCGAGGTCTTCTCGCCGCGGGCGGAGATGATCTTGTCGAGGCCGGCGAAGGCGCCGCCGCAGATGAACAGGATGTTCGTCGTGTCGACCTGCAGGAATTCCTGCTGCGGGTGCTTGCGGCCGCCCTGCGGCGGAACGGAAGCGACCGTGCCTTCCATGATCTTCAAGAGCGCCTGCTGCACGCCCTCGCCCGAGACGTCACGGGTGATCGACGGATTGTCGGACTTGCGCGAAATCTTGTCGACTTCGTCGATGTAGACGATGCCGCGCTGGGCGCGTTCGACATTGTAGTCGGCCGCCTGCAGGAGCTTCAGGATGATGTTTTCGACGTCCTCGCCGACATAGCCGGCTTCCGTCAGCGTCGTCGCATCGGCCATGGTGAAAGGAACGTCGATGATGCGGGCGAGCGTCTGGGCAAGATAGGTCTTGCCGCAGCCGGTCGGGCCGACGAGCATGATGTTCGACTTCGCCAGTTCGACTTCGCCGTTCTTGGAGGCGTGCGCCAGGCGCTTGTAATGGTTGTGAACGGCGACCGACAGGATCTTCTTCGCCTGCCGCTGGCCGATGACATATTCGTCGAGGACCTTGATGATGTCCTGGGGCGTCGGAACGCCGTCGCGGGACTTGACCATCGAGGACTTGTTTTCCTCACGGATGATGTCCATGCACAATTCGACGCATTCATCGCAGATGAAGACGGTCGGTCCGGCAATCAGTTTCCGGACTTCGTGCTGGCTCTTTCCGCAGAACGAACAATAGAGGGTGTTCTTGGAGTCGCCGCCGTTGCTGCCGCTGACCTTGCTCATATCATTTTCCTTCCAGCACGCCGCATTTCAAGGCGAAATCGCGGTCCACTCTATCAGCTCCTGGCGGCACTCCGTTTCCGGAGCCTTTGCCGAGAAGGGCTTCAGGGGCTACGAACCGGTTCCAGTCAACCATGTCCAGGTTCCGGCGGCAACGAATCCCCTTCGAATGCCAAATGCTATGTCACAAAAATTCAACATAGCATTAATAGTTACTATTAGTGTCTTCGCCGCCGGATGAAAGCCCTTGTTCGATCACAAATGAGATAGAACTGTGGCGGCAAAAACACCATCCCAATTAATTACTAGGCCTGCTCGCCTTCCATCTCGAGGCGCGACGTCAGAACCTTGTCGATCACGCCCCAGCCCTGGGCCTCGTCCGCATCCATGAAATGGTCACGATCGAGGGTCTTTTCAACTTCCTCGTAGGTGCGGCCGGTGTGCTTGACGTAGACTTCGTTGAGGCGGCGCTTCATCTTGAGGATGTCGCGGGCGTGGCGCTCGATATCCGAGGCCTGGCCCTGGAAGCCGCCCGAGGGCTGGTGCACCATGATGCGGGAGTTCGGCGTGGCGAAGCGCATGTCCTTGTGGCCGGCGGCCAGCAGCAGCGAGCCCATGGACGCGGCCTGGCCGATGCAAAGCGTCGAAACCGCCGGTTTGATGAACTGCATCGTATCGTAGATCGCCATGCCGGCGGTGACGACGCCACCGGGCGAATTGATGTAGAGGGCGATTTCCTTCTTCGGGTTTTCGGCCTCGAGGAAGAGCAGCTGGGCGCAGACGAGCGTCGCCATGTGATCCTCGACGGCGCCGGTCAGGAAGATGATGCGTTCCTTCAACAGGCGGGAATAGATGTCGTAGGAGCGTTCACCGCGGTTGGTCTGTTCCACGACCATCGGCACGAGGGCCATTGCGGTATCAACTGGGTTTCTCATGTGCGTCCTTTGTCAACGTCATGCCGGCGGCCGCCGGGAATCAAAGAAAATGCCATATCCCTACATAGAGTGTCCCGGCCCTCCTCTTCAAGACACGCATGAGGATAACGTTAAGAAGGCGGGGCACGGCGGCTTCAGCTCCTCTTTGATGCATGTCGTCATCCCGGAACCGCTGCACACTTCCGGGCGACATGCATGGAGCTTCGGCGCCGGCAGCCTCTTTCTCGTAAATGGCTGATGACCGCGAGCCCCCGGCGGCGTCTCCCCCGGCTTTTCTCCGTGACAGGATGAAGGAAAGCTTACTCCATCCGGCAGCGCTCACATACGTTTACCCAACGGAAAGCCTACCGCCAGATACCGGCCGAAAATCATGCCGCACCGCAACAGCATTAAGGAAGTGGCGAGCTTCCTCAGCAAGGATGCGGCCAACAGACAAGGTCGACGGGCAAGGGGTTTGCTGCCGTGTTCAATATCGCTACAGGTCTCGCCATCTGGTGTTCGGAGGCCATGACGCTCGCTCTGGTGCTTTTCGTCGCCTGGCGCCACAACGTCAAGAACGAAGCCTACCTCTATTGGGGCCTCGGCTTTCTTCTGACCGGCATCGGCTTTGCGATGATCGCGCTGCGTGGCCAAGTCCCCAGCCTGGTGTCCGTCGAGATCGGCAATGCCATCGCGCTGCTCGGCCAAAGCGCCTGGGTGGCGGGTTTTCTCGCGCTCGACCGCAAGAAGATCGAATGGTGGGCGCTGCTGCCGCCGGCGATCTGGCTGGCCGGGGTGTTTCTGCCCTGGGTCAACACCGATTATTCGAACCGCGTCGTGCTCTACAATCTCGCTTCGGCGACCGGCGCCACGGCCCTCGCCATGGCGGTCGCCGCCGGCGACATGCGCCGCGAGCGCACCCGCACCAAGCTGATGGGCGTGTTCGTCATTCAGGGCTGCCTGTGCTTCGGCTCGGCGCTGACGATGGCGGTAACGCTGCCCAGCGATATCGACGCGACCAATCTCGGCGGCGTCTCGGCGATGGCAAGCGCCTTCCTGCTCACGATCGCCTTTGCGCTTACCTGCCGGCTGGTCATGGAACGCTCCGAACGGCATCTGCGGGCAATGACCCTGACCGATTCACTCACGGGCGTGCTCAACCGCCGCGGCCTGCTCGGCTATTTCGAGGCCATCCAGGAAAGAGCCCACAGCGAGCAGCGGCAGGTCGCGGTGATCCTGTTCGACCTGGATCATTTCAAGCGCGTCAACGACCGCTTCGGCCATCAGGCCGGCGACGCCGTGCTCACCGCCTTCGCGCGCATGGCGCGGCAGTATATTCCAAACCACATCTTCGGCCGCATGGGCGGCGAGGAGTTCGCCGCCTTTGCCGCCGTCTCGGACCAGATGGAAGCCGAGGCGATCGCCGAAGCGATCCGCACCGAATTCTGCCGCCTTCCCGTCAGCACCGGCGAAGCGATCGTTCCGGTCACCGTCAGCATCGGCATTGCGCTCGCCGCGTCGATCGAAGCCAATATCGACAAGCTGATTTCGGCCGCCGACCGGGCGCTCTATGCCGCCAAAGCCGCCGGCCGCAACTGCACGGTCACCTTCGGCGAAGCGGAAGCGGCGGCCCCGGCGCCGGTCACGCCGAGCCCGACAGCCGGCGAACTCGTGCCGACGGTCGATGATCAGGTCGAGGCGCTGCGACGCATGGGCACGCTGTCGCGGGCCGGCTAAAGCGCGTCGCATCAAATTTGATTCATGCGACACGCTTTAGCTCTTTGTTTTTATGCATGTCGTTCTCCCGGCACCGCTTCACACTTCCGGGCGACATGCATTAGCCGCAGCGTGAAAATAGAATCAATCCCCAGGTTTAGCCAAAGATCTTAAAGTCGTCGGCGCCTCCGATCGGGCATGTCTTGTTTGCGGCCGGCTCTCCTCATCCGCATCTTTTCGAGGCCCGGCAAATCCGCTAAGCCTCGGGGCATGACGATACCGCCCTTTCTCTCGATCGACCCTGCCCTGCGCCATGTCTCGCTGGATGCCCGCGACCCGGCCTTCTATGGCAATCCGAATGCCGTCTATGCCGCGCTTCACGCCCATTGTCCGACCTTCTACTGGACCGAGCAGAAACAGTGGTTCTTCACCGGTTACGACCATGTGAACGGGCTGTTGCGCGACCGCCGCTTCGGCCGGCAGATCCTGCATATCGCCAGCCGCGAGCAGCTCGGCCTTGCCGAGCCGATGCCGCATCTTGAAAGGTTCGATCTGTCCGAACGGTATTCCCTGCTCGAACTCGAACCGCCGGAGCACACGCGGCTGCGCACCCTCGTCAACCGCGCCTTCGTCTCCCGCCATGTCGAGAAGATGAAGCCGGAGCTTGCCGAACTCGCCAATCGGCTGATCGACGGCTTCGCCGACAAGCGCGAGGTCGAATTGCTCTCGGCCTTTGCCGATATCATCCCGGTGACGATGATCGCCCGCATGATCGGCATTCCCGAGGAGATGGGGCCGCAGCTGCTCGCCTGGTCGCACGCCTATGTCCGCATGTACATGTTCGGCCGCACGCGCGCCCAGGAAGACGAGGCCGAGCGGGCGGCGAAGGAATTTTCCGACTATGTCAGGACCGTCATCGCCGAGCGCCGCGCCGAGCCGCGCGACGACCTGCTCACCCACATGATCCATACCGAGCACAAGGGCCAGTATCTCACTGAGGAAGAGCTGATCTCGACGACGATCGTGCTGCTCAACGCCGGCCATGAGGCGACCGTGCACCAGATCGGCAATTCCGTGCGCACCATCCTCGACAGCGGCGCGGATCCGGCGACGCTCTTCCGCGACGAGGCGACGACGGAACGCACGGTCGAGGAGACGCTACGCATCTGCGCGCCCGTTCACATCTTCCAGCGCTGGGCGCTCGAACCCGCTGAAATCGACGGCGTCTCGTTCAAGCGCGGCGACAAGGTCAGCCTCATCCTCGCCGCCGCCAATCTCGACCCGGCGAAATTCACCGATCCCCTCGCCTTCCGGCCCGACCGCAGCGAGGCGCCCAACCTCTCCTTCGGCGCCGGCATCCATTTCTGCATCGGCGCGCCGCTGGCGCGGCTGGAGCTCAACGTCGTGCTGCCGATCCTGTTCGAGCGGCTTGCCGACCTCCGGCTGGCGAAGACGCCCGTGGTCAAGGACGTCTACCATTTCCACGGACTGGAGCGGCTGGATTTGCAGTGGTGATCCCGAGGCTTGACCCTCGGCGCCTGGAGGATCCGTGCGGCGTACCGGCTGAATCCAACGCGCTAAACGCTTTTGCAAGACATGTTTAGGCGGCGGCCTCTTCCTGCAGCTTGCCGGTGATGTCGCGGGCCGACATGGGTTTTCCCATCAGATAGCCTTGAAGCTGATCACAGCCGGCGTCCCGCAGGATCGCCGCCTGGCGCGAATTCTCGATGCCTTCGGCGGTAACGGGGATCTGCAGGGCAGTCGCCAGAGAGATGGTCGCCCGAAGAACGTCGGCGCCCTTTGCGCCGTCGTCGAGCGCCGAGACCAGCGAGCGGTCGATCTTCATGCGATCGAAGCCGAATTGCCGCAATGCGCCGATGCTGGCGTAGCCGCAGCCGAAGTCGTCGAGCGCGAACTTGATGCCGACGCGCTTGAGCTGGTCGATCGAGCGCCGGGCCTGATCCGGATTTGTCATCAGGACGCCCTCGGTGATCTCCAATGTCAGGCGCTTCGGGTCGAAATCGAGCTGCTGCAGGACCGAGATCACTTCGGTGGCAAATTCCGGATTGCACAGCTGGACCGGCGAGACATTCACCGACAATGCCAGATCGGGCCAGGTCTTGGCATGCGCGATCGATGTTCTGAGCATGTGAGCGCCGAGCGCATCGATGAGACCGCATCTTTCGGCAAGGGGGATGAAGACCTCCGGACTGACGTTACCCGCGGCCGTTCGCCAACGCGCCAGGGCTTCAAGACCGGTCACCGTGCCGGTCGAGGCAGAGACGAGAGGCTGGAAGACAGCTTCGATGGCGCCGGAGCCGATGGCGCTCTTCAGCAGAGCCTCCAGCTCGGCGACCCGCTGGCGCTCTTGGTCCAGTTCGGGGTCGTATTCGATCGCCTGGCCTCTGCCATTTGCCTTGGCGCGATAAAGCGCCATGTCCGCTCTGCGCAGCAGCTCCAAGGGCTCGATGTCGCCGTCGCGCGCGGCAGCTCCGATGCTGGCTCCGACTTCGATTGTCCGCCCGCCGATTTTGAAGGGCTCGGCAAACAGCGCCAGAATAGCCCTTTCCATATCCTCGCATGTGGCAGGGCCTACCTGCACAAGCGCAAATTCATCGCCCCCCAGCCGGGCGGCCGCGACGACTTCAGGATGGCAGGCCGTCAGCGCGTTCGAAACCAGCCGGATCAGATCGTCCCCGACAGCATGCCCCCAGGCATCGTTGACGGCCTTGAAGCCATCAAGGTCGACCAGATAGAGCCGGGGCGGCGAAGCGGCTGTATCATCCAGCTCTTCGAGCAGGCTGAGAAGCCCCTGTCTGTTCAACAGGCCGCTCAGACTATCGTGGCCGGCTTCGTAAAGCGCGGCCTGCGCCAGTTGACGCAGGCGCCGCGCCTCTGACGCGCCGACCATCAGAACAGCGACAAGGAACAGCGCAAGAATGACGATGGCGGCCGCGATATAGGGCGCCACCTGATGAAACACGGTGCTTCCCGGTGCTTTGCTCGGCCAGACGAGATAGCCGATGACCGCGCCCTTCATGTCGGTGATCGGTGTGTTCAGGAGCTCCGGCTTGGGTGTCGCCTCGAGCCGCAGGCCCTCGAGTTCATGTTCGTTCGACAGCGTGTCCAGCACTTCCGAGGTGAATTCCTTGTAAAAGCTCAGCGTGCTGAATTCCGTCGTGTCGGCGGCGTCGTCGAAAGGTTGGATTGCCTGCGATGAGAGCAGCGCGATGCCGTTTTCGGTCTTGACGAAATTTACCAAGGGCGCGCGCGCCGGATCGGCCGCCACTTTGGCCTGCCGATAAAAGGCTTCGCCGAAGAATACACCCGGCTGGAAGGGCTTGCCTTTGGCATAGGCGGAAACGATCGAAGTCCGGTCCGGGCCGATCACGACGGCGCCGTCATAGAGCGCATAATCCTCGCTGGTCTTTCCCCAGTTCTCATAGGCCCAATCGGCGCCACCCGGAGCCGCGACCGCACGATAGGCATCGTCCCAGATGGCATTATCCGTCGTTGTCGCGCCGAGACGGGCGACAAAGGCGGCGATTGCGGCGCGAGCGGCGCGAGTGGCGCGGGCATCGTCGATCCCGTTCGCCGACCGGGTCATCGTCGCGACGACATGGGCCATGAGGCCAGTGAGAACGAGGGCTACCAGAAGGAAGCACACCGTTGTCGCAATGATGGAAGAGGTTTGAGTGCGAACGTGCCTACTCGCAAGATTCGACGACATGCAAATTCCGGAAAGATCGATTGCAAGACCATGTCTGTGGGACCGCAGGAGACATCATGTCCGCAATGCGCTGCGGATAAGGTTTAGCATGTGACGATATAGATACCTTTAACGAGATAGATCAAAAGCCCTCTATCTGGGAAAGAGACGCGGCCATTTCAGCCGAAACGGACAGCAATCGCCACAAACCGAGACAGGCCTAAAGCGCGTCGCGATCCTTCAGATTCGCTCGCCGCGCTTTAAGTCTTTGGTTTTGCGATGTCGCAGTCGGTCTGCAGCCGCTGCTCAAACCCTGATCACATAGTCCTTGCGAGTCGTTTCAACGACTTCCCAGGTTCCCTTGAAGCCGGGTCTCAAGATCATCCGGTCGCCCGCCTTCAGATGAACCGGCTCACCGCCGTCTTCCGTGACGATCGAATGGCCGGACAGAAGGCTGAAATATTCCCATTCCTCGTAAACGATCCGCCACTTGCCGGGCGTCGCTTCCCAGACGCCGGAATAGAGGCCGCCTTCGGCCTCCTCGAGATTCCAGGTCCGGAACTGCGGATCGCCTGAGATGATCCGGCCGGGTTCGGGCGCGCCGAACTCGGGGGCGACGCCATCGATGCCGAAGGTGATGAAATTGCTCACAGTCATCCTGAATCTCTTCGATTTCAGCGTTCTTCGCAGCATACGTTTGTATGAGGCATGCTTTTAATCATTGGTTTTTCCATGCGCTTTCGCCGCATACGTTCAACATCTTCGATGCATACCCTTGCTCCGCTCCAGGGCTTTCGCAGCTCGAGGGCGAGTATTACGTCAACGTCGTGGACGCATCCACGGCGATCCGGAAGCCACGTCAGGGCGCATGCAACGTTTGGCATCATTGCAATCGTAAAATGAAATCAAAAGGGCTGCCAAGCGCTACCTTGGCTGAGGATCGGCTTGCCCTCTTGAGAGGCTGTCGGAGCAACAACGCTACGCTTCAGTCATAGATCGTCATATCGAATCAAAACCTCGACGGCCTGTTCGTACTGCTTGCGCTCGAACTCAAACGGGCCAAAGCTCGCATAATTCCGGCTTGGTCGATGCGGCTGGCTGAACCCATCCCATATCACCTTGTCCTGGTGCAGGCGAACGTGGGCGATCAGGGGCCAACATCCAACCTCACCACATTCACACGACAAGAGATAAATTTCCCCCCGCTCATCGCCCGTCACGGGTGCTTCCTGACCAAGGAAATAGCTCGGCAGGGGACCGAAGCGGTAGAATGAGGGTATGAGCCCACCATAGCCACCAGCGGGATCACGGTAGCCAGCGGCTTCTTCGAAAGCAGCCACAAGCCGATCTAATCCCACGCCATCCACGCACGGAAGAACGGCCACCGTGTCTTCGTCCGTATTTTCAAACTTGAAGCTGAGAACGTTCGTCATGCGCCACGCATAGAACCAGCAAGCGCTCGTGGTCAATTTCACATCATCAGCTTTTTCGCTTGAAATTGGCGTTCCCCATTCAGTGCCAAACGGGCCGCTGATGCTATAACAAACCTGTTCATCACTGCGACGGTCGACCTACAAGGTGCCTGGGGCGATCCCGCCCCCGGCACCTTGTATGGATCAACGGTCCGCCATAGTGACGCCATAGAGTTGGGACCAATACGGCTTGTATAACAGGCGGATGGCGAAAAATGAGATTGCTGGCTCTTCTTGCTGTGGCCGTTTTGCTAACGGTTGTTCAAGCCAAAGCCCAGGTTTATGAACCGTATGATGGATACGACGAATACGGAGGCTACGACTATGATGACCCCTACAGCCCGTACCCACCTCCGCCTTATTACGACCCCGCCCCCCGCTATCAGGAACCCCTGTATGATCGCAGGGAACCCTCGACGCGAAGCGCTCGGGGAAACATCGTGATCGCCACACGTGAGCACACTCTTATTTACACGACAGCAAGCGGAGAGCAGTTCGCTTACCCCATTGCCGTCGGTCGCGAAGGCAAACAATGGTACGGATCAACCCGGGTGGTATCCAAGCGAATGCATCCCGAATGGCGGCCAACGGCGAGCATGCGGCAGAAGAACCCGAGGCTTCCGGCGGTCGTAAAGGCTGGCCCTGCCAATCCGCTTGGAACCCGCGCAATTTACCTGGCCGACGGGCTGCTGCGCATACACGGAACCAATGACCCTTCCTCAATCGGAACCAATGCTTCGAGCGGTTGCTTTCGGATATACCGCGAAGATGTCGAGGAACTTTACGAAATGGTCCAGCCGGGGACCCGAGTGATCGTCCAGCGGTAATCGGGGTGCAGTCGCAGCCCGAGAGATAGCTCGCCGGCCGAGGTTGAGCGTTTTAGAGCGAGCCATCCAGAACCAATATCCGGGATGTCCGAGGCAACGACCCATATTGTGCAGCAAGCTGCTGCACAATATGGCCAAGCGTCGACGGGGCTACGGCGTTTTGATTACACGGTGTTTCAGATCCTTGAGAGCGCCTGCTCGAGATCGGCGATGATGTCCTTGACGTCCTCGATGCCGATCGAAAGGCGCACGACGTCTGGGCCGGCCCCGGCGGCGGTCTTCTGCTCGTCGCTCAGCTGCCGGTGCGTCGTCGAGGCGGGATGGATGACGAGCGAGCGGGTATCGCCGATATTGGCAAGATGGGAGAAGAGCTCAAGGCCCTCGACCAGCGTCTTGCCCGCCTCGTAACCGCCCTTGACGCCGAAGGTGAAGACGGAGCCGGCACCCTTCGGTGAGTAGCGCTGCTGCAGGGCGTGGTTCGGATCGTCTTCGAGGCCGGCATAATTCACCCAGGCGATCTTGCTGTGCGCCTTCAGCCACCTCGCCACCGCGATCGCATTGTCGCTGTGGCGCTGCATCCTCAGCGGCAGCGTTTCGATTCCGGTCAGGATTAGAAAGGCATTGAAGGGCGAGATCGCCGGCCCGAGGTCGCGCAGGCCGAGAACGCGGGCGGCGATCGCAAAGGCGAAATTGCCGAAGGTCGCGTGCAGGACAATGCCGTTATATTCCGGCCGCGGGCTCGACAGCATCGGGTAGTTTCCGGATTTCGACCAGTCGAAGGTGCCGCCGTCGACGATGAGGCCACCCATGGAATTGCCGTGGCCGCCGAGAAACTTGGTCAGCGAATGCACGACGATATCGGCGCCGTATTCGATCGGACGGATGAGATAGGGGGTTGCCATCGTATTGTCGACGATGAGCGGCAGGCCATGGCGATGCGCAACGTCGGCGATCGCGGCGATATCGACGAAGGTGCCGCCGGGATTGGCGAGGCTCTCGATGAAGATGCCGCGCGTCTTTTCGTCGATCTGGCTTTCGAAGCTTGCCGGATCGGCGCAATCGGCCCAGCGCACCTGCCAGCCGAAATTCTCGAAGGCATGGCCGAACTGGTTGATCGAGCCCCCGTAGAGCTTGCGAGCCGCGATGAAATTCTCGCCGGGGCGCATGATGGTGTGGAAGACGATCATCTGTGCGGCATGGCCGGAGGCGACGGCAAGGGCCGCCGTGCCGCCCTCGAGCGCTGCGACGCGCTCCTCCAGCACGGCCTGCGTCGGGTTCATGATGCGGGTGTAGATATTGCCGAAAGCCTGCAGGCCGAAGAGCGCGGCGGCATGATCGGAATCGTTGAAGACGTAGGCGGTCGTCTGGTAGATCGGCGTCACCCGCGCGCCGGTCGCTGGGTCGGGCTGCGCACCGGCATGGATCGCCAACGTGTTGAATCCCGGATCATTCTTGGCCATGTCGTCCTCCCGCTGTTGCTGACGGCCGGGATCATAGCCTCTCCCGGACGAAAGTTAATCGCGATCCGTTTCAACCCGCGGGCGTTCGGTGGAAAATCCGTCTCTGCAGAGCGCAGCTCAAGCAATGAGATCTGGTAATGAGATCGGGCAATGAGATCAGGCAATGAGCCGGGGGTACTCGATCGCCGGGCAGCGGTTCATCACCATCTTGACGCCGGCGGCCTCCGCCTTTGCCGCAGCCGCATCGTTGCGGACGCCGAGCTGCGCCCAGATGATCTTCGGCAAAGGTTTCAGCGCTAAGGCCTCCTCGACGACGCCGTCCAGATATTCGGCAGCGCGAAAGACGTCAACCATGTCGATCGGCACCGGAATGTCGGCGAGCCGGGCAAAGACGGTGCGGCCGTGGATCTGTTTACCCGCCTGCCCCGGGTTGACCGGAATGACATCATAGCCGCGCGACAGCAGATAGCCCATGACGCCGTTGCTCGGCCGCGCCGGATTGGGCGAAGCGCCGGTCAGGGCGATGGTCTTCACCGAATGCAGGATGCCGGCGAGGAAATCATCCGTGTAGCTGTCGTGATTCATGTCCGCTTCTCCACTTGCGAAAGTCTTTCGCCACGGCGCGCGTAATTTTGCGTTTGCGTGAAACCAGTTGCGCGCCTTTCCCGTATATATGAATCGGACACTCTCTGAGGATGATTCGATGAAAAAAATCGCTCTTGCCCTCATGCTCGTGCTCGCCGCATCGCCGGCGCTGGCAATCTCGCGCTACAATCCGCTCACCATGAGCTGCGACAGCGTGCGCACCGCCATCCACAATCAGGGCGCTGTCATTTTCCGCTATCAGTCACCCCGCGGTCTGCCCCTCTATGATCGCTACGTCCGCAACAGCAATTATTGCGACGCGACCGACTATGCGGAGTGGACGCACATTCCCTCGAAAGACAACCCCCGGTGTCCCGTTCTGAACTACCAGAACATAGACAACCTTGACGGGATGCTGTTCGTTCCGCATTATCAGCTCTGAGGTTTTTGCTGCCGTGACTGCCGCAACGCCCTACGCCCTTCGCGTTTGGGAATGTCCACCGCCTCAATCCCGCGATGCGATTTTCCTGAGAATATGCAATCACCAGCTTTATTTTTCGCGTATGTCAAAGTTATAGAATAATATCTGTATTTCAGCAACATAGAAAGATCCGCGCCGGAATTCCTCCCAGCGATTTCTTCTTTTGTTCCTTTTAAAATCACCCTATGTTCTGGTGTCCATTAGCAGCATCTCATAGTTGAGAAGATCGTCTGGATTGAACGCATATCGAGCGCACGTAAAAATTGCCGGCTGAGCCCGCCATTGTTGGGATATTGGAAGGGTGATATTGCAGACAGGAAGACATCCGCGAGCGCGGCAACGCATTTTCGTGCAAATCGCGGTTGTCTTACCAGAAGTTTGCCCCGTCGGGGCGAAGCGCTTGTCTTTCCCCGTAGTCCAGGATTTATCCTTGCCCCTCGACGTCATCCTGCTCGTTCTGTTCGGTGCACTGCTGCATGCGACATGGAACGCGATCGTCAAAGCGGGGAGCGATAAATCCCTTGATGCGGCGCTGATTTCGGCCGGCGGCGCGGTATCGGCCTTGCCGTTTCTGGCATTTCTGCCATTGCCGCAAAGTGCTGCCTGGCCGTTTATCGGCGCGTCGGCCATCCTGCAGTTCGCCTATTTCCAGCTGGTTGCCGCCGCCTACCGGGCCGGCGATATCGGCCTGGTCTATCCGCTGATGCGTGGTTGCGCGCCGTTGCTGATCGCCGCGACAAGCGGTGTCGTCCTTAGGGAAGACCTTTCCGGCGCCGCGCTCGCCGGCATCATGACGATCTCAGCCGGCGTCCTGACGCTCGCTCTGGAGGCACGTCGCGGCAGCGGCAGCGCCGTCGTCCTCTCCATTGCCAATGCCTTCGTTATCGCCAGCTACACTTATGTCGACGGCATCGGCGCCCGCCTTTCAGGCAACGCGGTTTCCTATACGTTGTGGATGTCGCTGCTGCCGCCCATATTGCTGTTTGCCTGGGCGGCCTCCCGGCGCGGCAGCCTGACAGTGGTGCGCCACGTTCGCCGCAACTGGTGGCGCGGCCTTATCGGCGGCGCGGGTTCGATTGCATCTTACGGACTGGCGCTCTGGGCGATGACGAAGGCCCCGGTCGCGACCGTCGCCGCGTTGCGGGAAACCGCGATCGTCTTCGCACTGGTGATCTCGGTCGCCGTGTTCAAGGAAAAAGCCGGAATCTGGCGCTACGTCGCCGGCGTCGTCATCGCGGCCGGCGTGCTGGTTCTGAAGCTGGGATGATCATTCGCCCTTCCATTCCGGCTTGCGCTTGCCGAGAAAGGCGCCGATGCCCTCCTGCGCATCCTGCGTCAGCATGGTCTCCACCATGACCTTAGCGGCATAGTCATAGGCTGCCTCCACCGGCAGTTCGAGCTGTCGATAAAATGCCTGCTTGCCGATTTTCAGGATCAATGGCGATTTGCCGGCGATCACGGCCGCATATTTGGAAACGACCTGCGCCAGATACTGCTTCGGCACGATGCGGTTGACGAGGCCGAAATCCTTGGCGGTCGAAGCGTCGATCGTCTCGCCGGTCAGCAGCATTTCCATCGCCTGTTTGCGATGGGCGGCACGGGTAACCGCCACCATCGGCGTCGAACAGAACAGGCCGATATTGACGCCCGGCGTGCAGAACGTCGACGTGTCCGTGCAGATCGCCAGATCACAGGAGGCAACGAGCTGACAGCCGGCAGCCGTTGCAAGCCCGTCGACTTCGGCGATAACAGGTTTTGGCAGATGCGCGATCTTCAGCATCAGATCGGCGCAGAGCCGGAAGCTTTTCTCGAAGAACGCAGCGCCCCGGTCTTCGTCGACGCGATGGGCCGTGAGTTCCTTGAGGTCATGGCCGGCGGAAAAGACGGAGCCGGTCGAGGCGATGACGACGACGCGCACATCCAAATCCGCCTCCGCCTTTTCGAGCTCGGCCATCAGCGCCTCGAGAAGCGCAATCGAAAGCGCATTGGCCGGCGGGTCATTGAGCACGAGCCGCAGCACGCCGTCGCGCAGCGAGCGGAGCAACAATCCGTCCACCCTGTCCGCGTCCTTTCGGAGGGATACGATTTCGGCCATGATGCTGCTCCCTGCGCTCAATTTCCACACACCTGTTCTGCCACAAGGCGCCGGCAATTTCGAGCAGGATCCGCCCTCCCCGCTGCGGCGTGGTCAAAACCAGAACCACGATTTCGATGTCTCGGCCGTCGCCTGCGCACGGGTCAGACCGATATCGCGAAGCTCATCATCGGTGAGGTCCGAAAGCTTACGGCGGCTGCGTCGCTTTTCGAGCCGACACTCGATGGCCGCCAGCAGCAGCCGGCCCCGGCGCGCCGTCTCGCGAAGTTTCAACCGAAGGGCGTTGCGCGGTGTCGCTAATAGCTCGCCGAATTCCAGGGTCATCTTTTGTCCTTTCTCAACGGAGAAAAGATGCGCTGGAAGACACTCCGAAAGAAGCTTATGAATATTATGATATGCATAAGGAATTCTTTGGATGCCACTCAATCTCGATCAGCTCGCGTCCTTCGTCAACGTCGCCGATCTTGGAAGCTTTACGGCCGCTGCCGACAAGGAAGGCGTGACGCAACCGGCCGTCAGCCTGCAGATCAAAGGCCTTGAACAGCGGCTCGGCGTCAGGCTGATCGAGCGCGTCGGGCGGCGGGCGCAACCGACGGCGGCGGGCCTCGACCTGCTTTCGCACGCGAGGCGTCTGCTGCAGGAAGCAGCCGCGGCGGAAGAAGCAATGATGCCCCATAGGGACGGCGCCAGCGGCCGGGTGCGCATCGGCAGCGGCGGCACGGCCTCGATCCATCTGCTGCCACGCGCCATCGCCGCCGCGAGGAAATCCATGCCCGGCCTCGAAATCACCGTCCATATCGGCAATGCCGACGATATTCTGCGCGATCTGGAGGCCAACAGCCTAGACATCGCCGTCGTGGCCTTGCCGGCATCGGGACGAAACTTCGAGATCGAACCGTTTTACGAGGAGGAATTGCTGGCTGTCGCGCCCGCAGGCAGCCTGCTGCCCGAAGGCGGACCGGACGCCGCCTTCATGCGCGACAGGACGCTGCTGCTTTACGAGGGCGGCAATACCAGACGGGCAATCGACGCGTGGCTCGCCGTCCCCGATGGCAGGACCCGTCCTGCGATGGAATTCGGCAGCGTCGAGGCGATCAAGGAGCTGGTGTCCGTCGGGCTCGGCTGGTCGATCCTGCCGGGGCTGGCGCTCAAGCGCGACCGTGGCGGCCTGGTGACGACGTCGTCGCTGAAGCCGAAGCTCATGCGCCGGCTCGGCATGGTTCTGCGCCGGGACAAACATCTGACACGCGGCCTTCGCGAAATGATGAAATGTCTGCGCGAGTGCAAGGATTGACATCGCTTGCGCCCCACAAGTCCGGACGCGACGGGGGAAAAACCTTCAATATGGCAGCTTCCCGCTCCACCTAATTTGAGGCAACATAATACCACATTGCTAAACGACTGTTTTTGCTTATGTTTCTTTTGAGATTGCTGGACGTGTCGATATTGACCCGATGACACATTCCCTTTATACACCGCGCCAGAACGCAGCCTTCCCGGCTGCTTTCTTTTTGGCATGTCTCGCGCCTGCCAATCCAAGCAACAAGAAACGCCCTTCCAGCCTTCGGGCAAGGGTCCCAAAAGAGAGTATTCACTATGGCTACCTTCTCCCAGAAGCCTGCAGAGGTGGAGAAGAAGTGGGTGATCATCGACGCCGAAGGGCTGGTCGTTGGCCGTCTCGCTTCCATCATCGCTATGCGCCTGCGCGGCAAGCACAAGGCAACCTTCACGCCCCACGTTGACGACGGCGACAACGTCATCGTCATCAATGCCGACAAGGTCGTTTTCACCGGCAAGAAGTATTCCGACAAGGTCTACTACTGGCACACCGGTTACGCCGGCGGCATCAAGGAACGCACCGCGCGCCAGATCATCGAAGGCCGCTTCCCGGAGCGCGTCCTCGAAAAGGCCGTCGAACGCATGGTTCCGCGCGGCCCGCTCGGCCGTCGCCAGATGAAGAACCTGCGCGTCTACGCCGGCGCCAACCATCCCCATGAAGCCCAGCAGCCGGTCGCCCTCGACGTTGCCGCGCTCAACAAAAAGAACGTAAGGAGCGCCTGATATGGCTGACCTCTCCTCCCTGAAGGAACTCGGCACGGCTTCCGAAGCTGCTGCTCCGGCGCACGTCCGCAAGGTCGATTCGCTCGGCCGCTCCTACGCGACCGGCAAGCGCAAGAACGCCGTCGCCCGCGTCTGGGTCAAGCCGGGCTCCGGCAAGATCATCGTCAACGGCAAGGAATTCGCGGAATATTTCGCCCGCCCGGTGCTGCAGATGATCCTGCGCCAGCCGATCGTCGCGGCTGCCCGTGACGGCCAGTTCGACATCGTCGCAACCGTTGCCGGCGGCGGCCTCTCCGGCCAGGCCGGTGCCGTTCGCCACGGCCTGTCCAAGGCGCTCACCTACTTCGAACCGGGCCTGCGCTCGGTGCTGAAGAAGGGCGGCTTCCTGACCCGCGACAGCCGCGTCGTCGAACGCAAGAAGTACGGCAAGGCAAAGGCCCGCCGCTCCTTCCAGTTCTCGAAGCGCTAATCGTTTCGAACAAATGGATTTTACGAAGGCCGGGGAAACCCGGCCTTTTTGCTGTGGTCGCTGCGGCGCTGCGGCGCTGCGCGCTCTTCAGGACCTGAAAGCATGCCGCGCAAAACCATGCAGCGCTTCCGAAATATCCGACGCGCTTCAGTCCTTGGTTTTATGAAGGTCGTTATCCCCGAACCGCTGCACGCTCCGGCGACATGCATCTTTGTTTGATGCATGTCGTTTATCCCGGAACCGCTGCACACCTCCCGGCGACATGCATTAATCGGAAGAGAGCGCTGCCATACCGTTCGGATCCGCCATATGGTCTTGCCCGAGAGTGACCATGATTTCGTCGGCGACGGCTTCCGCGCCTGCCGGGGTGAAATGCACCTTGTCGGAAATGAAGGTCTTGCCTTCCCGCGCCAGATCGCATCGGCCCGTCTCCATCCCGCAGAAAATCCTGGCCGGATCGACGCGCAGGACCTGCGTGTCCTTGGGATCGTCGAGATAGGCATAGGAAGGCGCCGATTGCTGGAGAAATTCATCCTGGGCGATCGTGATCGTCGGCGCCGGCGTGCCTTTGTGCATCAGCTTCGCAACCTTGGCGGCGATCTCCGTGTCGCCGCGCGGATGTGGATAGATGATGACGACGCGGATGCCGGCCGATGTCAGCTCGGCGACGGTTTTGTCGAAGGCATCCCTCAACCGCTGCCCTACGTCTGATGTCGCGACTTCCTCGCCCCTGAACCTGTAGCGTGACTGCTCGAAAAAGATCTTCCAGGAGGCAGCGAGAACGACCGTTTTCACCTTGCTCTTGACGAGATAGTCGATTGCCGCAGCGTTGAAGGCACCGCAATCGCGCGCCTGGTGGGGGACCATCGAGACGTCGGCGACCGGCGCGCAGAAGCTGTGCGTGATCTGCTGCAGGCCGATATTCATGCCGTCCAGACGCTTGGCCAGCGCCGGCGTCAGCGACGACGCCAGGGAATCTCCGAGGATGGCGTATGTCTGTTCGTGGCTGCCGTTGAATACGCAGCCCTTGATCGGCATCGTGTCCCAGCCCGACGAACCCTCGAGAAGGCAGGTCTTGCTCCAACCATTGTTCGCCATGAATTCCTTGATCGGCGCCGGCAGACGCCATGGAATGCCGCGCGTATCGTGGCCGTAAATGCCGAAGGCGATAAAGGCGGCCAGAACCACGGATACCGATGCGACCAGGCTGCGGGTCGACGGCAGCAATCGGCGCTCGCGCCTGCGGAACGGCTGCTCGACGAAACGCCACGAGACATAGGCAAGCACAAGCGAAAGGCAGGTAAGAACGCCCATCACGGTCAATGGGGGCGGATCGATGCTGCGGATCCGCGCAAAGGCAAAAAGCGGTTGGTGCCAGAGATAGGCGCTGTAGCTGATCTGCCCGACCATGATGAAGACGCGGGTTGAAAGCAGTGCCGCCACCCAGGTTCCCTGTCGCGCATAGAGCAGCACGAGCATCGCGCCGACCACGGGCACCAGGGCGAGCGTCGAGGGAATTGGCGAGGTTTCGTCGAAATAGAAAATGGAGAAGGCGATCATGCCGAAACCGAGGAACGACAGCGGATCGCTGCCGCGCTTTTGCCCCGTCAACGGTATGAAGCTGCAGATCGATCCGGCCAGAAATTCCCAGGCCCGCGACGGCAGGAAATAGAAATTGGCGGAAGGATAGACCCGTGACGCCCACTCGCTATAGGCAAGGCTGGCAAGGGCGAGCGCAACCAGGGTGGCAAAGAGCCAGTTCCGCTTGCGCTTCCACATGAACATGGCGAGCAGCGGAAAGAACATGTAATACTGTTCTTCGACGGCCAGGCTCCAGATGTGGAGCAGCGGCACCTCTGCGGCCTCCGGCGCAAAATAGCCGCTCTTGAACCAGAACAGGAAATTGGCGCCGGAGAGGCTGGTGGCAATCAGGCTGTCGGAGAAGGCGCGAAATTCCTCCGGCATGACCCAGAGCCAGGCAAAGGGCAGACAGCACAGGACGACGAGAAACAGGGCCGGCAGGATCCGGCGGGCGCGGCGCTCGTAGAATGCCGCCAGCGAGAAGGTGCCGTCGCGCATCTCTTCAAGGATGATCGAGGTGATCAGAAATCCGCTGATCACGAAGAAAACATCGACGCCGATGAAGCCGCCGCTAAAGAAACTAAAACCCGCATGAAACAGAATAACGGGCATCACCGCGGCCGCCCGCAGGCCGTCAATCTCTCGTCGATAAATCACTGAAAATATACCTGAAATATGATGTTCGTACCCAATTATGAGGGCCGAATCTGCAACCCGGCCTTGCATAGGCGATCATCAATTTTCCTGCAAGTATGACTTTTATAAAAAAATCGACTAAACCACTGCTTTTATGGATATCGTCGGCGCAGGAGGAAGAGCGTTCTGTTGCCGAGCCCCGGCTACGCTGCTAGACAAGGGGCAAAGGGCTTCGAAATGAGCGGAGCCGCAGTCAGGGGCGCATGATGGGAACAATCAAGTCCGCAGACAAATAGGCCGCAACAACTCTGCCCTGTTGTTGCGGCGTCTGTCCGGCCAAATTCGATACTGATGAAAAGACAGATCGCCGCCGAATGAAATCATTTGAGCGGGTTCTTTCCCATGTCTTATCCCAAAATCCAGCGCTGGACCTATTCCGTGCCGGCAGCCTTGCTGCTCATGGCGCCTTTCGACATCCTGGCCTCCCTCGCCATAGATATCTATCTGCCGATCGTGCCGGTCATGCCGGAAGCGCTCGGCACTTCGCCTGCGGTCATTCAATTGACCCTCAGCCTCTACATGCTTGTACTCGGCGCCGGGCAGATCGTCTTCGGCCCGATTTCCGATCTTGTCGGACGGCGGCCCGTCGTCATCGCAGGGACGGCACTCTTTGCCGCTTCGTCGTTGCTGCTTGCCGCCTCCTCCTCGGCACCGCTGTTCGTGGCCTTGAGGTTGCTGCAGGCCATTGGCGCGTCCGCGGCTATGGTCGCGACTTTCGCAACCGTGCGTGACGTTTACGCCGGGCGTCCCGAAAGCAGCACGATCTATAGCCTTCTCGGCTCCATCCTTTCCTTTGTGCCTGCATTGGGCCCGATCGCTGGCGCCGTGATCGCCGATCGCTTCGGTTGGCGCGCTATTTTCCTGACTATCGGCCTGCTATCGGTCGCAGCCCTTCTTAACGCCGGCATGCGGTGGCATGAGACCCGCCCAGCCGCTACCGCGAAGATCGCTCTGCGCCCCATCCTCACCAGCTTTCCTTTCTGGGTTTATACAGCCGGCTTCAGCGCGGCGATGGGCACCTTCTTCGTCTTTTTCTCGACGGCACCCCGTATCCTGATCGATAAAGCCGGCTTCTCCAGCACCGGCTTCAGTCTGGTCTTTGCCACGGTGGCGCTGGTGATGATCGTGACGGCGCGGTTCGCCAAACGCTTCGTCATGCGCTGCGGCATTGCAGGCAGCCTTTCCGGAGGCATGGCAATGCTGCTTCTCGGCGCCATGCTGCTTGCCTTTGGCGAGTTGTTTCTGCAGCCTTCGCTTCTGAGCTTCGTCGCGCCCATGTGGATCATCGCGATCGGCATCGTCCTTGCCACCGCGGTCACCGCCAACGGTGCGCTTGACGCCTTTGGCGACATGGCGGGAACGGCGGTCGCGTTCTACTCCTGCGTCCAGAGCGTCATCGTCAGCATTGCTGGAACCTTGTTCGTGTTTCTGCTCGGGGGCGACAGCGCCTGGCCGCTCGTGGGCTATATCTGTGTGACCGCGCTGACGACGCTTTCTGGATTGTGGTTCCTGCCAGAACCGTCCTGATAGGCAGATGGACAAAGGATCGCCGCTCGATAGCGACGAGCGGCGGTCATCCGAACGATTGCTTGAAATCTGTCGGCACCTCGCCTACCCCTTTCTCGCGAAGGGATCGGCCAATTCCTTCGCGCGGACCAACGCCGACGCTCTGACGTCGAACATCCTGCAAGGCAGCGTCCGCATTGAACGCGACTACGGTTCTGCGACCGAAAAAAGGAGCATGACTTGGCGAACAGATCGATTGACCACGCCTTCACGGCGACCAGCCTCACCTCCGCCGCCAGCGACCCGACCTTTGCCGGCGCGCTGTCCTTCATGCGCCGCCGCTTCACCAAGGAACTCACCGGCGTCGATGTCGCCGTCTGGGGCATTCCTTTCGACGCCGCCACATCGAACCGGCCGGGCACGCGCTTCGGCCCGCAAGCGATCCGGCGTGCCTCGGCGATCTTCGACAATGATGCGCAATATCCCTTCAACCGCGAATTGTTCGCCGACATGGCCGTGATCGACTACGGCGATTGCCTGCTCGATTACGGCAATCACCAGGATACGCCCGGCGCCATCGAACGTCAGGCGAATGTGATCCTCGACAGCGGCGCTTTCCTGCTGACGCTCGGCGGCGATCATTACGTCACCTGGCCGCTGCTGAAAGCCCACGCGGCAAAACATGGGCCGCTGGCGCTCGTGCAGTTCGACGCGCATCAGGACACCTGGTTCGACGAAGAGCGGCGCATCGACCATGGCTCCTTCGTCGCACGGGCCACCCGCGAGGGCATCATCGACCCCGATCGCTCGATTCAGATCGGCATCCGCACCCATGCGCCGGAGGATTGCGGCATCAATATTCTCTATGGTCATCAGGTCGAGGATATGACTGCCGGCGACATCGCTTCGGCGATCATCTCCCACACGCGCGGCGCGCCGGCCTATCTCACCTTCGATATCGATTGCCTCGATCCGGCCTTTGCGCCCGGCACCGGCACGCCGGTCGCCGGCGGACCGTCGAGCGCCAAGATCCTCTCGGTGCTGCAGCGCCTGCACCAGCTCGATATCCGCGGCGCCGATATCGTCGAGGTTTCGCCGCCCTACGACCATGCCGATATCACCGCCATTGCCGGGGCAACGGTGGCGATGTATATGCTGGGGCTTCATGCGGAGCGACGCGCCATCGCCGTGTCACAAGGCTGACTTATTATCCCAAAATGAATCCGGAAACCTTCTGAACCCATTGAAAGCGCAGGTTAACATGGCACCGAAAATCTTCATCGACGGCGAACACGGCACAACGGGTCTGCAGATCCGCACGCGCATGGCCGGCCGCCGCGATGTCGAGCTTCTGTCCATTCCCGAGGCCGAGCGGCGCAACGCCGCCCTGCGCGAGGACATGCTGAACAGCGCTGATATCGCCATTCTCTGCCTGCCCGACGAGGCATCGAAGGAAGCGGTTCAGATGGTCTCGGCCAACAACAATGTGCGCGTCATCGACACCTCGACCGCCTTCCGCGTCAACCCCGGCTGGGCCTATGGCTTTGCCGAAATGGATGGCGCGCAGGCCGACAAGATCAAAGCCGCGCGTTTCGTCGCCAACCCCGGCTGCTATCCGACCGGTGCAATCGGCCTGATCCGGCCGCTGCGTGCCGCCGGCATCCTGCCGGACGGCTACCCGGTGACGGTCAATGCGGTCTCCGGCTATACCGGTGGCGGCAAGCAGATGATTGCCCAGATGGAAAATCCGGATCACCCGGATGCGATCACCGCGCCGCATTTCCTCTACGGTCTTCCCCTCACCCACAAGCATGTGCCCGAAATGACCGTGCATGGCCTGCTCGACCGCGCACCGATCTTCTCGCCATCGGTCGGCAAGTTCGCGCAGGGCATGATCGTGCAGGTGCCGCTGCATCTCGACGACCTCGCCGAGGGCACGACGATGGAAACCATCCACGCGGCTCTCGTCGCTCACTATGCCGGCCAGGACATCGTCACCGTCGTGCCGCTCGCCGACAGCAAGGCGCTCCCCCGTGTCAACGCCGTCGAACTCGAAGGCAAGGACACGATGAAGCTCTTCGTCTTCGGCACGCCGGGCGGTTCCCAGGTCAATCTGGTGGCGCTGCTCGACAATCTCGGCAAGGGCGCCTCGGGTGCTGCCGTGCAGAACATGGACCTGATGCTCGCTTCCTGACGTCATGACGCTGGATGCGCTTATCACGGACGGGCAGGCCTGGTTTGCCGCCGCCCTGCCCGATCACGGCATCTATGCCCTGATGGCCTTTGCCTTCATCGCCGGGCTCGCCCGGGGCTTTTCCGGTTTCGGGGCAGCGCTGATCTTCATTCCGCTCGGTGGCGCCATCATCGGGCCGAAGCTGGCCTCGCCGATCCTGCTCGTCATCGACGGCATTGCCACGCTGGGGATGATTCCACCCGCTTGGCGCAACGCCAACCGGCCCGAGGTCTTCGTCATGGCCGCGGGTGCGGCACTCGGCGTCCCGGCCGGCACGGCGATGCTGGCACTGCTCGACCCGACGCTGTTGCGCTGGAGCATCACGATAATCGCCATCTCACTGCTCGCGCTTCTCGTCTCCGGATGGCGTTATCACGGCGCGCCTTCGGCGCCGCTCAGCAGCGGCGTCGGCCTGATTGCCGGCCTCTTCAGCGGCGCCGCACAGCTCGGCGGACCGCCTGTCGTCGCCTATTGGCTCGGCGGCAAGAGCGATTTCACGCGCGTCCGGGCCAATGTCGTGCTCTATTTCTCCATTTCCACCATCTTCAGCGCCATCAGCTATTATGTCGGCGGACTGTTCGTCCCCGCCGTCTTTGCCCTGACGGCCGTCATTTTGCCGAGTTATGCGCTGGGGCTTTACGGCGGCTCGAAACTGTTCGGGCTGGCCGAGGAACGGACCTTCCGCATCGCCTGCTACGTGCTGATCGCCGCCGCTGCGATCATCGGCATGCCGCTGCTCGACGGCGTGCTGCGTTAAACGGCTTGCGCTTCAATCGCGCTCCGCAATTGCCGTGGCGTGCGGATATTCGCCGTAAAAGCCGCGCCAGTTGGCGACGGCGAAACCGAAGACCACCAGAGCGCCGGCCTGATGCAGCAGGCCCCAGTGAAGCGGCACCTGCATCAGCAGCGTGGCGATGCCGATCGCCGCCTGCAGCGTCACCAGCAAGAAAAGCACCACGGCGCGGCGGGCATGGGTGGTCCAGGCTGCGGCGCGCAGGGCAATGACCATGTTGATCAAAGTCAACGCGAAGAGCGCATAGGCGCCGACGCGGTGGATGAACTGCACGGTCTTCGGGTTCTCGAAGGCGTTGATCCAGAAGGGCTGCTGGATCAAGAGATCCGAAGGGATGACGGCACCATCCATCAGCGGCCAGGTATTATAGGAGAAACCGGCGTCGAGCCCGGCCACCAGCGCGCCGAGATAGATCTGGAACAGCGCGAAGATGGCGATGACGGCGGCAAAACCGCGCGAGCTGCGCGCCGGCGCCGGATCGTTGGAATGCGGCGATAACCCGCGCATGATCCACATACAGCCGGCAAAGATCAGGCAGGCCATGACGAAATGAGTCGCGAGCCGGTATTGGCTGACATCGGTGCGGACAGAAAGACCCGAGGACACCATCCACCAGCCGATAAAACCCTGCAGGCCGCCGAGCGCCAGAATGCCGACGAGCGGCCAGCGCAGGCGCCTTTCGATGCGCCCCGTCAGCCAGAAAAAGATAAGCGGCAGCGCGAAGATCACGCCGATGCCGCGGGCGATCAGCCGGTGGGCCCATTCCCACCAGAAAATGCCCTTGAACTCGTCGACCGTCATGGAGCTGTTCAATTGCTGAAATTCGGGAATGCGCTGGTAGAGGCGGAACTCCTCCTCCCATTCGGCAGCCGATAGCGGCGGAATGACGCCATGGATCGGCTTCCATTCGGTGATCGACAGGCCGGAATTGGTCAGCCGCGTGGCGCCGCCGACGAGCACGAGACAGAAGAGCGCTAAAAGCACGAAGCCGAGCCACAGCCGCAAGGCGCGGCGATTGCGGTTCTGCTTGCGCACTTCGCTCAGGATCGCCTGTTCCGTGGTGAGGTTCGCGACGGCCATGATGTCTCCTTCTATCCGGCAGTTGATTTGCCCCACCGGCTCATGCAAAACAAGCCCCGAACCTTTGCGGCATGCCGTCGCGCCGGTTCGCGCCACCCAGACAAGAGATCAAAATGCCCGTCCGCCTCCGCAAATTCATCGGCACGATCCTCATCATCGTGCTCGTGCTCGTCTACGCGCTGGTGGCGAACACGATCGCAGTGGCGACGCTCGGCAACGCGCCCTGGTGGGGGCACCTGCTCTATTTCCTGCTCACCGGCCTGCTTTGGATCTTGCCGGCGATGGTGATCATCAAATGGATGGCCGGACCGCGGCAGCAGTAAGCCATTAACGGCCGGATAACCGTGATCGGCGGAAAACCTCGCTGATAGCCGACGATTAAACCAAATATACGCCCTGCATAGCTAGCTTCCCGCTCAGCATTTTGACCGGAGAGTTCCCGTGCAGACGCAAAAGTTCGACGTCGACGAACAGCCGTCAGACGATGGCGCACTGGCCGAGACGGCGATTTCACGCCTACGCCAGGTGAGCATGAAACTTGCCATGGCCAAAATCGACATCGCCGTTTTCGATGCGATGCAGCCGCTGGAAGATGATTGGCGGGCGCTGGAGGTCGACAATCTCCAGTCGCTCCATCAGAGCTACGATTGGTGCGCCGCCTGGGTAAGCGCCTTTCGACGGCCGCTGGCGATCCTCAAAGGCACCTATGCCGGGGAGACGGCCTTCATTCTGCCGGTCGAGATCGTCAAGTCGCGTGGTCTTGCCGTCGCGAAATTCATCGCTGCCGATCACAGCAATATCAATACCGGTTTATTCTCGAGGAATTTCGCCGAAAGCGGCGGCAGCATCGACGCCGCAAAATTCGCTCGTCAGCTTCAGCAAGCGTTGAAGGGGCGGGCCGATCTGCTGCTGCTGCAAAACATTCCGTTGGAATGGCGCGGGCGGCAGACGCCGTTCAGCGGGCTGCCTATGGTGCAAAACCAGAACCACGCCTATCAACTGCCGCTCCTTGCCGGTTTCGAGGAGACGCTGAAACAGATCAACGCCAAGAGCCGGCGTAAGAAGTTCCGCGTTCAATCGAGGCGTCTCGAGGCCGCCGGCGGCGCCGAATACGTCATCCCCGAAACATCGGAAGAACAGCATCGCCTGCTCGATATCTTCTTCCGTCTGAAAAGTACCCGCTTCGCCAGCCTTGGCCTGCCCGACGTCTTTGCCGACCGGGAAACACAGGCCTTCCTGCATGGCCTCATCGACAGCCAAGATGAAACAGGGCAGTTCTTCGGCCTGCAGATGCATGTGCTGCGGCTGAAGGGTGGGAATGAGGACCGGATCGCTGCGATCTCGGGCATCTCGCGCAAGGGCGATCACGTCATCTGCCAATTCGGGGCGATCGACGAAGACCTCGTGCCGGATACGAGCCCCGGCGAATTCCTCTATTGGCAGACCATCTCGGGATTGCACGGCAAAGGCGTCGCGCTATTCGATTTCGGCCTCGGCGATCAGACCTACAAACGATCCTGGGCACCGGTCGAGACCGCGCATTACGACGTAGTGCTGCCGGTTTCGCCTATCGGCATCGCCGCCGGCGCCGCGCACAGGATCGTCACGCGCGGCAAGGCGCATATCAAGGCGCGCCCGAAGCTCTATAAATTCGCCCAGGCGATCCGGGCAAGGATCGGCTGAGTAGTCTTTGTCCTACGCATGGCGTTGCCGCAAAACCGTCGCACACTTTTGCGCGCCATGCGTTAGGCCGCCTGGCCGAACCTCTGCTCGGCCGCTTCGCCGTCCGACATCAGCACGACGCGCTCGTAGCCCGCAGCCTGGAATTCCGTCATCAGTGTAACGAAAACGGTCTCCTCGAGCTGCGGCAGCGAGAGGATGATCTCGACATCCCGGCTGCGCGTCAGGCGCGAGACGCCGGCGACATCGGCAGCGCCGCATTCGACGACCACGAGGTCGTAGGCAGCGGCCAGCGCATCGAGCAGCAGCGACAGCCGATCGACACCGCGCATGGCGCGGCGTACGTCGCTCCGGCCCTGCGGGATCAGATGGGCATCGGAAAGCCGATCGCTGTGGATGGTATCACCGAAGGCGGCCTCGCCGCACAGCAGGTCGGTGACACCAGGAGCGGCCTGGTCTTCGGCCATCAGTTCCGTCGGCTGGCCGGAACCGGTCATATCGATCAGGATGACGCGGCGGCCGGCATCGGCAAGAATGCGGGTCAGCAAGACCGTCGCTGCGGAACCATCGTCACCGGTCGGAGATATCGCGATCGCCAGCGGCGCTCGGCTGCCGGTGAGGTAATCGGCAACCGAGGCGACGGAGAATTCATTGTCGTCCTCCGGTACCTCAGCGGCAGTCTCCACGTCCTCGTCGATCGCATCCTCCTCGTCGCCGACCACGGCGAGCATGCTCGCCCGGGCGGGACTCCGGACGGTGGCGACGGGAGCTGCCTGCGGCGCAATGTTCTCTTCGAGGCCCGTTTCCGTCTCGATTGTCTCAGCCGACGCATCGATCGGGCGAAGCGCCCTGCCGCTGAAGAGTTCGGCCAGCATGGTGACGATGGCACTGAGGATCAGTGTGGCGACGGCTGCGACGACGACGATCGGCACGACCTTGGGGAAATAGGGATCGACCGGCTCGACGGCTTTCGAAACGATACGAGCGTCGGCCGGGCTCGAATTGCTGTCGGCGCGGGAGGCGGCCTCGCGGTAGCGCACCAGATAGGTTTCGAGCAGCTGGCGCTGGGCGGTCGCCTCGCGCTCGAGCGCATTGAGGCCGACTTCGTCCTCGCCGGCGCGGGCGCTGTTGGCCTGCACCGTGTCCTTCTGCCGCTCGAGCTCGCGAGCCCGGAGATCGGCGACCTTGGCCTCGTTCTCGATGCTCGCCAGAATCTTCTGCGTTTCCTGGCGGATCTGTCCGCGGATGTCGGCAAGCTGGGCACGCAGGCTTTTCAGCCTGGGATGGCTGTTGAGAAGGCTGGTCTGCAAGTCTGAGACTTGCGACTGCAGGCCCGATTCCGTTCCCTTCAGCCGCTGAATCGCCTGCGAGGACATGATGTCAGGCAGCGTGTCGGAAGCTTCGCCCGACGACAGCGCATTGCGCACCGCCTGCGCCCTCGCCTGGGCATTGGCTTTGTCGCCGCGCACGCGGGTGAGCTCGGCGGAGATGTCGTTCAGCTGCTGGGCGGGAAACGTGGTCGTGCCGTTCGTCTGCAAGAGCCCGTGGCTGGTGCGATATTCGGCGACCTTCTTCTCGGCCTCGCTGACCTTGCGGCGCAGGCTTTCGATCTCCGGCTCCAGCCAGCGCGTCGCCTCGGAGTTGGAATCGAGCTTGGCGCCGCTTTGGGTGGACAGATAGACATTCGCCATGGCGTTCGGAATGGCGGCGGCGAGTTTCGGGTCCTTGGAGGTGAAACTGATGCCGATGACGCGCGAACCCGGCACCTGATAGACTTGCAGCCGCTCGACGAAAGCGTCGATCACCCGCTCTTCCGGCGGGTTCTCCATCGGGTTCTTCTTCAGATGCAGCTTTATCAGGATGCTGCTCATCGCCGAGCCGTTGGCGGCATCGTCGAATTCCGGCAGATTGTAGAGCTTCAGGTCGTTGATGACCTTCTTCAGGAGGTCGGCCGACTGCAACAGCTGCACCTGGCTGGCGATATTCAGCTCGTCCATCAGCGGGCCGGCGCCGGCGTCGTTTACCTGCTGAGTGCTGGCGAAGGCCGGCGCGCGGGGTTCGATGAGGATGCGGGTTTCGCTGCGATATTGCGGCGACATGATCTTGGCACCGGCGAAGGCGATGCCCGCCCCCACGAGCGTGATCGTCAAAATCCTGAGCCGGCGCGCCCAGACGGCGCGAACCAGCTGGCCGAGATCGATGTCCACATCCTGATCACGCGATACGCCGGACATGCTCTTACTCCACAACAAAGGTGCCGCAAGCGTAAACGACCGTGGTAACTCAACGGTTAATGGTATTTTGCCAAGAAATGTGCCCGATCGGCAAAGAACTCAGGAAATTGTCATGTCCTTTTTACCGGGCATTAACCCTAACAGATCGATAACGGCTTCACCGAGTTCATTTCTGTGAGCACAAGCGGATGTCTGTCGCCCCGCCCAAAATCCTTTTGGCCCTGAGCCTTGCAGCCATGACGGCAGCATTGGGCGGCTGCACGACGTACAAGCCGGCGCCGAAAGCCTTCAACGAGGCGACCATCCAGCCCTATACGCTTGATAGCGGCGACCGGCTTCGCATCACCGTCTTCGACCAGCAGAGCCTGACAAACACCTATACTGTCGATCAGGCCGGCTACATTGCCTTCCCCCTCATCGGTCAGGTCCCTGCCCGCGGCCGAACCTTGCAGCAACTCTCGGGGCAGATCGCCCAGAAGCTGCAGCAGGGCTATCTTCGCGATCCCGACGTCACCATCGACGTCGACCGCTACCGTTCGATCTTCATCATGGGCGAAGTCGGCCAGCCCGGCCAATATGCCTATGTTCCCGGCATGACCGTGCAGAACGCCATCGCCGTTGCCGGCGGCTTCACCAGCCGCGCCAACCAGAGCATGGTCGACGTCACCCGCAAGATCAACGGAGAGGTGCTGACCGGCCGCATCAACATATCGGGGCCGATCATCGCCGGCGACACGATCTACGTCCGCGAACGGCTCTTCTGAGTTATGGCAAAACAGAAGCCGCTCCGCATCCTCCACTGCTTCAGGTCGCCGGTCGGCGGAATTTTCCGCCATGTCCGCGATCTGGTCGAGGAGCACGCCAAGGCCGGTCATGACATCGGCATCCTCTGCGACAGCTCGACCGGCGGCGAGCATGAGGACAGCCTGTTCGACGATATTCGTCCCTATCTCTCGCTCGGCCTGACACGCGTGCCGATCCGGCGCTCGGTCAGTCCGTCCGACATCGCGACGATGTGGGATACGTACAAGAAAATCAAAAGTTTGCGGCCGGATGTGCTGCACGGGCACGGCGCCAAGGGCGGCGTGCTCGCGCGACTTGCCGGCTCAGCCCTGCGGGTGAACAGGTATCGCGTAGCCCGCCTCTATACCGCGCATGGCGGAAGCCTGCATTATTCGCGCTCCTCGCTCAGCGGACAGTTCGTCCTCAGGATGGAGCGCCTGCAGGAATATTTCACCGACGCGCTGGTCTTCATCTGCGAATATGAGCGCGACACCTATATGCACAAGGTGGGCAGGCCACGGACGAAGACGAGATTGATCTACAACGGCATCGGCGAGCGTGATTTCGAACCGATCCCCACCCGCTCGGATGCCGTCCATTTCATCTATGTCGGAATGCTCCGGGACCTCAAGGGTCCCGATCTGTTTGTCGATGCCTTTGCCAAGACCGAGCGGCTGCTCGGCCGGCCGCTGTCGGCGCTGATGATCGGTGACGGGCCCGACCGGGACCGTTACCGCGAGATGATGGTCGAACGCGGCCTCGGCAAGCGCATCGGCATGCTGCCGGCAATGCGCGTCCACGAGGCTTTTTCGATGGCCCAGAACCTTGTCGTTCCCTCGCGCGCCGAAGCCATGCCCTATATCGTCCTCGAAGGCCTCGGCGCCGGCAAGACGGTCATCGCCAGCCGTGTCGGCGGCATTCCCGAGGTGCTCGGCGCCGATAGCGCGGCACTGGTGGAGCCCGGCAATGCCGACGACCTCGCCCGCGTGATGGCGGAAACGCTGACCATGCCCGGCTGGCATGGCAGGACGATGCCGAAGCCGGAGGCGGTAAAGGCGGTATTTTCCTCCGCCGTCATGGCGCGTGATGTGCTGAAATTGTACCATGAGCTGGTCGATCCCGCCGCGGGCCAAGCAATGTCTGCCGCCTCGTAAATATTTCTTAGGGGCTTTCTGGTATTTCGCTTGCTGACAACGAGCGACAAAACCCCATGAACAAGCCGGAAAAAAGCGATCCGTTCGACGTAGAAGCGCTGCGCAAGCAGGTCTCCGACATCGAGGCGCGACGCAATGCAAGTCGGGAGCAGGCCTCCGAGCCGACCGAAATCAATGCCTATGCCCGGCAGATCGCCGAACAGTTCCGCGACGGAACCCGTTCGCCTGTCATCATCATCGGGCAATTACGGCTGCTCGAATTCCTGGCCCTCTTTTCGATTGCTCTGATCGTCTACTTCTTCGCACCCGGCGACGGCAGCGATCCCCTGCTGGTGCGGGCGGGCATGGCGGCGATCGCTTCGGCCCTGACCGTGGCCTGCCTGCAGCTTGCCGACACCTACACCATCCCGGCACTTCGGGCGAAGCTGCGGCTGATGCCGCGCATCCTCGCCGCATGGACGATCGCCCTCGTCCTCACCATCGGCCTGTTCGCGCTCGTCCGCGGCGCCGCATGGGCAATGACCGAGGCCTATCTCTCCTGGTTTGCCGCCGGCGCGCTCTTCCTTGCCGGCGAGCGTTTCCTCGTCGCCTACGGCATTCGCAACTGGGCGCGCAACGGTATCATGGAGCGGCGCGCCGTCATCGTCGGCGGCGGCGAGCCCGCCAAGGAGCTGATCCGCATCCTCGAACAGCAGGCCGACAACGACATTCGCATCTGCGGCATCTTCGACGACCGCGGCGAGAAGCGCTCGCCGATCATGGTCGCCGGTTATCCGAAGCTCGGGACCGTGGCCGAGCTCGTCGAATTCGTCCGGCTGACGCGCATCGACATGCTGATCATCGCCCTGCCGCTGTCGGCAGAGGCGCGCATCTTCGACCTTCTGAAGAAGCTCTGGATTCTGCCGGTCGATATCCGCCTTGCAGCGCATGCCAACCGGCTGCGCTTCCGGCCGCGCGCCTATTCGCATGTCGGCTCGGTGCCGATGCTCGACATTTTCAAGAAGCCGATCCGCGACTGGGATTCCGTCGCCAAGCGCGGCTTCGACATCTTCTTCACCCTGGTCGCCCTTGCCCTGCTGTGGCCGCTGATGCTGGTCACGGCTGCCGCCATCAAGGCGACCTCCGAAGGCCCGGTTTTCTTCATGCAGAAGCGTCATGGCTTCAACAATGAAATCATCAATGTCTTCAAGTTCCGCTCGATGTACACCAACATGGCCGACCCTACCGGCAAGGCCGCGGTGACCAAGGGCGATCCGCGCGTCACCCGCGTCGGCCGCTTCATCCGCAAGACCTCGATCGACGAGTTGCCGCAGCTTTTCAATGTGCTGAGAGGCGAGCTTTCGCTGGTCGGCCCGCGCCCGCACGCCGTTCTCGCCCAGGCTCGCGACCGCGCCTTCGGCGATGTCGTCGAGGGTTACTTCGCCCGCCACCGCGTCAAGCCGGGGGTCACCGGCTGGGCGCAGATCAACGGCTGGCGCGGCGAGGTCGACAATGACGAGAAGATCAAGTTCCGTACGGCCTACGACCTTTATTACATCGAAAACTGGTCGCTCTGGTTCGATCTGAAGATCCTGTTCCTGACGCCGATCCGGCTGCTGAACACGGAAAACGCCTATTGAGCACGGTCGAGGCGACATATCCGCGTGTCGCCCAGCCGCAGCGGATGACGCTGCGCCTGATCGGCTCGGCCTTCGTCGCCTTCGGCGTCTTCCTCTCGGGTTTCGTGATCGACGAGCCGGCCCCGTACGAACTCTGGATGGCCGGGCTGATCGGTCTCTGGTTCATCCTAGGCTTGAAGATTTCACGCGGCGTGGCGCCCCTGCTTGCCCTGCTGCTCACTTTCAATATCGGCGGCATGCTGTCACTGACGCAGATGAAGGATCTGGCAACGGCGCCGATGTATATCGCCGTGTCGACCTTCCTGGCGCTGACTGCGGTCTTCTACGCGGCAATCATCGAGGACAGCCACAAGCGGCTGCCACTGATCTTCAATGCCTGGGTCTTCGCCGCCGTCGCCACCTCGGCGCTCGGCATACTCGGCTATTTCCATGCCTTTCCAGGCGCTGAGATCTTCACCCTCTATGACCGCGCCAAGGGCGCCTTCCAGGATCCAAACGTCTTCGGCCCCTTCCTGGTGCCGCCATCGCTCTATCTCGTCCACGGTATTCTCGTGGGCGACCTGAAGAAATCGCCGCTGAAAGCTGCCGCCCTGCTCGTGCTGGCGCTCGGCATTTTCCTGTCTTTTTCGCGTGCCGCCTGGGGGCTGTTTGCGCTCGGCGTAGGGCTCCTGATCTTCATCATGCTGCTGAAGGAGCGCAGCGGCGCCTTTCGCCTGCGAGTGTTGGTGCTGTCGCTGGCGGCGATCATCATGATGATCGCGTCGCTGCTGGTGGCGCTTCAAGTCCCGAAGGTCGCCGAACTGTTTTCCGCCCGCGCCCAGCTGGTGCAGCAATATGACGGCGAACATCTCGGCCGTTTCGAACGTCACCGGATCGGCTTCACCATGATGATGGAGCGCCCGCTCGGCATCGGCCCGCTGGTGTTCGGCACGATGTTTCCCGAGGACGAGCACAATATCTGGCTGAAATCGCTCACCTCCTATGGCTGGCTCGGCTTCGTCAGCTATGTCGGCATGCTTATCTGGACGCTCACGCTCGGCTTCCGATACCTGCTGCTCGACCGGCCGTGGCAGCCCTTCCTGATGGTCGCCTGGATCTCCGTCCTCGGCCATGCGGCGATCGGCAACGTCATCGACATCGACCACTGGCGCCACGTCTACCTGCTGCTTGGCACGGTCTGGGGCTGCGCGGCGCTGGAAGCGCGCCACCGGCGCAGCCGGAGGCCGGAAGGGGCGGCGCAACCTATTTCGTCGCGCCGGCCGTCAGACCGGCAATAAACCGCCGCTGGAAAACCAGATAGGTCAGAATGAGCGGGAAAATGACGATCACTGCGCCCGCGGTCAGAACCGGCGTGTTGACGGTATAGCGCCCCTGGAAAAACAGCATGCCGAGGGGCAGCGTCCGATAGGCGTCGTCGTTGACGAGAATGAACGGGATGAGAAACTCGTTCCAGGTCCAGATGAACAAGAACAGCGCCAGCGTCGACATTGCCGGTATCATTAGCGGGATAACGATCTTGCGCAGGATGTAGAAGCGCCCGGCGCCGTCGAGGACCGCCGCTTCCAGAACCTCCTCCGGCAATTGCTGCATGGCACTGGCGAGGAAGATCGTCGAGAACGGTATCGACATGGCGATCTGCGGGATGATGAGAGCCGCATAGGTATTGATCAGCCCGAGATAGCGCATTTCATAATAAAGCGGGATGATGAAGGCCTCCGCCGGCACCATCATGCCGAGCGTCAGGATCGCAAACAGCGTGCGCCGCAGCGGGAATGACAGGTAGGCGAAGGCAAAACCAGTCAGCAGGCCCAAGAAGACGCTTGCGGCAACGACGGGTATGACGACGACGATCGAATTCCAGAAGTAGATGTTGAAATGCCCGGCATTCCAGGCATCGAGGTAATTTTCGAAATGCGGATAGGCCGGAAGGGCGAATGCGCCTTTCAGCACGTCGGCCTTGCTCTTTATCGAGGTCAGCAGCAGAAGCAGGAACGGGGTGATCGTTACGAAAGCCAGGAGCCAGAGGACAATGCGAAGGAACAGCGCGGCGGGAATGTTGGACGAACGGCTCATCAAGCCAATCCTTTGCTTCTGGAGCCCACCAGCCGGTGAATTGCGAAATTGATTGCGAATGTCAGCAAGGCACCGACAATGGCGATGGCGGCTGCGGCGCCGAAGCGATTGAGCTCGAAGCCGAGCTGATACATGTAGATATTCGGCACCAGCGTCGCGTTGGCGGGTCCACCGCGGGTCATCGTGAAAATCAGGTCGAAGCTTTTGATCGAGGCAATCACCGTCAGAAGCAAAACCACCCTGATCTCAGGCATGAGAAGCGGCAGCGTTATCCAGAAAAACGTCTTTCGCGGCGACGCACCGTCGACCTTGGCGGCGTCGAAAAGAGACGGGTCGATGCGCTGGATTCCGGTGAGGAAGATGACCATGCAAAAACCGAAGAAATACCAGGTCGCAACGATCCCGACCGCGGGAAGCACGAAATTGAAATCTCCGAGCCAAGGCAAAGCGAACCTGCCCAAGCCTACCGCTCGCAGAAACTGATTGAACGGGCCGAATGCAGGATTGTAGAGCCATGCCCAGATGATGCCCAACACGGCAGTCGGCATGATATAAGG
This sequence comes from Rhizobium sp. M10, assembly GCF_002531955.1. Taxonomy (NCBI): domain Bacteria; kingdom Pseudomonadati; phylum Pseudomonadota; class Alphaproteobacteria; order Hyphomicrobiales; family Rhizobiaceae; genus Rhizobium; species Rhizobium sp. M10. The sequence goes on along the minus strand of NZ_NWTA01000007.1, from coordinate 193,660 downwards.
CAGGAACAGGAAGGTTCTGAGGGCGAGTTGTTCGCGTTGCTTCAAGTTCCACACGCAGGCGGCAAGCGTTATGCCGAGCACGAGCGGCAGGACGCAGTAGAAGATCATGAGCTCGGCATTGTTGCGCAAGGCAATGTAAAAACGGCTGTCGGAAAAGAGATCGGCGTAATTGCCCAGCCCAACCCATCTGGGCATGGTCAGGCCGTCCCAACTGGTCAGGCTCAAACCCAAAGCCGCGACGATCGGCCCAAAGACAAACGCCCCATAGAGCAGCAATCCAGGCAATAAATAGATGAAATTGGTCTGTTGCGTTCCATCCAGTGCGGAGCGTTTCATCCAATACTCCCTGCCAAATCTCTGGTCATCGCGCAGCAAGCCGTAAGCTCGCAACGCTCATTTCAGCGTGAAGAACAGGACGCCGGTCGGACCACCCGGGGGAGCGCGACCGGCGTCCGCACTCCCTTATTTCTTATCCTTCAAATAGGCCTGATAGTCCTTGTCCATGGCATCGACAAAGGCTTCGGGCGTGATCTTGCCGGACAAGAGAAGCGGCGTGTTGTCGTCGATTGTCTTCAGCATTGTCGGGCTCGACCAATCGGGGTAGTGGCCGAGCGCATCGTTGGCATTGAGTGTCTTCCACATCTCGATGCCAGCGGTCAGGAGCGGCGTGAGCTTCGGCTTTGCATCCGCCGGGAGCGATGTTGCCGGAAGATAGCCTGCCGCGGCCCAGCTTTCAGCGGCCTTTTCAGACACCATATAGTCGATGTACTCGCCGGCAAGGTCCTGCTTCGCCTTGTCTTTGGCAAGGCTGGTTATCGCCCAGGCAAGATCGACGCCGCCGACGCTCATCGGCTTGGAAACGCCCTTCGGAGCAGGAATGGCCATGAAGCCGATATCCGGATTGTTTTGCATGTCGCCGAAGTACCAGGTCCCGGAGATCAGGAATGCGCCCTGCCCTGATATGAACAGCTGGACGGCGTCATCACCCGAGATGCCCTCGAAGCCGGGATAAAAGTAGCCGCCCTGCGCCCATTGCTGCACGAGTTTGGCCGATTCGATGTTCCCCTTGGTGTTCCAGGAGCCGCCCTTGCCGTAGATCAGATCGTCAAGCTCGGCGCGATTGGCCGCGTCGATATGGGCTTGATCGATGGCGCCGATCATGTGCAGGGCGAGATGCTGCTTGGCCGAGCCCATCATGAAGGGCGCAACGCCTTTTTCCTTGAGCTTGTCGAGAGCGGCCAGAAGCTCGTCGAAGGTCTGCGGCAGCGCCACGCCCGCGTCGTCGAGGATCTTCTTGTTGTAGTAAAGGCCGACGATCTCGGCGAGACCCGATATGCCGTAGGTCTTGCCGACCCCGAATTTCGTCCCCTCCCAGCGGTCTCTGGCCAGCACAGAATCCGACTGCCGCTTATCCCAGCCATATTTCTTGATGTACTCGTCGACTGGCAGGAGCAATCCTTCCTTGACCATCGCACCCATGTCGCCGGCGCCCTGGTTGACCTTGGTGACGACAGGGCCGTCGCCGGCCGAGACCGCAAGCTTCAGCGTCAGCTTCATGTCATCGAAAGTACGGGCGGTGCGCTTGATCGTGACACCGGGATGGGCGGCTTCGAACTCCTTGTTCAGTTGCTCTATGACCGCGCTCTGACCCTCAAAGGTCTGGTCGTCCCACACCGCCAGATCGTCGGCGCGGGCGGCGGAAAGGCCAAAACTCACAAGCGCCGCGCCGGCAAGCGCGACAGCTGCTTTCAATCGGTATGCCGGCAGTATGCTGATCGATTTCACGGTTCTGTTCATCTGCTCCACCTCACTTGGTTTATTTTCTCCACTCCCCGCTCAGGCCTTGCTCCAGGCACCGGCCGAACGTTTTCTTCCCCCAGAGCTTTGCCTGGCTGGCGAATCTGAGGTAATCGTCAGTGCATCAGCTCCTCTCGCGACCTCAAATGACAAAGCGCCACGCAGGAGGTGGCAAAGTGATGGACACCAGTTGCTTCATCCGTCCCGCGATTGAAGCGGATACTGAGGCCTTTTTTGACATCTGCCTGAGGACCGCGAATGGCGGTCACGATGCCAGCGCCCTTTACAGCGACCCGCATCTGCCCGGCTACATCTGGTCGGTACCCTATCTCAAGTTCGCCAAAGACTTTGCCTTTGTTCTCGTTCAGGGCGACCGGCCGGTCGGCTATGTCGTAGGCGTACCCGACACCGGCCTGTTCGACCAAAACCTGGCGGCAACCTGGTGGCCGGCCGTGCGTAGAGAGATCGCCGGCCTGGCGCCTACCCGTCCGCGCGACGCCGACGTGCTCGAGCGAATCCAAAATCCGCGCAGCGGAACGCCCTGGCTTCAGGACGAGTATCCGGCGCATCTTCACATCAACATTCTTCCCGGACTCCAGGCAAGCGGCTGGGGACGGAGGATGATCGACACCGAGCTTCAGGCGCTTCGCAATCATGGGGTCACGGCCGTGCATCTCGGGGTCGATCCAAACAACGAACGCGCCAGAGGCTTCTACCGTCACCTTGGCTTTTCCGAATTCGAGCGGGATGGCTCCGTCGCCTTTGCAATGCGGATCGATGAGGGATCCCGCTAGAACCGACGAAGCCAGATCACTCATGACATTGGCTCCGCATTTGCGGCGTCAAGCCCATATTTCAAAACAACCGCCGCCGGCATGGCGCTCCAGCCCTGAAGCAGGGAGCCGCGCCCGTAAGGCGGCGAGAAATATTCGACCGCGCCGATCCAGCCATTGTCGAGGCAGGTTTCCCACCAGCGTGTCAGCGCATAGCGCGCGCCTCCAAGTCCATGGCGCAGGCGTTCTTCGGCATAGGCGCCATCCCAATAGGGCCAGTCCGAGCCATTATGATAGCGGTAGGGAAAAGCGGTCTTGGATCGCAGATCGCTTGGCCGTTTGAAGGGCGGATAGGCGCACATGACACCCCAGCTGCCGTAGGGCTGTTCCTGATTGTTGCGCGTTTCCAGTCTGGTTTCGAACGCTCTCAGCAGGCCAACAGCCCTAGGCCGCGAAATCGCGCCGAACCGCGATAAAGTCAGGCTGTCGAGAGCCAGATGATCCTCGACGAATACATCAGGTGTTCCATAGTCGAGATAGCCTCCCGTTGCCGGGACGAAGAGTTTGGCCTCGATTTCCTGGCGGGCCAGATTCGCGGCCTTTCCCGCCTGTTCGGCAAGAGCCGGATCGTGCCCCTCGCCAAGCCTCGCCACCGCATCCATGGCGCCGACGAAAAGGCCGAGATCGTACGAGACGAGGCCCTCGCGATAGACGTTGTCGGCCCAATCGCGATCGTTACGCGGTTTTACCGGCAGAACGCCGTCGGGGCCGGCCAGGCTGAAATAGCGGTCGGTGATCGCCCGGACGACCGGCCAATGCAGTTGCACCTCGGCCAGGTCCTTCGTTGCCCTGACATAGTCGTCGATGAACAGAATGAAGAAAAGCGGGCTGTCGAAGTGGTCGCTCCACCAGTCCTGCGGACGGTTGTGATATTCCGGGACTGCCCTTTTGTGGTTTTTTGGATTGGCCTTGCTGTCGGCGACAAAACGCTGCCAGGCCTCCGATTGCGCAGGCCCGGTCAAGATCACGCCGCTTGGCGCTTCTCCATCCGGCTGCACCCCCTTGGCGAGCAGCCGGATCTCGTCGCGCACCGCCTCCGGTGCCAGCGTCAAAAGCGGCTGCATCGTCCAATAGCCGTCGCGGTAATAGGTTCGCGCCGGAGCACTGTAGGCCTGTCCGGCCGCAAGACCGGCGAAGGCGCCGTTTTCGTCGCGCCTGATGCTGGAAAGGGCGGCGTGGATCCCCTGGCTGACCATGCTGCGCATCAGCGGGTCGGCATCGGGCGCCAGATCGCAACGCGCGACATATTCCGCCGCTTGCGCCATGATGGCTTCGCTGCTGAGATCGAGCGCTTTTTCGGCTTCGTCTCTTGAGGCGCCGACGGCAATTCGCAAATCGGAACCGGCGGCTTCGGCGATGAGCACACCCCAGTCCATTTCGAAAGTCTGGCGATGATGGTTCCGAGAGCCCCTCGCCCGTGCGCTTTGCCCATCCGGCTCGTGCCACCAGGCACAACGACGCGCCGGATATATGCCCTGAAGGCGCACGCCGCTGATCAACATCACCGGCAGCGACTGTGCGATAAAGACGCCGCCATGTTTGGCGACAATCCGGTTCGGGCCGTAGGTATAAGGCCCCCTGATTGCAGAAAACCTCACCCGTCCCAGGTTGCCGGCGCCCCACAGGGCAAGGTCAGCATATCCATCCGGGTGAATATCGGCTTGAAGGCGTGGCGCCATGACAGGCAGTAGAACCGGTTTTTCGCAAGACAGTTGTCCATCAGCCAAGGGCTTTAACATGGAAAAATCCCCAACAGCCTGGTTGCGGCACCGGCAGAAAGCAAAATGGAAAAATAGCGGAGCCGGCCGGGACCAGTTCCTCTTCGGACGATCTTGGCGCGCATGCAGCTGCCCAGACAATATGTGTGATCCATACTTGTCCTCGACCCTGTTTATTTCATCGCGCATTTGATCGCGCGTTGATCCCAGCCTACAGGCGACCTCCCATTTGTCAAGGACATAGACAAATCACCGACTTCCATGTACTAAATTCCGGTCAGCTGACGAGGTTGAGCTTCAGACTTTCTTCTTCGTGATAGTTGAGAGCCGATATCTCTTCTAATTAGGTATGTGCTCCGAACTAATTGGAACGAGCAGTCGAATGACAATGACATCTCCTGTCGCACAAACTCCGATCGCACGGAAAATATCGACCAACGCCGTCATCCGGACCGTGCTGGCCAACCGTTCGATCTCCCGCGCCGACATCGCCAAACTGACCGGCTTGTCGAAACAGACGATTTCCGAGGTCGTGCGCGACCTTGAAGATGAGGGGTGGCTGAAACCCGTCGGCCGGACCGATGGCCGACCAGGCCGGAATGCGGTCATCTACGAAATCAATGCCAGAGCAGGACTGGCTGTCTCAATCGATCTCGGCGGCACCAAGATTGCTGCGGCCATCTGCGATCTGTTGGGGAACGTGGTTGCCGAAACCAAGGTGCCCACCGACCGGCGCGGCGGAATGCATCTCGTCAATCAATTCAGCGATCTCATCGTCGAGCTCGCATCGGCGGCGGGGACGACCGCCGACAAGCTTCGTCTCGTCGTTCTCGGCACTCCCGGCGTACTCGATCCAGTCACCGGACATATCAATGTCGCGCCGAACATCCCCGGCGTCGACGCCATGGACCTGCGGCAGGTCTTCAGCAGCAGGATGGGGCTGCCTGTTATCGTCGAAAATGACGTCAATCTCGCCGCGCAAGGGGAGCGATGGCGGGGACACGGCGTCGAGGTCGACAATTTTGCTTTCGTCGCGCTTGGAACAGGCGTCGGCATGGGCATCATCGCCAACGGGGCGCTGCTGCGCGGGGCGCGGGGCGCTGCCGGCGAGATCGCCTATCTCCCGATCGGCGGCGATGCTTTTGATCCCGGCGGGTTTACGCTTGGCACGCTTGAAAGCGCCGTCGGCAGCGTTGCGATGCTTCGCCGCTACATCGGCTTCGGCGGGCGCAATGCATCCACCGTGGCCGATCTCTTCGCCGCGTTCAACGCGGGAGAATCGAGCGCCGTCGCCGCAATCGAAGAGACCGCAAGGCTGGCGGCGGTCGCCATTGCGGCAATCGGCGCAACCCTCGATCCCGAACTGGTGATTACCGGCGGCAGCATCGGCGCAAGGCCGGAGCTCGTAAACGCCATCCGGCGTTTCCTGCCGCGCTGCACGCCTTACCCGCCGCGCATCGAGATCAGCCGCTTCGGCAACCGCGCCGCCCTCATGGGGGGCATGGGGATCGCGGTCGAGCGCATGCATGACGATCTCTTCGGGGTAAAATTGCGGGAAGCTTGAAGACTGCCGTGGCAGTAGGCAGTGGGTAGCGGATAGCCATCTCGAAAAATCCGAGACAACCGTCTGCACATGCCGGGAACATGGCTTCCCGCGGTCAACTCGCAATCACCGCCGGGACACTTGCGAAGCGCTGCGAATGCGCTAGATTTTCCGCCATGATAACAGCAACGCAGATACGCGGCGCGCGCGCCATGATCGGAATGAGCATCGAAGAGCTCGCCGCCGCAAGCGGCCTGCCGGTCGAGACAGTGACGGCGTTGGAAAAGGGCGAATTTGCGGGCGAGCCGCATGCGCTGTTCGACGTGCGCAGCACGCTCGAGGCGCACGGCATCATCTTCCTGTCGAGCGGCAATCAGGATGAAGGCGGCCCCGGCATCCGGCTGCGGGCACGCACGTCAAGCGATGACGGCATCCGGCCGGAAAATCTCAACGCCGCCAATGACGATTGACAGAACAAAACCATCGCCCTGCCCTAAGGCGCGTCGCGATCTTTCAGATTCGCTCCTTGCGCTTAGCTCTTTGGTTTTACGCCTGTCGTTGGCGCAAAACCGCGGCACGCTTTTGCGCGATATGCTTTAAATCAAGCACGAAACTCGAGTGTCAGAGATAGGTCTTGGCAAGGTCGGCGAGTTTGCCGGCGTCTCTCACACCCTGCCTGTAAAGCTGAATGATGACCGCACCGATCCGCTCGGCCTCCGGCGCCGTCCTGACAAGTCCGCGTTCGACACAGACCTTGTCCAGCACTTGCGAAAGCAGATCGAGATCTTCCGAAAAGAGCGGTAAATCATGCGGATGAATTGATGACCGTAACATCACGCCGCACTTCCCTCCGAGGGCAAACGCCGTCACGCTTGCATCGCCGGACGCCCTCCGCAACCGGCTATAAACTGATTATGCGCGTGGCTCAGAACTTTAGCAACTGCGCAAATTCCTGTGGAACGATATTTTGTCCCGCGCGTTAAAGCCGGGTTTTGCAGTAGGAATCAGCGAGTCCGAATCTTGAGTGAAAAACGCTTTCCCTCCCCCGTCCGAGTCCATTCTCCAACCAGCAGTCTGATCGTTTCCACCGTCTGGGACGCCGTCGAATACCTGAAACGATGGCCGGGTAAACGCGGGCGGGATTATCGCATCGCCCTACAGCACTGCCTTGACGCGCTGGACGGGCTGCGCAGCCCGCGCGCGGCGCAGGCTTCCTTCGTCACGGCGGCGAAAACGGCAGGCTTGCTGGTGAGAAAATAGCGAAACGGCACAGCCTTCCGGCGGCTTCGTGCTCATCTGCTGTGGCCACCAACGGCCATGATCTGCGGGTGCATGGAGCCTTCCAGGATCACCTTGGCGGTCATCTCGACCACCCGCTCCTCGGCGAGTTCGGCAAGCGCCAGAGCAACGTCGCCCTCCGGCCAGCCGGCCTTGACCGCCTCGTCCGACAGAGCCTGGAACGCGCTGGCAAGAGCCTGCCTGCAAGTTAGATTCTGGTTCATATCCGGCATGGGCTCGCACCAGGCTATCTGTGACAAGGATCATGCTAATCTACACGGGTTTAGGAAATTTGCGAAGCGGTTTGAGATTTTTCAAGCAAAAAACCGAAACACTTGTCGCAAAATCGTGTATAGCCTTAACAAGAAAACAACTATATACCCACCCGGCCAATTGATTCCCAAAACAGCCAGATGAATTATTTGCAATCACTCCATTTAAGGACGCATTTGCTCGCGGCATTTACTTTAAATAGCCAAAACCGAAGCCGACAGATTGGCCGTTTATTCCGCCGCAATCCCACGGATCCGGATTTCGGTCGTTTTCAGCACCTTCTCGGCACCCTGTCAATCGGCTTCGGGGAGTCTCTGGTCCGCGCGTCACCATCCCTCGCAATGTGATGAAGAGGGCGTTAAGAACGCCGGCCGATCTGTATCGGACCGTCAATCGACTGCCGGCGCGAACGCCTCAGGCGTTAATCACCGTAATACCACAACGGCACCACACTCCCGTCAAACTCAGCCGTACCATTGTCTCGGCGGGCCACTTTTTCAGGAGGTGAAATGTCTATCGAACTGGACGCTACTACCTATGTCCACGCCAAGCCGGCGACCGCTCATTCCTATATCTTGCCGACTGTCGTCGATGTTCTTGAAAACAGTTTCCACGAGGCAAACGAAACAGCGGTCTTCGACCTCGGTTGCGGCACCGGCGGGGCTGCCTCCTTGCTGGCGGAGAAAGGCTATGATGTCGTCGGCGTCGATCCGTCGGAGGACGGCATCGCCAAGGCGAAAGCGGTCCATCCCGATCTTCCGCTGGAAATCGGCTCGGGATACGAAGATCTTTCCAGCCGCTACGGGACCTTCGATGCGGTCATCAGCCTGGAGGTCGTGGAGCATGTATACGACCCCAAGGCTTTCACGGCGACCATGTACGATCTGGTAAAACCGGGCGGCATCGCCGTCGTCTCGACGCCTTTTCACGGTTACTGGAAAAATCTGGCGCTCGCCGTGAGCGGAAAGATGGATGACCATTTCATGCCGCTGAAGGATCACGGTCATATCAAATTCTGGTCGCCGGAAACGCTCAGCACGCTGTTGCACGAAACCGGTTTCGAAGACGTCGACTTCGAATATGTCGGGAGGATTCCGCTCCTGGCGAAATCGATGATCGCAATCGCGCAGAAACCGCACTGACGGCCGACGTTCTCTCTTGCGGCCGCGCCCGCGGCGCTCACCTCTAAAACTGATATTCTGACTGGGATTTCAAGGGGATAAATGGTCGGGGCGACTGGACTCGAACCAGCGACCCCTTGACCCCCAGTCAAGTGCGCTACCGGGCTGCGCTACGCCCCGACCTGCCGAAACGGCTTGCTTCGTTTAGTTTTTCGGCGCGTGCAATGCAAGCGGAAAAAACCTGCCGCCCACAAAAAGGAAGCAGTTCGGCTGACAACAATCAGATCGCGGCGATCTTCAGCCGGCCTTCGGCGGTCTGGCGGGGCTGCCACGCCTGATAGTTGGCAATCGAAAAATGCGGGGTTTCGAAGGGCGTGGCGTGAGTTTCGGTGATGACGGTGACGTGGGCGCCAGCCGCCTCGCCGGCGAGGATGCCGGCGACGGCATCTTCAAAGACCAGGCATCTGGCGGGATCGACACCGAGGCGGCTGGCGCCGAGCAGATAACCTTCGGGGCTGGGCTTGCCGGATTTGACCTCTCCACCGCTGACCATGACCTTCGGCATCGGGATGCCGGCGGCAGCCATGCGGCGCCTGGCGAGCTCGATCGGCGCCGAGGTGACGATCGCCCATCGGTCTTCGGGAATGGCATTCAGGAAGCGAACGGCGTCCGGGATCTCGACGATGCCGGACACATCCTCCATCTCCTCTTCCAGCAACAGATCCGCCTCGTGGGCCGGATCGACGCCCGGCAGGCCGAGCCCGCGGATCACGTCGGAGGCACGGATGCCGTGGATCGTCTTCAGGAAGACTTCCGGCTCGAGACCATGGCGCCTCGCCCATTCGCTCCAGACGCGTTCGACGACGGCTATGGAATTCAGCAGCGTCCCATCCATATCGAAGAGGAAGGCGTCATAGGCGCGGTCGAGGACGTCATGAAGTGCGGGCACGGGGTGTTCCTTGCGGGCGCGAGCGGGTAGGCAGGCGAGTAGCGGAGAGTGGCGGCGGCGTCAATGTCAGTCGTTGACGTCGGGATGGGTGATCTTCCGCAGATCGGCGAGGCCGCGGGTGGCATCCCGGTTGCCGGTCGCAGCGGCCGCTTCAAAGATGCGGCCCGCATCATCGTACATTTTCAGATTGAGATAGCTGTAGCCGCGCAGAACCATCAGATCGATGCGCTCCTGCTGCAGCTGGGCGCGCTGATCGAGATAGATGAGGGTCTCGCGATAACGGCCGGCGTCGAAGGCCTGCAGCGCACGATCAGCGAGGATCGCCACCTGCAGTTCGGCAGCGCGCTGGCGGCTTTGCGGCGCCTTGGTTGCCGCGACGGCGGCATTGCTGGAAAGACCGGCGCGCAGATAGGCAAGGCTCTGGCCATAGGCCGCGTCTTCGCGGATCTTGCGGACCGGGCTCTGCAAAGCCGTCTCGAAGGCCGGGATCGCTTCCATCGGCCGGTTGATCTCCATCAGGCACCAGCCGCGCGACAGCGCCTCGGACGGCCCGAGTTGTCCGGCGTCGATGGTCGTCGAGCAGCCCTGCGCCCGGCGCGGACCGCGCTCAACCGCCACCGTCTGCATCGCCGGCCTTGCGACGCGAACGGAGACTTCCGGCTCCGGCTGCGTTGAAGCAGCCGGTGGCTGCGGCGGCTCTGCAGCCTGAGCCGGCTGCTGCGGGGCAAGCGGCGGCTTTGCCGGCTGCGCGCCGGCATTCGACACCCGCGTGTCTTCAAGATTGGCGATGCGTGCCGACCGGCCGGCCCAGGCGCGCTGGAGGTCGAGCACGCCCTTGCGGTCGTTCAGCTGCTCCCGGGTGACGGCAAGGCCATAGGCGGACGGTTCGTCGTCCGGTTTCCAGGCAAGCGCGGTTTCGAACCAGCGCGCGGCGGTCTGGAACTGGTTGAGAGAGCGTGCATACCAGCCGAACTGCTGCGCCGTCGGCACATATTTGCGGGCGATGACTTCGGCGGCGACGCGGTGCAACACCTCTTCGGTGAGATCGGCGGGCGGCTGCAGCGCCATCAGATTGGCGGTTGCGGCAAGATAGGTCGATGTCGCATCGTCGGAATCGGCGCGCCAGCGGAACATCACGTCCTCGGCCTCCTGAGGCGCCCTGCGTGCGATCAGCGCCAGCGCCAAGCCTTGCGAAGCGACGGCCGTTTCCTCCTTGGCTCGGGCGGCGCGAAACCACGTCTCGGCATCGGCAGGGTTGTTGCGGCGAAGCTGGTACCAGCCGAGCAGCAGCGCATCGGAGGCGAGACCTTCGCTTTCGGCCAGCTTTTCGAGGCGGGCGATGTAACTGGGCGCAATGGCAAGCCTCGGATCCTCATTGCTCTCGGCCACGAAGCGTCGGGCGAGATTGTCGCGGATCGCGTCAAATTCCCTGCCGCCGTCGGCAGCGGGCTTCTCCAGCGCCAGCAGCGCCTGCATGGGCTGATAGTCAAGCAGCGCCGAGGCCTTTTCGACCGTCGCCCGCCGTTCGGCCGGATCGCCGCAATTCTTCAGTATATAGGCATAGGCATCCTGGCCACGCTGTGACCGCTCCGTGCGAACGAAGGCTTCGGCGACGCGCCAGAGAACATCGACCTCGCTGCAGGTCAGCAGGCTTGGCGTCGCGGCGCCAATATCGACCACAGTCGCATATTGCTTGAGATCCGACGCGTTGATGAGACGGGCGCGGGCTTCGGCGACATCAAGCCGATCGAGCAGATCGGTCGGCGGCTGCCAGCCGGCATCGGCGGCCTGCCGGTCGGCGATCGCCTTGCGTAGCTCCGCATAGCGTCCATCGGAATAGAGCTTCCACATGGCTTCGAGCTGCTTGTCGCCGTTTTGCGGCACGGCGAGCGGATCGGCCGGCGGAACCCAGTTCGGATAAAGCGCCTGCAAGCGGGAGATTTCAGCCTGCAGGCGTACTTTGTCGCCGCGGCTGGCAAAATAGCGAAGCGCGCTTTCATCGACGTCAGGCTGCGGCGGCGCTGCCGCCTGTTGCGGCGCCGGCGGCTCGGTGACGATCGCCAGAGGGACCGGCGCCGGTTCACCGGCTGTCCGAGGCGCCTCAGATTGCGGTGCTGCAGGCGGCTCTTTTGCGGCGTTCGGCTCAGGCGTGTCCGGTGCGGGTGGTTGCGGAGAGGTGATCGCCTCAATCTTGTCGGCGACGGCCTCGGCATTGAAGTCGGCATTGCCGGCAGGAGCGTCGGACGGCTTGATGCGGCCCATCATCATCAGCTCCGGCGCCGGCTTGACGGCGGGGATGCCGAACCTTTCCTGCAGGGTGGCGCGATCCTTCAGCCCGGTGACGAGGGTCGCCACCACGGCTGCCGCTGAAATCGCCACGAGAGAAGATTTCACAGACACTCCGGATGCTTCTCCCCAATATAAGCCAGCCCCAGCAGTTGAAGCGTGGACGGATAATAGAGTGCGGGCGCAAATTGCAGGGCGGAGACCGGCAGCTTGGTCCCGTCGACTACACAGGCCACAACATCGTTAACAATTCTATAACCGGGGTCGGACAAGACGGTCTTCGGCCGGCCGGTGGTCAGATCGATGGTGGCTGGAATGCCATCCTGCGACATGCCCTTTTGCAGGCGGGTCAGCAGCGCCTTGTCTGTGATGCCGCCGCGCGCGAGATAGAGCGGAATGCGAAGGGCGTTATAGGCGAATTCGGCGTCGAAACCCTCCGCCGGCCGCGGCGGGCCGCTAAGGCTGACCCATTCGGCAGGAAGCTTGCGCGGACCGAACTGCATCGTCTTCAACAATGCCACGCCATCATCCGACAATTCTTTCCAGGCATCCGACGGGGCAAGTGCGGCCATCACCGGAATTGCCTCATAGATCCAGTAGGAGGGGTTGATGACGGGGCCGTCCTTGCGGTCAACGGCGGTAAAACCTTCGCTGCCCGGCAGCAGCAGCATTTGGCCGGCCGAGCGCGCGACTGTTTTGGCGAGCAGCGCCTGGGCCATGCGGGAGGCGGCCAGGATGTAGTCGTTGCGGTTCCACGCAGTGCCGGCAAGCGCCAGCGCATAGGCGATCAGCATGTCGCCATCCGTGGCATTGTTGGTGTCCGTCACGTGCGGTTTGACGTTCGGATCCCATTTCCACACGGCCAGGCCATCGTCGCGCAACAGCAGTTCGGTGCGGGTGAAATACCAGATCTGCTCGAAATCGGCGGGGCTTGCCGAGAGATAGGCGAGCAGCATGCCATAGCCCTGCCCCTCGCTGTGGCTGATATTGCCGTTGCCGTTATCGATGATGCGGCCGCTCGGATCGAGAAACTTCGCCTTATAGGCGGACCACGCATCGGCATTGATCATCGCCTGCTGCGCGGCGGCCGGCGGGCTTGCGGGGGCGAACATGGCCGTCGCCGCAACGAGGAGCACGCGCCACAGCCTCATTTCGACCGGCCCAGATTTTTCAGCATGCGCGAGGTGCTGATGCCGATCAGCAGCACGAAGGCAACGAGCAGGAAGGCATAGGAGAGAATATTCGTCGACAGCCAGTTGGCGGCGATCAAACGATAGTTGGAGACCGACCAGGGTGTGGAGGGCACGAAATCGAAGCGGGTGACGGGCACCGTCTCGATCTTGGCCGTCTTGCTCGAATAGGTGGTGATGTGGCCCGATATCTGCGGCCAGTTCATCTGCACGGTCAGGACCTCCAGTCCCTCGCGCAGATCTTTCGCCGAGGGCGCCGTCACCACTGTCCACGCGCCGGCGCCCGCGGGGCTGGAGCCCTGGGCAACCAGCAGCGTGGCCATATTTGGCGGCGTGAATATCTCTTCGGCGCCGGGGATGAATTGCAGCGAACTGCGCGTAATGTCGAAATTGCGCCCGACCCATTCGCGGAAGGCGGTGATCTGTCCGCGCAACAGACCGCCGCTGACCTTGGAGTTCCATTCCTCGAAGGCCGTGCCGGTATCGACGACGCCGGGCTGCGCGTCGACCACGGGACGCCACGAGGCCTGGCTCGCCGTGGAGACATTGGTCTGCGACAGCGCGGTCGCCGGCATCTGCGAGATCGAGCCGATGAAGATGGCGTCGCGATCGCCGATCGTATTCGGCGAGGCCACGCTCTCGACGGCGATCGGATGGCCGGCCATGATCGCCATCTGCCCGAGCAGGGTGGCGGCGGCCGACAGCGTGTCGGCGTCGATACGATCGATGAAGAGCGGCGTCGGCTCGGCGGCCCGACCATAGGGATAGGCAGTGCCGGCCATGGCGGCCAGGTTCGGAAGCTGACCGACGCGGGCAAAATCCGGGATATGCAATTCGGAGGTATCGAACAGGGCAAAGCGCGCATTCGCATCGGCGCTGCTGCCCGGCGCGCAGGCGGCATCGCCCTTCGTCATCAGGATCGCCTCGATTGCCACCGTATTGAGACCCGGCTTGAAGTGACGCATCGTCACCCGGATCGGCAGATGGCGCAGAATGCCGCCTGTCGTCGAGGTGAGCGGCACTGTGGAGGCGATGTTGTCGTTGACGTAGATATCGATGTGGCTGCCCGGCTGAACCTTATCGGTATAGGCGGCGTCGAGCAGCACCTTCGCCTCGCCATAGGCATTGGCATAAAAATCCGCCGGCACGCCGACATTGAAGCTAGTCCGGAACCGGCGACCGGAGAATTCGGTGGTTTTTACGCCGAGCTGGGACAGGGGAATGCTGGTATCGGAAAAGATCAGCGGCGCGTTCGGTGCGCTCCAGCGTTCGGTGGTCAGCACATCGCGGCGGACATCGGCGGGCCTGTCCACCGGCGAGACGATGGTATCGATCGCCGAGGAGACCGCCTGCCAGGAAGGACCGCTGATCAGAAGCACGGGCGAGCCGCTGCGCGGATCGGTAACGAAAGCGGCGAGCGGCGCACTTTCGGCGCCGGGCGGCAGGCCGGGAAAGAGCGGCCGCAGCTCCGCGGCGGTGCCGACGAGCACGCCGAGCCTGCCGGGACCGGCGGCCGGAAGCGAGGCAGTGCTGAAGGCGAATATCTGGTTCGGCATGCTGCTCAGCACCGACAGGCCCTGCGCCAGCCGCAGCAGCGGCTCGGTGGTTCCCGGCTGCTCCAGCGCCGGGACGACGATATCGAACGCGGTCCTGCCGGCGCCGTCGACGCCGATGGCGCGAATTGCGTCGGCGCTCGAGAGTTCCGCGGCCTTCCTGCCGGCGAAGCTCAGATAGGTTCCGGCCGGATCGATGTTCGACCAGAGTTCATAAGTGGATTGAATGCTGCAATCGGTGCGATGGCGCTGATCGGCCTGGAAGGTGACGACGTTGGCGCCCGGCTGCAGCAGACCGGAGGGAACCTCGAATGTGACGGCTGATGGGGCGTCCGGCGAGCCGACGCGCTGCTGGCCGATCGGGCGATTGTTGAGATAGACGGTCAGCGCCGAGGCCTCGGGCGCGACGACGATCGAATTCTGATAGGCGAAGGTGAAACTTGCCTTGGCCGCCGCCTGCTCGGGCGTCAGATAGACGGACCATGAGCGGCGGTCGTATTCGCCGCCGAGGCCGAATTTCGAAAACGGCACAAGATAATGCCTGATCTCGCGGGGGCTCGGCTGCGAAGCGGCATTTGCTGCCGCGCCAGGCTGGGGCGCCGGCGCCGGCTGCCGCTGGACAATGATCGGCGCAGGAACGGGCGCCGGCGCTGCCGGCGTCGCCGGTGCGGGTGTTACCGAAACTGCAGGCGTGACGGGCACCGGTGCTGCCACCGGCGGAGCGGGCGGCGTCGGCCTCGGGGCGACGGACGCGCCGGGCGGCCGCTCGCCGGACATGTCGAAGGGCGCCGTCTGCGCCTGGGCGAAGGCGGAAGCGTTCAGCAGGAGAAGCGAAGCGGCGACGATGCTTTTCATCCGGCACTGACCTTTGCCGCCTGCTGCTGTGCCTCCCGCTCCGGCCGCATGCTGCGGAAGAGGTAAACGAGGCCGCGGCTGGTTTGATAAAGCGACAGGCCGAGGAACCAGATGGTGCCGCGGATCAGGCCCGGATTGCGGCGGCGCGAGGTCTGGAATTCGGTCCACTGGCCGGAATTGGCGAACATCAGGTCGGCGATCAGGCGGTGGTCGAGGGCACTTTTCGGCACATACTGGCAACCGACATTGCTGATATCGCCCGACGGCTCGATGTTGCGGACGATAAGCGGCAGGGTTTCCAGCTCGGCGCCGCTATAGGGCCGGAAGCGCATTTCCGCAGGTGCGCCGATGATCATCTCATCAAGCTGTTTGTTGAAGATGTGAAGCCTCGCCCCATGGACGGAAACGTCCTCGATCGAGGCCGCATACCATTTGCCGTTGGCGCCGAATTCGCAGCGCCGGTTGACGCGGACGCGGCGGGACAGGGCGCGCTCGCCGCGTTCCGACACGACGCCCAGCGCGCAGCCGGCCATGATCAGATTGATGACATTCCACCCGCCGACGACGAGCGTGACGTCGGCCTTATAGGGTTCGGCATAAATTCTGTAGAAGGTGATGACGAGCGCGATGATCTGCACCGCAAAGATAACGAAGAACGGGCGGCTGATCTCCGACAGGCGGCTGACGGCAATCGATTCGTCCTTGGCGGTGACCTTGAAGGTCGGCTTCCTCGGATTGAGCATGACGGAGACGACCGCCGGCAGCAGATGCACCGTCTGGACATATTCGTAGAGTTCGGAAATCCACGGCCAGCGGAACGACCCGTAGAGGTAGTTCTGCATCATCAGGTTCACCAGCATATAGGCAAACGTGTAGGCCAGGAACTCGCCGCCGGAGGCGGTGAAGATCTCCAGATCGAAGAACAGGTAGAAGAGTGGCGCAAACAGAAAGATCGTGCGCGGGAACGGGAAGAGCCAGAAAAGCGTCGAGGACATGTAGCAAAGGCGCTGCGGGATCGACAGTCCGCGTTTGAGCAGCGGGAAGCGGAAACGCAGGATCTGCATCATGCCCTGCGCCCAGCGGCTGCGCTGGCCGATGAAGCTTGCGAAGGTGGCCGGCTGCAGGCCGGCGATCAGCGGCTTGTCGACATAGATGCTGTTCCAGCCGCTGCCATGCAGCGCTAAGGCCGTCTCGCAATCCTCGGTGATGCTGATGCCGGAAAAGCCGTTCTGCGATTCGAGCGCCCTGCGGCTCAGCACCGCGGCCGAACCGCAGAAGAAGGCGGCGTTCCATTTGTCCAGGCCGCGCTGGATGATGCCGTAGAACATCTCGTTCTCGCTCGGCATCTTGTCGAACGTGCGCAGGTTGCGCTCCAACGGATCCGGATTGATGAAGAAGTGCGGGGTCTGGACGAGGAAGAGCTTCGGATCGTCTTCGAAATAACCGACAGTCTCGAGCAGGAAGTCGCGGGCCGGCGCGTGGTCCGCATCGAAGACGGCGATGAGTTCGCCGGTCGAATGTTTCATGCCGTTGTTGAGATTGCCCGCCTTGGCATGCTCGTTGCGGTCACGCGTGAGATAGGTGACGTCAAGATCCTGGCAAAGCTGCTTTAGTTCGACGTGCCGGGCCGCCGCCGCCTGGGCCTCGAGCAACTTGCCGGAATTGCGTTTCTGCAGGGTGCCGCCATCGTCGAGCAGCCAGACATGCAGCTTATCGGCCGGATAGTCCATGGCCTTGGCGGCAGCCAGCGTGTTTCCGAGAAGGCCGGAATCCTCGTTGTAGGAGGGCACGAAGACATCGACATGGGGCAGACGCCCGGGATTGGCGGCGCGCGAAGGGCGCGGCGGCAGCGGTGTGGCGACGATGAAAAGGCTGAGCGCCAGCATCGCCACGCTATACATTTCGGCAAGGTAGAGCAGCAGGCCGGGAATGAAATTCTCGGGCTGGTTCACCGGCGGCAAGGTGTTGGTGGTGCGCCAATAGACGTAGCGCAGCACGATCGACGTGCCGAAAGCGAGCGCCACCAGGCGCCACGTCCCCTCGCCCTTCAGGATCTTGATCAGCGCCATCACCGTGACAACCGTGATGCTGGTGATGAGCTGGGTCTGCAGGTTAACCGGCAGGGTTATCAGCACGATCATGCAGAGCGAAACCAGGGCCCATATGAAGACGCTGCGGGCTTTGCGCATCGACGTTCCTTCGAAATTCTCCGCCGAGGCATCGTCCGACACCCGGGCACCCTCGCTGGAACAGAATGATTTAGGCCAGCTCGGCCTAAATCCGAATCCTGTTCTAAATTAAAGAGTTAAAGCATGATGCCGCCCGAAAACCGCTCCCGCTTTTCGGCATCATGCTCTATCTCCGGCAGACGGCCGTCATGGCCGCGTCGCCTATGCAGTCCGGTGAGGGCACGGTGACGCCGATCGCCCTTGCCGATTGTACCAACGGTGCGCCGGCCGCCTCCGGCGCCGCGCTCGTCTGTGGCGCCTCGCCCGGCAGCGGCACCCGCGGGCCGATGGGCGCCGGCAGCGGTGCGGCGCCTTGCGCCGGCTGCCCGCTCGGGGCGCTGCGAAGCGGAGCTGTCCGCGGCAGGCGGACGACGGCAGGCGCCGGCTCATAACCGATCGGCATCGGGCTGGCGCGATATCCGCCCTCGTCGGGATAGATCGGATCGCCGGTACGCCCGAGCGCCGCATCGGCCGGCGGCGGGGCGCCATAGGGGTTCCAGATCACGCCGTCGAAGGTGCCCGATATGGTGTAGCCGTAGACGATGCCGAGCAGCTGGCGCTCGGATGCGCGCGCATCGCATAGCCGCAGACGCAGCTGGATCATGCCGAAATTGCGGGCCTGGGTATTCGCGGCCGTGCTCGAGCGGATCTGTTGCCAGGCAAAGATGCAGGCGTCGCCGGCGCGGCTTCGGCCTGAGGCATAGCCGAATGGGCCATAAGCGTTCTGCAGGAAGGTCGCCGAGGTCGCCATCGGCACGCCGGGGACCGCGTGGGCCATTTCGCGGGCAATAGCGCTCTCGTTGATCATGCTGAAGCCGGCATTGCCCGTTCCGGGATTGGCCCCGGACGCGCCGAAAAACTGGATCTTCAGAAAATTCTGGCCGGGCACCGCGGAGGACGTGAACAGCGAGACCGACTGTTCGACACCATTGCCACGCTTGCGCTCGACGACGCTGACGATCGACGGGCCACCCGGCGGCGGCAGAACCAGCGCCTTTTCAGGCGCCACCGTCTCCGGCCCGGAAGGCTGCCGCACACCGCCGGTCGACGTGCAGCCGGCCATCATGCCCGCCACTGCCACCAGCGATATCGTCTTCCGCAAGCGCATGTCTCGAGCCGCCGCAATCGTCTTTCCAGATATCCATTCGCAAACCGAAACGCGACGGACCTTCGAATCAACGACCACCCGGCCGTTCACCCGACATAAGCCGCCGACATGGTTAATGAAGTGTAAAGAGCCCGCCCCTGATGCCACCGGAAGACTCGCACTGAACATGATTCGGACAGCTCAACCGTATGGTGCACAAAGTCGTTTAGCAACAAACAATCGGCATGCCCGCCCCCCCGCCAAGGCGGCAGGCCAGGGCGGAACTATGCTGCATGGCCGACGTTGCCTTGATGTCCAGGGTTTAAAAAGGAGAACATCCCATGCGCAAGATCATGTTGGCTACGGCCGCCATGCTGACCATCTGCTCGGCCGCCTTCGCGCAGAGCACCGTCGTCATCACCGATCCCGCACCAACCGGCTCTGTCGTCCTGCCCGGCGAGGTGCGCACTTATGTCATGGAGCAAAACACGCCATCGGTCGTCTATGATGGTGAGATCACGGTTGGCGCGACGCTGCCGGACACCGTCGAAATCCATACCGTGCCCAATGTCGACGGCTATGGCTACACGGTCATCAACGAACGTCGCGTCATCGTCGAGCCGAAGACGCACCGCGTGATTCAGGTTCTTGAATAAGGTGATCGGGAGGCTGGAGACGCGCGTCGCGCGCGACTTCACGCCTCCTCGCCTCCCATCCTCACCGGCATATTCAAAAGCTCGCGGATCTTATGGGCGAGCTGCTCCAGGCTGAAAGGCTTGGCGAGCAGCGAAACGCCGTGATCCAGCACGCCATTGTGGACGATGGCATTGCGCGTGTAACCCGTGGTGTAAAGGATCCGGATTCTTGGCCATTTTTCCTGAACGGCGTCGGCAAGCTGACGCCCGCTCATCTGCGGCATCACAATATCGGTGAAGATCAGGTCGATATCGGAATTCTGCTCGAGAAGGAGAAGCGCCTCCACGCCGCTTCCCGCCTGCAATACGGTGTAACCGAGTTCATGCAGGCTTTCGGCGGTCATGGTGCGGACGTGTTCATCGTCCTCCACCACCAGGATCGTATCGTTGACGCTGCCCTGGGGAAGCGGCTGGGCGCCGGCGGCAGCGAGGCGCGCATCCGCCTTGCCGACATGGCGTGGCAGATAGATCTTTACCGTCGTTCCGCGGTCGATCTCCGAATAGATCTTGATATGGCCGCCGCTCTGCTTGATGTAGCCGTAGACTTGGCTGAGGCCGAGGCCCGTGCCCTTGCCGGGTCCTTTGGTGGTGTAAAACGGATCGAAGGCGCGGTCGATCACGTCTGGCGACATGCCGGTGCCGGTGTCGGTGATGCTGATCATCACATACTGGCCCGCTTCGACCTCCGAATGCATCCGTGAATATCGCTCATCCAGTTCGGTATTGGCAGTCTCAATCGTCAGATGACCGCCGCCGGGCATAGCGTCGCGCGCATTGACGGCCAGGTTCAACATGGCGTTTTCGAGTTGGCTCAAATCGGCAAAGCTCGGCCAGAGGCCGCCGGCGAGCACGGTCTCGATCCGGATATGTTCGCCGAGCGTGCGTCGCAGCAACTCCGACATGCCGCCGACCAGTTTGTTGACGTCGATCACCTCCGGGGCGAGCGGCTGCTGGCGCGAGAAGGCGAGAAGACGCGCGGTCAGCACCGCCGCCCGCTGGGCCCCGTCTCTGGCATTCTGAAGGGAGTTCAGGAGGCGCGGATCCTCATGTCCGGTCATGCGCCGCTGGGCAAGATCGAGATTGCCGATGATGATTGCCAGCATGTTGTTGAAATCATGGGCGACGCCGCCTGTGAGCTGGCCGATCGTCTCCATCTTCTGCAGCTGGCGGACCTGCGCCTGGGCGGCGGCATTCTCTTCCATTTCGTGTCTGAGTGCTGCAGTGCGCTCGCCCACCGTCTCCTCCAGGCGCGCGTTGAAGCCGTTGAGCTCGGAGCGGAGGCGGCTCTGCCTGCCATGGGCGATGATGATCATCTCCATCAGTCCGATGATGATCGCGGCATTGACCAGATAGGTCGAAAGGCCAACCCATTGGCCGGCGCTGACCGGCCAGAATGCGTCATGCGGCTCGACGAAAAACTGCTGAACGACGAAGGCCGCAACCATGGCCGCGAGAAGGCCCGGTCCTGCGCCGCCGATGAAACTGGCGAGCAAGATCGCCGGGAGGAAACTCAGGAAGGGAAAACCGGAGAGATAATCGCTGGCAGCGAGTCGCAGAAGAAACGTCAGACCAACGAAGGCAACCGCCAGCGGATAGGTATAGCCCGGCCTGTGACGCAGCCAATCCGTGGCACTCAGCAAATCCATTCCATACCCCTTCTCACAGCGCCGCGCGTCCTTTCAGACGCGCGCAAAGGACGCTGCAACGCTTTGAATTACTGCATAATTTTTTCCGTAAAGCGATTCCCATTTCGCGAATTTTGCAGTAGCCGTCGCTGAAACGGCATCTCAGCTTTTGCACAACGAATTTCGCCGGGCAATATGCTGTTTCGAAAGCGCGGCGCGATCTTTCAGATTCGCTTGCCGCGCCTGAGGCTTTTATGGTTACACATATCGTTCCGTAAAACCGCGGCGCGGCTTTTGCGCAACAGGTTTTACCACCGCTGCGTGCAGCATCTTGACGAGCTGCACAAGCGGTCACATAAACTTCGTGCCCAGCAAGGGGAATGGGTGGACGGGATCATGAAAGACATATTCATCGTCGAGGACGATGCGCTGATCGCCATGCTGCTCGAGGACATGCTGAGCGATCTCGGCTATCGGGTTTGCGCGACTGCGCCCGACCTGGAACGGGCGCTCGCGGCTGCCAAGGACACGGAGTTCGACGCCGCCATCCTCGACGTCTCACTTGCCGGCCGGAGTTCGCTGCCGGTCGCAAAGCTGCTCGACGAGCGCGGCAAACCCTATCTCTATGCGACGGGCTATGGCAGTGCACCGGAAGGCAGCACCCCAAGCACGCTGCCGGTGCTGCGCAAACCTTTCCAGCTCAGCGAGCTCGAACAGGCGATGAAGCTGCTTGCTGAAGCCTGAGGCGTGTTTGCTCAACGCACCTGATCAAGCAGACGCTTGCATTCGAGGAGGTCGTAGAGCGCCTCCTGCAGCAGCGCCCTGTCTTCCTTGCCGATGCTCGACTTGCCGATCGAGACTTCCGGCTGATCGTCATCTCCGGCGACGAAGTTGAAGAACCGGCGGGTGATGGGCGGCTTGGCGCGGCCGACAATCTGGTCCTCCTCGGCCATGCCGACGCGCGGCTCGCCCGATCCCGTCTCCTGCACGCCCGAGGCAAGCGCCTCGACGCTAGCGAGGTCGCCATGGCCGACCGATATGACGAACTTGTTGCCGTTGGTCTTCAGAAGCTTCTGCACGCCCTTGATCGTATAGCCGTGATCATAGAGCAAATGCCGGATGCCCTTGAGAAGGTCGACATCCTCCGGCCGGTAGTAGCGACGGCCACCGCCGCGTTTCATCGGCTTTATCTGAGGAAACCGCGTTTCCCAGAAGCGCAGCACATGCTGCGGCAGATCAAGATCGTCTGCGACTTCGCTGATGGTGCGAAAGGCATCGGGGCTCTTGTCCAACGTCATACTGCTACGCAACCTCGCAGGCTCGATCCAACGGCGACTCACCATATTTCAAAGGTTTGGCGCCGACAATTCAAGTCATGTGTCGACGTTGCGCACAGGCGATGGATGATGCGGGAGAAAAAAGCCGTTCCGAGCAGGCGGAAGACCGATATCAGAGAGCCGGATTCTGCGGCTTCAGCTTGACCTTGCGAGCGACATGCGCCTTGAGGATGCGCGTCTTCAGCACGTTCGATGCCTTGAAGGTCATGACCCGGCGGGGAGAGATCGGAACCTCCTCGCCGGTCTTCGGGTTGCGGCCGATCCGCTCGTTCTTGTCGCGAACCTGAAAGGTGGCGAAGGAAGAAAGCTTGACGGTTTCACCACGCACGATGGCGTTGCAGATTTCGTCGATGACGGTTTCGACAAGTTCGGCGGATTCTGTCCGGGAAAGCCCAACCTTTCGGAAAACGGATTCCGCCAGGTCTGCTCGCGTCACTGTTTTTCCGGTCATGGTTTCCCCGCCCATTACAAATTATTTTGTGAAAGCGATCGAAGAGTATTTGTCTTGCGCCTCACGGTCAAGCTCTTGTTCGCCGCCAGTTTTTTAGGATTTGCGCTTACCAGCGCAACAGAACGGCGCCCCAGGTGAAGCCGCCGCCCATCGCTTCGAGCATCACCAGGTCACCCTTCTTGATGCGGCCGTCGCCGGCAGCGGTCGCAAGCGCGAGCGGGATCGAGGCGGCCGAGGTATTGCCGTGCAGATCGACCGTGACGACGACCTTTTCCGCATCGATGTTCAGCTTCTTCGCCGAACCGTCGATGATGCGTCGATTGGCCTGGTGCGGCACCAGCCAGTCAAGATCTTCGGCGGTGGTGCCGGTCGAATCGAACGCAGCCTGGATGACATCGGTGATCATGCCGACGGCGTATTTGAAAACCTCGCGGCCTTCCATGCGCAGCTTGCCGACGCTGCCGGTCGTCGACGGTCCGCCGTCGACATAAAGCTTGTCCTTGTGCGAACCGTCGGAACGCAGATGCGCGGTCAGCACGCCGCGGTCTTCAGACGTCCCCTCGCCTTCGGCCGCCTCCAGCACGATCGCGCCGGCGCCGTCGCCGAAGAGCACACAGGTCGTGCGGTCGTTCCAGTCGAGAATGCGCGAAAAAGTCTCGGCGCCGATCACCAGAACGCGTTTTGCAAGGCCGCCGCGGATATAGGCGTCCGCAGTCGTCACCGCATAGACGAAACCGGTGCAGACGGCCTGAACGTCAAAGGCGAAGCCGTGGCGCATGCCGAGACGGTTCTGGATGTTGACCGAGGTCGCCGGAAACGTGTTGTCGGGCGTCGAGGTGGCGCAGATGATGAGATCGATGTCGTCGGGCGTCAGCCCGCCATTTTCGAGCGCCGCCCGCGCGGCCGCCTCGCCGAGCGAGGCCGTCGTCTCGTCGTCGCCGGCCACGTAACGCTGGCGGATGCCGGTGCGCTGGACGATCCATTCATCCGACGTATCGACGATGGCTTCCATATCTTGATTGGTCATCACGCGCTTCGGAAGTGCGGCTCCGAATCCGCGAACCACTGAACGGATCATATTCGATTGAACCCCATCGCTCATGCCGCTTCCGGGCCCATCGGGGGCAGGCGCTTGGCATGATATTTCTTAAGATCGTTTTCTATTTTCTGATTGAGGCCGTTCTTGGCCATGTCGTAGCCGACCTCGATCGCGGCGGCGATGCCTTCGGCATTGGCGCCGCCATGGCTCTTGATGACGATGCCGTTCAGGCCGAGAAACACGCCGCCGTTGACCTTGCTCGGATCGAGTTTCTCGCGAAGCATGTCGAAGGCGCCTTTGGCGAAGAGGTAGCCGATGCGGGCGAGCAGCGTGCGCGACATGGCCGCACGCAGATATTCGGCGATCTGCTTGGCCGTGCCTTCGGCGGTCTTGAGCGCAATATTGCCGGAGAAGCCTTCGGTGACGACGACGTCGACGGTGCCCTTGCCGAGATCGTTGCCCTCGACGAAGCCGGAATATTCGAGCGAATCGATATTCGCCTCGCGCAACAGCCTACCGGCCTCCTTGACCTCTTCCTGGCCTTTCACCTCTTCGACGCCGACGTTCAGAAGGCCGATCGTCGGGCGTTCGATCTCGAAAAGCGCGCGCGCCATGGCGCCGCCCATCAGAGCGAAATCCATCAGCTGCTGCGCATCGGCGCCGATCGTCGCGCCGACATCGAGCACGATGCTCTCACCCTTCAGCGTCGGCCAGATCGCCGCGATCGCCGGGCGCTCGATATTGGCCATGGTGCGAAGACAGAACTTCGCCATCGCCATCAGCGCCCCGGTATTGCCGGCCGAGACCGCGACATCGGCATCGCCCGTTTTCACCGCTTCGATCGAACGCCACATGGTGGAGACATAGCGGCCACGGCGCAGCGCCTGGCTCGGCTTCTCTTCCATGCTGACCGCAAGCTCGCAATCGTGAAAGACCGATTTTTCCTTAAGTTTCGGAAATTTGGCGAGAACAGGATCGCACTGTTCCTTAAGACCGTAAAAAACGAAAGAAATATCCGGATGCCGATCCAGCGCCTTGGCAGCGCCGGGGATGACAACCTGGGGACCAAAGTCGCCACCCATGAGGTCGAGAGATATTCTGATCACGCGTCCCTGATCCTTCTTTCCGCCGAGGGGCGAAATTTCGGCCAAAATACTGGTTTTGGCGTCGCATACAACTGAATTGTGTCAAATGCCAGCGAGGCTTCAGTCCTTTTTCCAGTCCTTGAGAACCGCGAAAGCGGAGGGCTTTTTATCGTTCTCGCCGCTATCTTCGATATGACCTTCGAACTCGACGCCCTCTTTGCGCGGATAGGGGTCGATCGCAAGAGCGGCGAATTCCGCGACCACCTCGCCGGCATCGATCGTATCGCCGACAAAGGTCTCGGGCAGATCAGGACCGTCTGGATCGAGCAGCATTTCACCGGCGTCATTGCCGGGCTGGCGGGCAAGCTTGGAACCTTCAGGCACGAAAATCTGCTCGAAGTTTTCGTCGATGGTGGCTTCGACCGGTTCGAGCGTCACGACGCAGGACTGGACGATCTTCGCCTGCACGCGGCCCTTGACGCGCACGCCGTCGCGCTTCCAGCGGCCAATCTGCAGATCGGCGCTCAGAGCCTCGACGGAGACGACGTTCCAGGCCTCGGCGAGCGCCTTCAATTCGCTGGCGTCGGCCTCGATATGGACCTCGACGGGGTTGGCGGAGATATGGCCGACCTTGACGTGATAGGAGAAGGGAACATCGTCCCGATCGTTCTTCATTATTTCCTCCTTCAGGCGACCGGCGGCAGCGTTGCCGAGCCGCCGGCAATCATCTCTTCCGGAACGGCGGACAGATGGGCTTCTGCCGCCACCATCCAGCCGGCAAGGCCGGACATATCGGCCGGCGCCGGGCTTTCGGGGTAGATATTGCGCTGGAGGGCGAGCGCAAGCGCTTCGCGATCGCCCGCATCCATCGCCTTCGAATAGGCTTCGAGCCGGCCGTAGAACATGCCGGCGAGCTTCTTCATGCGTTTCGGCACGCTGTTGTCACCAATGCCGAGTTCGCGGATCGAATAGTCGATGTCCTGGAAAAAGGCGTCGACGATCTCCTGGGCGATCTCCTGGCCGCTGACAGCAGAGGCACGCGTACGGCGAAAATACAGAATCATCACGATCGACAGCATTTCGAAACGGCCCATGACCGTGTCCGGCACATTGAGCCGCTCATAAAGTTCCGGCATGCGCGCGGCGGCCGTCAGCGCCGCATATTGCCTGTCGACGATCGCCTGATTGTTGTTTTTCTTGCGGAAGAGACCGAAGATCATTGTTTTTTCCGGAAATGCCTCAATCTTCACGCCGGCTGGCGTCTGGCCTTGTTGCATGATTTCGAAAGCTGGTTTACCGAAGCAGGCGCGAATTGCAATGCCGATCGTAGCCAGTTTCGGGACGACGCCTTCGAGGCGTTGGGAAACAAATTCGGGACATTCGACCCGGAATGGCCACAATGGTTTTGCAGGAGGAAGCGTGCAAGGCCCAAACGGCTGCTATCGACACTCAAGGGAGTAGATGTCGTTGAAGAAACGGTATTTCAAGTCTGACATGAAGTTCTTCAGCAGCGCGGCCATTGCCTTCATAATCGCCTCAACCACTGCTCTTTCGGGCTGCCAGACCGGCACCGTGCTCAATGGCGGCTACGTCGCCGACCAGCAGTCGCTCAATCTCGTTCCGGAAGGCTCGAGCCGCGAGCAGGCGCTGCTTTCGCTCGGCACCCCGTCGACGACGGCGACCTTCGACGGCGAAGTCTTCTATTACATCTCGCAGCGGCGCACGCGTTCGGTCGCCTTTCAGAAGCTGAAGGTCGTCGATCAGAGCGTTCTGGCGATCTATTTCGACAAGGACGGCGTCGTCAGCCGCCGCGCCAATTATACGCTGCAGGACGGCAAGGTGTTCGACACGATCGGGCGCGTCACGCCGACCGGCGGCAAGGAACTCACCTTCCTGCAGCAGATGCTTTCCGGCGGCAGCGCTGCGAGCGCCGCCCGCAGCCTGTTCGGCGGCGGCGCCGGCGGCACGCCGCAGAATCCGAGCAGCCTGCGCTGATCGGACAAGCTTCAACGACAAAACCCGCCGGATCGCTCCGGCGGGTTTTTTGTTGACAAACCTCGTGTTTTTACTCGGCGTCATCTTCGGCCCAGGAGATTGGACGCCCGCCCCTCATCCGGCTGCCGCCACCTTCTCCCCGTAAACGGGGCGAAGGGCGATAGTCGCACTCTTTCCGTCCCTTACCAACGTCTCGCATGGCACGTCCCCTCTCCCCGTTTTTACCGGGAGAGGGTTAGGGTGAGGGGCTGCCAGCCGCTGTTGCAGCCATCAACCGGCGAGAACGGCGAGCAGCAGAAGTGCCACGATATTGGTGATCTTGATCGCCGGGTTGACGGCAGGGCCGGCTGTGTCCTTGTAGGGATCGCCGACGGTATCGCCGGTAACGGAGGCCTTGTGCGCATCCGAACCCTTCATGTGACGCACGCCGTCCTTGTCGACGAAACCGTCCTCGAAGCTCTTCTTGGCATTGTCCCAGGCGCCGCCGCCCGAGGTCATCGAGATAGCGACGAAGAGGCCGTTGATGATGACGCCGAGCAGCGATGCGCCGAGGGCGGCAAAGGCGGAGGCCTTGGAGCCGGAGATCAGAAGCACGCCGAAATAGACGACGATGGGCGCCAGCACCGGCAGCAGCGACGGCACGATCATTTCACGGATGGCCGCCTTGGTCAGAAGGTCGACGGCCTTACCGTAATCCGGCTTTTCCGTGCCCTGCATGATGCCCGGCTTCATCTTGAACTGGCGGCGCACCTCCTCGACGATCGAGCCGGCGGCGCGGCCGACGGCTGTCATGGCGATGCCGCCGAAGAGATAGGGAATCAGGCCGCCGAACAGCAGGCCGGCGACGACATAGGGGTTCGACAATTCGAAGGAGATTTCGCCGATATTGGCGAAGTAGGGATATTGGTCGCCATGGGCGGCGAAATATCTGAGATCGTTGGCATAGGCGGCAAAAAGCACCAGCGCACCGAGGCCGGCCGAACCGATCGCGTAACCCTTGGTCACCGCCTTCGTGGTGTTGCCGACGGCGTCGAGCGCATCGGTCGACTTGCGCACTTCCGGCGGCAGATGCGACATTTCGGCGATGCCGCCGGCATTGTCGGTGACCGGGCCAAAGGCATCGAGCGCAACGATCATGCCGGCAAGACCGAGCATGGCGGTGACCGCAATGCCGGTGCCGAAAAGGCCGCCGAGCTGATAGGTGGCAAGAATGCCGCCGACGATGACGATGGCCGGCAGGGCGGTCGATTCCAGCGAGACCGCCAGACCCTGGATGACGTTGGTGCCGTGACCGGTCACCGACGACTGGGCGATCGAAACGACCGGACGCTTGCCGGTGCCGGTATAATATTCGGTGATGACGACGATCAGCGCGGTGACGACGAGGCCGACAAGGCCGCAGACGAAGAGGTTCGTGCCCGTCACGTCGGCGCCGGCAACGGTGCCGAGCGAGCCCCAGCCGACCGTCAGCGAGGTGGCGGCGCCGAGACCGATGATCGACAAGAGGCCGGTGACGATGAGGCCCTTGTAGAGGGCGCCCATGATCGAGCCGTTCGAACCGAGCTTGACGAAGAAGGTGCCGATGATCGAGGTGATGATGCAGGCGCCGCAGATCGCCAGCGGATAGATCATCGCGGACTCGAGGATCGGCGCGCCGGCAAAGAAGATCGCGGCGAGAACCATGGTGGCAACGACGGAGACCGCATAGGTCTCGAAAAGGTCGGCGGCCATGCCGGCGCAGTCGCCGACATTGTCGCCGACGTTATCGGCAATCGTCGCCGGGTTGCGCGGATCGTCCTCGGGAATGCCGGCTTCCACCTTGCCGACGAGGTCGCCGCCAACATCGGCGCCCTTGGTGAAGATGCCGCCGCCGAGACGGGCGAAGATCGAGATCAGCGAAGCGCCGAAGCCGAGCGCCACCAGCGAATCGATGACGTCGCGCGAGCCGCTCTCATGGCCGAGACCGACGGTCAGAATAGTGTAGTAGATGGAGACGCCGAGCAGCGCGAGGCCCGCCACCAGCATGCCGGTGATCGCACCCGACTTGAAGGCGATGTCGAGGCCGGCGGAGAGGCTGGCGGACGCGGCCTGCGCGGTGCGCACGTTGGCGCGGACGGAGACGTGCATGCCGATGAAACCGGCAGCGCCTGACAGCACGGCGCCAATCAGGAAGCCGATGGCGGCCGTGGCGGAAAGAAGCAGCCAGGCTGCGATGAAGACAACGACGCCGACGAGGGCAATGGTGCGATACTGGCGCGTCAGATAGGCCTGAGCGCCTTCGCGGATATAGCCCGCGATCTCCTGCATCCGGCTGTTTCCCTGATCGGCGGCAAGCACCGACCGGGTTGCCCAGGCGGCATAGACCACCGAGAGCAGACCGCATGCAATTACGCATAAAAGAATGGTCATTTCGCTCTTTCCTCCCATAGGCCGGAGTTCACTCCTCCTCCGGCAGATACGCCGCCGACTCGCCTTCCTCTCCACAGAAATGCCACAGCTAAGCGGTGCGGAGATTGCGTGGTCGATCACGTGGCGTCAAGACCGCAACGGGCGAAAACCGTTACGCTGAGAAGAAAGACGAAGGGAGATCGTTTGGCGGCTAAGAACCTATCTCTTCGCCTCGCCGCGGACCTGCTTGGCGATGCGGTCGAGCACGGCGTTGACGAGCTTCGGCTCGTCGTCCTCGAAAAACGCCTGTGCGATCTCGACATATTCGGTGACGATGACCGCCACCGGAACGTCCTTGCGGTCAAGGAGTTCGAAAACGCCGGCGCGCAGGATGGCGCGCACGGTGCTGTCAAGCCGCGACAGAGCCCAATCATCCTGCAGCGCTGCAGCGATCAGCGGATCGAGGCGGACCTGATCACGCACCACGCCGGAGACGATGGAGCGGAACCAGCCGGCATCGGCCTTCAGGTAGGTCGCGCCGTCGATTTCCTGGCCGAGGCGATGCGCCTCGTATTCAGCGACGATTTCCAGAACGCCCGTGCCGCCGACATCCATCTGATAAAGCGCCTGAACGGCAGCAAGACGGGCAGCGCCCCGCTGGTTCGCAGTCTTGACCGGCCGTTCCGTCTTGTCGTCACTCATTCTTCATGCACCCAGTTTCTGCTTCAGCTCGATCATCGTCAGAGCTGCGCGAGCGGCAAATCCGCCCTTGTCCTTGTCCGAGCGGCGCGCGCGCGCCCAGGCCTGTTCGTCATTTTCCACGGTCAGTATGCCGTTGCCGATGGCAAGGGACTCGCTGACCGCGAGATCCATCAAAGCGCGCGAGGATTCGTTCGACACGATATCGAAGTGATAGGTCTCGCCGCGGATGACCATGCCGAGGGCGACATAGCCGTCATAATGCGTGCCGCCATTGTCGTCTCCATCGAGCGACATGGCAATCGCTGCCGGAATTTCCAGCGCGCCGGGAACGGTGACGACCTCAAAGGTGGCGCCGGCCTCTTGCAATGCGAAGGTCGCGCCTTCGAGCAGGGCATCGGCCATGTCGTCGTAGAAGCGGGCCTCAACGATCAAAATATGGGGAGCGGTCTCTCTCGGCATGGTTCACCTTCGGTTTATGGGGCGTTTTCCACTCGGCAGGCCGCGGTCAAAACATGCCTTCATCAGAATGGCAAGCACTTTCGCCCGATGCCGCAACGCCAAAGACGAAATATCGGCAAAGGGATAGCTGCACAGCTGAGCAGGCCTTTCAAACCAGTTTCCCCGGACGCCTGGAAAACGGCAATTCGAAGGCAATTTTCATGAAGAATTTTTAATGGATTTTCAGTGGCTTAGTCCATTGAATCGCGAAGAGGGCAACGCCAATTCCATGTCGTGACGAGACGATCCCCTGCAAAGACAGCCGACCGTCAAAGCAGATGAAAGGATACAATCATGAACCGCGTTGTCACAATCACCCTCGCCGCCGCCCTCTCCTCGCTTGCATTTGCCGGCGCCAGCCGGGCCGAAAGTCTTGGGATGAACACCGCCCACGGCATCGAGCAGACGCTCAGGACCTTCCAGGGCAATGACTTCAACGTCGAGCAGGTCCATAATTGGCGCAATCTCGATGACGAGACGACAGGCCCGCGCTCGGCGCCGGAACGCTCCGGCCAGGCCATCCGCGGCATCCAGGCTTCGATCGACGCCAACCGGTCGCTTGCCCGTCGGCTCAACCATGAAGGCGTCGACGTCCGCAACATCGTCAATGCCGAACAGGCGGCTGACGGAAGCCTGACGTTCTACGTCCGCTGAGGTTCCAGCGCATCGCCAACGACAGAGCGTCCCGGCGCGTTCCGCCCGAAGCGCGGCGCTCAAAGCATGGGCGGCGGTCTCCTCTCCGCCCATGCCGGGAATTTCCCGGATCAGCGCAGACGGGCATTGAATTTTCCGCCAAGATGATAGCTTCTCTTCCTGCAACAGGAGGACATCATGGCGACGGAACCGAAAACGGTGCTCAATATCGCCGATCTCGCGCTCGATCACTGGAAACAGGGCGAGTTCTACGAAGGGGCCGACGCCTCGTTCGGCGCACGTCTTGGTCTGGCCGGTCTCGGCATCAGCTATAATGAAGTGCCGTCGGGCAAATCGAGCTGCCCCTTCCACAATCACCATGTCGAAGACGAGCTTTTCTACGTGATCGCGGGCACCGGCGAATACCGCTTCGGCGACGAGCGCCATGCGATCAAAGCCGGCGACGTGCTCGGCGCGCCGGCCGGCGGGCCTGAAACGGCGCACCAGATCATCAACACCGGCACGGCGACCCTCGTCTATCTCGGCATCTCGACGATGGCGAAGACCGAGATCGTCGAATATCCCGATTCCGGAAAGTTTCTTGCCAAGACCAACAGAGATGGCGCAAGGCCCGGGCGATTCCGGCATATGGGACGCGCGGAAAATCCTCTCGATTACTGGGACGGCGAAGCCGGCGCCTGACCGTACAGCTTTCAGGGGAACCGATGTGACCGACATTCCGACGCTCGAAACGCAGCGGTTGATACTTCGCCCTCACCACCTCGACGATTTCGAAGCGCATGCAGCGTTGTGGGCGAACGAGGATGTCGTCCGCCTCATCAGCGGCGCGCCCTCGACGCGCGAGCAGAGCTGGGCCCGTATGCTGCGCATTGCCGGCATGTGGCATCATATGGGCTTCGGCTTTCTTGCGATCGAGGAAAAGGCAAGCGGCCGGTTCATCGGCGAAGCCGGATTTCTCGAAGCCCGCCGCGAAATGGAGCCGTCAATCGAGGGAACGATGGAGGTCGGCTGGGTGCTGATGCCGGCGGCCCAGGGCCGCGGTTATGCCACCGAGGCGCTGACAGCCCTGATCGGCTGGGCGGCAGCGCGTTTTCCGGGAAAGACAATGAGCTGCATCATCAGCCCCGAGAACGTGGCGTCGCTCAGGGTCGCAGCCAAGCTCGGCTTCCGCGAGACGGCGCGCGCACAGTATAATGGCGAAGTCATTCAGTTTTCGCGTTAGGGAATTTCGTCGAGCGGGTTGCCCAGCGCCCGTCGATATGGGAGGAGACCGACCGCTATTGCGGTCTTGTTGACACGTGCCGATATCGCCGATGGCGACAGCAGGCTCAAGCAAAAGAATGTCGACGCGCTTCGGCTTGCGGCACCCGACTTCATTCCCGGATAGATCCGGCTTCGCACCTGCTACGCGCAAGGAACGCGCTATAGAAACATCCCCAAGGCAGATACCTTCGCACCCCTCACGCTGACAGGAGGCAATGACGGGCGAGCAGCGTGGTAATTGCAGCCGGCAGAAACTCCCCATCCACAAGAGGCTGATTACAGATATGACCATTTTCATTGTTTGCCATAAGGATTTGCCGAGCTACCCTCCTCCGGAGGGCTCGAAAATCATATGGCTCAATTCCAAACCGCCTTTGGACAACAGGGGGATGGATGTTATCGCCGGTTATGATTTTTTCAGCGAGCCGGAGGAGATTCACGCGAAATTGTCAGGATCGCTGGGAACGCTAGTCATCGCAAAAGTCGTCTCGGAAGAAACTGTAAAACCTCGCAACATTACCATCTGGCAGTATCGTAAATTTTTAACAAGACTAAGAATCGGAACGCCGAATCCCGAATATCCCGGCATGAATATAGCAACTTCAGAAGAAGTAGAAATCACAAGACCAGAGAATCCGGCGATTTTTTCAGAAGATTTCTTTCTGCCTCGTCCATTGAATCTACATAACATATCGTATCACTATGCAGGCTGCCACAATATTGTTGACTTTTTCAGATATACGGCGTTTTCAGTCGAAGCAAATACTTTAACGCAAGCCGAAGCTTTGCATTTTTTTAATTCCGGCACTCTCGTTCCTGGAGGTATTGAGCTCGGCACATATCCGACGGACTGGTGGCTGGATACTTTTGTGCGCCTTGTGGCGCCGTCTCTTGAATTTGCGAAACGATATCAACCGTTTCAAGCCGAAGATCCCGTGCAGAAACGTGCGATCTCATTTTGCCAGGAGCGTCTGGGAAGCTATCTTCTAATCAAGCGGTTGGCCGAGCTCTATGGCAACAACCTGCCTGGGTTCTTGTTCGGAGATATGGCTACCGTATCGAATGATGGTGTTTATAGAACCGGCGTATAAACCGAGGCAATCCCAAACGTAGTATCGCAAGTCTTTGCGATACTGGCAGCAGAAGCGGCTGAGCGAGCAAAGCTGGCTAGAGAAAACTGACCCCGGATAGGTCGAGCTCCTGCAATCCCTCCAGGCTGACCAGCGAAAGTCCTGCGAACAGTGTGGCGCAAGCTTCACATCCAATAGTCGATACCCAAACCAGCCCGAAGCCGTTTCGTGAATCGCGAAGACGGCGGCCATGCACGAAGGACGATGCCTTGACGATCAATCAGCCTATTCCCGCTCTGCCGGCCGGTCTTCCTGATCTGGCGCTTCTCACGGAAAAAGCTGCCGGCACGGGGTCCGTCATTATCTACCAGCCTTATCTCGGCCCTTCGCAGCGCAGCCAGCTCGACGCGACTGCCGTACCGCTCGACATCTCATTCAACACGCAGGCTGCGACCCGCGAATACGAGCTCTTCCGCATCCTGCATGCGCATCACGAGGCGATCGGCCTCGGCGAGGACGTGTTCTGGGGACTGCTGTCCAGCAAATTCGAGGTGAAGTCGGTGACGAGCTTCCCATCCTTCGTTACCGAGGCGGAAAAGGCCAGGGCGGAAGGTGCGGACGCCTATCTCTACAATCCGCTGATCGGCCACGCCGCGATCTACAGCAACGTCTGGGAGCATTCCCTGCTTGGCGGCCGTCCAGGCATGGAGCCGATCTTCCTCCATATCCAGCAGCTCGGCTATCCGATCGCGCCGCCGCAAGACAAAACCGCCTTCATGTTCTGCAACTATTTCTGCGGCAACAGGAAGTTCTGGTCCGGATATTTCGCCTTTTGCGAAGTCATTCTGGAATCGCTGGAAAATGAATGGCGCCGCGGCACGCCGGCGGGCATTGCCTATGCCGGTTCGGCGCAGTATTCACGCGACGCCAACGCGACGATGCGCCCCTTCGTGATCGAGCGTCTGCTCGGGCTCTATGTCCAGCAGGCTGCTACAACAGGATTGAAGATCGCCGCCTTCGTGCCGGCGCCTGCCGATTTCGAGTGGAAGTTCGGTGGCCGCCTCGGCCGGATGCTGCATGGTCTCTTTTCCGCCAAGGAAGCTTTTCTTCAGAGCCCCGACGAGGCCCACTTGGCCTCTTGGCAGGAGGGCCGCCAACCACTGATCAAGCAGCCGCACCTTATCTGGTTCGCCGATGATCCGCCGGTCTGGATGCCGCGCGGCCAGTTCACGGGTGGCCGCGAACTGATGCGTGCCTATGCTCCGCAGGCTTCCGGCGCCTCCCCGGCGCCGCAGCAGGCTGTGCGTACCGAGATCCCCGCCGCCCAGAAGATCGAGCAGCCGCTTCGCAACGCATTGCAGCCCTTTGCCGGCGGATGGCAGGCCCACAAGGATCGCCATTGCATCTGGATCGTGACGCCTGCCAATTACAACCACAGCCACGCCTTCGACGAGGTTGCGCTCGGTCTGCAGGGTGCCTTCCATGAGCTGGGCGGTTCTGCGCCGATCGTCAGAGACATGAACGAGTTCGCGGACCGTGCGCCGATCATTTATGGCGGCAACCTCCTTCCGGCCGAAATCGTCGATCATCTGCCGAAGGACAGTGTCATCATCAATCTCGAGCAGGTGTCCGAAGAAAGCATCTGGATCAATTCGCGCTATATGTCGATCCTGAGGGCAATGCCGGTGCTCGACTACAGCCCGCGCAACCGCGAAAACCTTGCCGCCAAGGGTATCGATCACGCCGGCGTGCTCGAAATCGGTTACAACAGTTGCCTGAGCCAGATCCAGCATGCCGTCGTCAAGGATATCGACGTGCTCTTCTACGGCTCGATGAACGAACGCCGCCATCACATCCTGAAGACGCTTGAAGAGGGCGGGCTCAAGGTCGCGCATCTCTTCAACATCTATGGTGCGGAACGCGATGCGGCGATTGCCCGCGCCAAGATCGTCATCAACATCCATCATTATGCGAGCGGCGTCTTCGAGATCGTGCGCATTTCCTACCTGCTCGCCAATCGGGTTTGCGTGCTGACGGAAGGCGACATCCGCGATCCGGACCTCCAGCCCTTCATCGGCGGCTTGGCAATCGAGCCCTATGACGACATGATCGAGCGCTGCTACAAGCTGATCGCAGATGCCGACGAGCGCGATACCATTGCCGCAAAAGGCCTTGCCGCCATCCAGAGCCGCTCGCAGGCGGAGATGCTGATGAGCGTTATGAAGGCGGGCGCCTGATGAAGGCCGCAGAAAAGGTAAGTCATGCATATTGAGACCGCCGCCATCGAGGGCATCGTTGCGATCACGCCGCCACGTTTCGGCGATCACCGCGGCTACTTCTCCGAGGTATTCAAGGATGCCTGGTTCCGGGAAAATGTGGCCGACGTCACGTTCGTCCAGGACAATGAATCGCTTTCGGCGCAGGCCGGCACCGTCCGGGGGCTGCATTTCCAGATACCGCCCTTTGCACAGGGCAAGCTGGTGCGCTGCCTTGCCGGCCGGATCATGGATGTCGTCGTCGATATCCGCGTGGGATCACCGAGCTTCGGCAAATGGCTCTCTCAGGAGCTCTCACCGGACACCGGCAAACAGCTCTGGATACCGCCCGGCTTCGCACACGGATTCGCAACGATCGAGCCGAACAGCGTCATCAGCTACAAGGTAACCGCACCCTACAGCCCGCAGCATGATCGGGGCATCGCCTGGAACGATCCGGCGATCGGCATTCGCTGGCCCTTCGATGAGACAGACATCGTATCGTCCGACAAGGACAAGACGCTGCCGCGGCTCGCCGATCTGCCAAACCATTTTTCCTATTCAGCACAGCAACCCCAGGATTGATCGACGATGCGCATACTGGTCACGGGCGGAGCGGGCTTCATCGGATCGGCATTGGTGCGCCACCTCGTCAGCGAGATCGGCGCCGAGGTGCTGAATGTCGACACGCTGACCTATGCCGGTAATCTGGCATCGCTGAAATCCGTCGAATCGGCGCCGAACTATCAATTCCTGCGCGCCGACATCTGCGAGCGCGCCAGGATGCAGGAAGCATTCGCGTCCTTCCGCCCTGATATCGTCATGCATCTCGCGGCCGAGAGCCATGTCGATCGCTCGATCTCGGGCGCGGCTGATTTCATTCAGACCAACATCGTCGGCACATTCAGTCTGCTGGATGCCGCACGGCACTATTGGGATGGGCTTGACGCTCACGGCAAGAGTGCCTTCCGCTTCCTGCATGTCTCGACGGACGAGGTCTACGGCTCGCTCGGCGACGAGGGTCTCTTCGAGGAGACGACGCCTTACGATCCGTCCTCGCCCTACTCCGCCTCCAAGGCCGCGAGCGACCATCTGGCGATCGCCTGGCACCGCACCTACGGCCTGCCCGTCGTCGTCTCCAATTGCTCCAACAATTACGGCCCGTTCCATTTCCCGGAAAAGCTCATTCCGCTGATGATCCTGAACGCACTGGAGGGCAAGCCTCTTCCGGTTTACGGCAACGGCGCAAATGTTCGCGACTGGCTCTATGTCGAAGACCACGCCCGCGCACTCTTCACGATCGCATCCAGAGGGCGCCCCGGCGAAAAATACAATGTGGGCGGCCGCAATGAACGCAGGAACATCGATGTCGTTCATCGCATCTGCGCCATTCTCGACGGCGTCTACAGTGACAAGGCACCGCATGCGCGTCTGATCACCAACGTCACGGACCGCCCCGGACACGACGCACGCTATGCGATCGATGCCACGAAACTCGAAAGCGAACTCGGCTGGAAGGCGCAAGAGACCTTCGAAACCGGCATTGAGAAGACCGTGCACTGGTACTTGGAAAACGAATGGTGGTGGAGGCCGCTGCGCGAAAACGTCTACTCCGGCGAACGCCTCGGCCTTTTCAAGGGGTGATAAGCGATGCGCATTGCCGTCACCGGTAAACAGGGCCAGGTCGTACAGTCGCTGCTCAGACGCGGCGCCGAAACGGGCGTCGAAATCATCGCGGTCGGCCGCCCGGAAATGGACCTTTCGGATCCTGCAAGCATTGCAGCCGCCTTCTCGGCTCTGCGCCCGGATGTGATCGTCTCCGCCGCCGCCTATACGGCGGTCGATAAGGCCGAGAGCGAAGCCGAGCTTGCCTTTTCCGTCAACGCGGTCGGCGCCGGCGCGGTGGCCGAGGCTGCCGCGCGGATCGGGGTCCCGGTCATCCACATTTCGACCGACTATGTCTTCAGCGGCGACAAGGCCTCTGCCTATTGCGAAGAGGATGCGACCGGGCCGATCTCCGTCTACGGGCGTTCGAAGCTCGCGGGCGAGACGGCCGTCGCGGCGGCGAACCCGAACCATGTCATCTTGCGCACCGCCTGGGTCTATTCGCCCTTTGGCACCAATTTCCTGAAAACGATGCTGCGGCTTTCCGAGACGCGCGATCTTCTTCGCGTCGTCGCCGATCAGACGGGATGCCCGACCTCGGCACTCGACATCGCCGACGCGGTTCTTGCGATCGCAACCCGGGTCGTCGCCGACGCTGACCCATCGCTCCGCGGCACCTTTCACCTGACCGGCAGCGGCGAAGCAAGCTGGGCGGACTTCGCCGAAGAGATATTCGCGGCGCTTCTTAAATCGGGCGGCAGAAACGTCGGCGTCGAGCGCATCCCGACGACGGACTATCCGACACCGGCCAAGCGTCCCGCCAATTCGCGTCTCAACGGCGACAAGCTCGCCAGAACATATGGAATCCGGCTCCCCGAGTGGAAGCAGTCCATGACGATCGTCATGCAAGACCTTTTGAACAAAGGTCTTTAAGGAGAAAGCATGAAGGGGATTATTCTTGCCGGCGGCACGGGCACGCGTCTGCATCCGATCACGCAGGCCGTGTCGAAACAGTTGATGCCGGTCTACGACAAGCCGATGATCTACTATCCGCTGACGACGCTCATGCTCGCCGGCATCAGGGAGCTGCTGATCATCACGACGCCCCACGACCTCGAAGCCTTCAAGCGCCTTCTCGGCGACGGCTCGCAATGGGGAATTTCCCTGACTTATGCCGTACAGCCGAGCCCGGACGGCCTCGCCCAGGCCTTCATCATCGGCGCCGACTTCGTGCACGGTGACAGCTCGGCACTCGTCCTCGGCGACAACATCTTCTACGGGCACGGACTGCCGGAAATCATGAAATCCGGCACGAGTCGTGGGGAAGGCGCGACGGTCTTCGCCTATCACGTCACCGATCCGGAACGCTATGGCGTTGTCGGCTTTGACGAAAAGATGAATGCGCTGTCGATCGAGGAGAAGCCGAAGGCGCCAAAATCGAACTGGGCGGTGACCGGCCTCTATTTCTACGACCAGCAGGTGGTCGATATCGCCGCCAACCTGAAGCCGTCGCCGCGCGGCGAATTGGAAATCACCGACGTCAATCGCGCCTATCTCGAGCGCGGCCAGCTTTTCGTGGAATTGATGGGCCGGGGCTATGCCTGGCTCGACACCGGCACGCCCGACAGCCTGCACGATGCCGCAGGTTTCGTCAGCACGCTGGAGAAACGCCAGGGCTTCAAGATCGCCTGCCCCGAAGAAGTCGCCTGGCGCATGGGTTACATCTCGCAGGACGACCTCGCCAAGCTGGCAGAGAAGCACGGCAAGAGTGCCTACGGCCAATATCTGACGAAGCTCTCCCCGGTTTGGTGAGCTATCTGGGCGGCCAGACGCGCCGTCCCTTTCAACTCGCGCATGACACCGAAAATCGACCGCGAGTTTCGGCGAAAGCCCCAGGAGATCGCGAACAGTCCCTCATCCGCCTGCCGGCACCGACCGGGGTCGAGCCACGCGTCTCGACCCGTCCTTCGGACCCCCGCTTGCGGGGCGAAGGGGATATGCCGCAACGTCTCCGTCCCTCGCCCAGTTCTCGCAGGGCACGTCCCCTCGCCCCGTTTACGGGGAGAGGGTTAGCGTGAGAGGCAGCCATTGGCTCACATCGGACAATCGTAGCGTAACTTCGAAAATCGATGGCGGTTTCGATTCAGGCGCTCGGAAATTCCGCCAGCCGGGCGGCGTAGCGCGCCATGGTGTCGACTTCGAAATTGACGAAATCGCCAGCCTGGCGCTCGCCCCACGTTGTCACTTCGAGCGTGTGGCGGATGAGCAGGACGTCGAAATCCGTGCCGTCGACCGCGTTGACGGTCAGCGAGGTGCCGTCGAGGGCGATCGATCCCTTGGGGGCGACGAATTTCGCCAGATGTTCGGGTGCGCGCAGGCGGTAACGCGTGGCGTCGCCCTCCGATGTCACCGAAAGGATTTCCGCCTTGCCGTCGACATGGCCGGAAACGATGTGGCCGCCGAGTTCGTCGCCGATCTTCAGCGACCGCTCGAGGTTGATGCGGCTGCCTTCCCGCCAGGTGTCGATCGTCGTCAGCCGCAGCGCCTCCTCCCAGGCCTCGACCTCAAACCAGCGGCCGTTGCTGCCTTCCTGCGGCAGGCCGGTCACGGTGAGGCAGATGCCGGAATGGGAGATGGAGGCGCCCATATCGATGGTAGCAGGGTTGTAGGAGGTCGCAACGCGGAGCTTGATGCCCTCCTTTAGCGATGAAACGGACTCGATCGTGCCGATATCAGTGACAATTCCGGTGAACATCAACTCTCTCTTTCATATTCATCCAGGCGATCTGCGCCAAATTTACGCGTGCCCATATGGGCGAAACCGGATGGTATGTCGGTTGCATCAAGCGGCGATTCAATACCGTCCGCGCCGATGATGCCGGGCGCCTGGTAAAGCTGGATGCGGTCGACGAGACCGGCTTCCAGGAAAAGCCGCGCCGTCTTGGCGCCGCCCTCGACCAAAAGCGAAGAAATGCCGCGTGTCGCAAGCGCCGGCAGCAGGATTTCCGGATGATAGGGATTGCAATAGACGATCTCGACGCCGGCGGCTTCGAGTGCGGCGCGGCGGGATTCGACCTCGTTAGTGTCAGAGGGTGCGTTACCCCCCTCTGCCCTGCCGGGCATCTCCCCCACAGGGAGGGAGATTGGCTGGGAGCTTGCTCCCCGCTCCACATCGTCTCTCGAAGTCGAACCATCGCCATGTGTAGCTGAGGAACTCAGGTCGTGCTCCTTGCCAATCTCCCCACTTGTGGGGGAGATGTCCGGCAGGACAGAGGGGGGTATCCCCTCCACATCCGCCGTTAAAGGCGACACGTCCTCACTCGCCACCACGATGACCGGCACGTCTCGCGCCGTCGCAACCAGCTTGCTCGTCAGCGGCAACGCCAAAGACGGATCGAGCACGATGCGAACAGGCGACTGCGCCTCCAGGCCGGGTGTGCGCACCGTCAGCAGCGGATCGTCCGATATCGCCGTGCCGATGCCGACCAGGATCGCGTCGGTTTCGGCGCGCAGCGCCTGCACCTCGGCGCGGGCCTCCGGGCCGGTGATCGCCACCTGCCCCTCCCCCTTGCGGCCGATCATGCCATCGGCGGAAACGGCAAGCTTGAGAGTCACATAGGGCCGGTTCTTCGTCTGGCGGGTGAGATAACCGGCCAGCGAACGCCTGCCCTCGGCTTGCAGTACACCTGCATCCACCTCGATACCGGCGTCGCGCAGCATGGAAATGCCGCGGCCGGAAACCCGCGGATCGGGATCGGTGACGCTGATGACGACGCGGGCGACGCCAGAGGCGATCAGCGCCTCGGCACAGGGCGGCGTCTTGCCGTGATGCGAGCAGGGTTCGAGCGTGACATAGACGGTGGCGCCGCGGGCAAGTTCGCCGGCTTCGGCGAGCGCTTGCGGCTCGGCATGCGGACGGCCGCCGCGAGCGGTGACCGCTTGGCCGACGATGACGCCATCCTTGACGATCAGGCAGCCGACGGAAGGGTTGGTGGCGGTGCGGCCAAGATGCCGGCGCGACAGCCGGATCGCCGCCGCCATGAAACTCTCGTCATGCGGCGTGATGCTCATGGCTCATCTGTCCAGCGGGTCGCGGGCGATCTTGGCGTTGATTTCGGAAATAACCTTCTCGAAATCCTCGGCAAGCGAAAAATCCCGATAGACCGAGGCGTAGCGCACGAAACCGACATCGTCGAGGCTCTTCATGGCTTCCAGCACCTGCAGGCCGATCTGCTCGGAGGAGATTTCGGTCTCGCCGGAGCTTTCCAGCCGGCGAACGATGCCGGAGACGGCGCGCTCGATGCGGTCACGCTCGACGGGGCGTTTGCGCAGCGCCACTTCGAAGGAGCGCACCAGCTTGTCGCGGTCGAAGGGCACCTTGCGGCCGGTCTTCTTGATGACCATCAGCTCGCGCAGCTGCACGCGCTCGAAGGTCGTGAAGCGGCCGCCGCAATCCGGACAGATACGCCGCCGGCGGATGGACGTATTGTCCTCCGCCGGGCGCGAATCCTTGACCTGAGTATCTTCCGAACCGCAATAGGGGCAGCGCATCGCTACTCCTTACCCCATGTAGTCATACATTGGGAAGCGGTCTGTGAGGTTGACCACCTTGCCGCGCACGGCGGCTTCGACCGCGGCATTGCCTTCGTCGGAATTGGCGACCTTCAGGCCGTCGAGAACCTCGACGATCAGGTTGCCGATTTCGCGGAATTCGGCTTCCTTGAAGCCGCGCGTCGTGCCGGCCGGCGCGCCCAAGCGCACGCCCGAGGTGACGAAGGGCTTTTCCGGGTCGAAGGGAATGCCGTTCTTGTTGCAAGTGACATAGGCGCGGCCGAGCGCTGCCTCGGCGCGCTTGCCGGTGGCATTCTTCTTGCGCAGGTCGACGAGCATCAGATGGTTGTCGGTGCCGCCGGAGACGACGTCGAGACCGCCTGACATCAGCGTTTCGGCAAGCGCCCGGGCGTTCTTGACCACCTGAGCGGCGTATTCCTTGAACTCCGGCTGCAGCGCCTCGCCGAAGGCGACCGCCTTGGCGGCGATGATGTGCATCAGCGGGCCACCCTGCAGACCGGGGAAGACGGCCGAATTGAACTTCTTGGCCAGATCCTCTTCATTGGTGAGGATGACGCCGCCGCGCGGGCCGCGCAGCGACTTGTGCGTCGTCGTCGTCGCGACATGGCAATGCGGGAACGGCGAAGGATGCTGGCCGCCGGCGACGAGACCGGCGATGTGAGCCATATCGACCATCAGATAGGCGCCAACCGAGTCGGCGATCTCGCGGAAGCGCTTCCAGTCCCAGATGCGGGAATAGGCAGTGCCGCCGGCGATGATGAGCTTCGGCTTGTGCTGTTCGGCCTTGCGGGCGACGTCATCCATGTCGAGCAGGTTGTCGCCTTCACGCACGCCGTAGGAGACGACGTTGAACCACTTGCCGGACATGTTGACCGGCGAACCATGCGTGAGGTGACCGCCCGAATTGAGATCGAGGCCCATGAAGGTATCGCCGGGCTGCAGCAGCGCCAGGAACACGGCCTGGTTCATCTGCGAGCCGGAATTCGGCTGGACGTTGGCGAAATTGACGCCGAACAGCTTCTTGGCGCGCTCGATCGCCAGTTCCTCGGCGATATCGACGAACTGGCAGCCGCCGTAATAACGCTTGCCCGGATAACCCTCGGCATATTTGTTGGTCATGATGGAGCCCTGGGCTTCCAGCACGGCGCGGGAGACGATGTTCTCGGAAGCGATCAGTTCGATCTCGTGCCGTTGGCGACCGAGTTCCTTTCCGATCGCGCCGAAAATCTCGGGATCGACGTCCGCAAGCGAGCGATTGAAGAAGGATTCGGTGGAAGCATTGGTCATGGGCGGGCTCCTCAACTGGAATGCGCGAAGGTATTATCCTTCCCCTGTGGCAAGGGCAATACGAAGAACGACATTTGCTGAGCAAAGCGCGCGCTCCAGTCATTTTGCGACAGCGCGGCGCCGAAGAATCGCAGCTCGGGGATAAAGCGCCCTCGCCGGAATAAAAAAACCGCGCCGGGAGGGCGCGGTTCGAGGGTGCGATGCAGAGGTCGCCGCTTATTGCACCGGCTGTTCCATGCCAGCCGTGGTATCGAGCGCCAATTCGGCATTGCCGTCCATCTGATAGATGTCGTCGCGGAACTGGACGATGCCGTCGGGCATGCCCCAGGCGGAGATGTAGACGAAGTAGACCGGAACTTCCGCCGCGAGCTTGATCGGCGTGTTGACGCCGGTTGCGATCACCTGCTCCATCTGCTGGCGGCTCCAGCCGGGGGTCTCGCGCAGCAGCCAGTTCGTCAGGTCGCGCACGTTCTGGACGCGGACGCAGCCCGAAGATTCAAAGCGCATCAGCTTGTTGAACAGGCCCTGCTGCGGCGTGTCGTGCATGTACTCGCCGTTCTTGTTGTAGAAGTTGATCTTCGTCGAGGCCATGGCGTTGATCTTGCCCGGATCCTGACGGAACATCAGGTTCGGCGCCTCGCCGTTCCAGTCGACCGTCTCGGGCGCGACTTCGTTGCCCTTGCCGTCGATCAGGCGGATGGCGTTCTTTTCGAGATAGGTCGGATCCTTGCGCATCAGCGGCATGATGTCCTTCTCGACGATCGAGCGCGGCGCGGTCCAGTAGGGATTGAGAATGACCTCGTAGAT
Source organism: Rhizobium sp. M10 (assembly GCF_002531955.1). Taxonomy (NCBI): domain Bacteria; kingdom Pseudomonadati; phylum Pseudomonadota; class Alphaproteobacteria; order Hyphomicrobiales; family Rhizobiaceae; genus Rhizobium; species Rhizobium sp. M10. The sequence goes on along the minus strand of NZ_NWTA01000007.1, from coordinate 149,621 downwards.
CTTCGAATTGACGAGATGCGTCGGGCGGCTCAAGCGGCCGACAACCGCGGTATGACGGGTCGCGACACTGCCGTCTTCGACAGCCTCGACATAGGCGGCCGGAATATTGACCATCAGGTGACGGCGTCCCAGGTCTCCGGGGAAGGTCTGCAGACGGATGAGGTTGGTGTTCAGCTGCTGCAGACGGACATCGGCGGGGATGTTCATCGCCTTCAGGGTGAATTCGCCGAGGACGCCATCGGCCGGCAGACCGTGACGCGCCTGGAAGCGCTTGACGGCGCCGTCGACATAGGAATCGAAGGCGCTCGACATGCCGGCTTCGCGCGGCAGGTCGCCGGTGATCGCCAGACGCTGGCGCAGCGCCTGAACGGCGGGATGGCTGACGCCGAGCTGCAGGCGCTGGTCACCGGGATTGACTTCAGGCCAGCCGCCGGCGGACGCGATCTGCTGATACTGCAGGATCGCCTGCTGGGCGCTGGCGACCGATTGAGGCCCGAGGATCGGCGTGTTGGAAACGACGGCCGTCGCCGTACGCGAAGCCGCCTTGGCGTCGAACTGGTCGTCCCAGTTGCCGCGCCGCGGCGCGTTCAGGAGCCCATCGAGCGCCGATTGCGCAAATGCAGGCCCGGCAGCAAGCGCGCCGGCGCCAACCGTTGCCGCCGACGCCAGGAAAGCGCGGCGCGAGAGAGCTTCAATTCCGTTTTTCTTCGACATAGTCCCAACCACTGAATGCCGCGATAAAGGAAAGCCGCGGCTCTTTGCGATATCACTGCGCCGTAACGCAGATCTCTGTGCATTCGTTGTCCCGGCGCATCAAAAAATTCCGCTGGTCGCATCACCGAAACGCGATGCGACAGCCTGAACATTTCCGATCGGTTCAAGCGCCGGTTGTTAAACCTTCCGCTGCCACACCAATATGGCCAATTCGTGTTACCGGCTCGGAAGATAGACCGCCGGCTGCCGGAGACACGACGCAACGAACCATGACGGGCTAAACGGTGCCGGTTAATAACGGCTAAAAAACGGCTTGAATACAGGCGATAACGCTTGCCTGCCCTGCGTTGCAAAGATGCCACGCGGGCAAACGGCAAAACCGGACGCGCAGGGACACGTCCGGTTTTCTGCAACCCTGAAAGGAGGTCAGGGATTTTAGAGACGATACATGATCGAGTCGTTCCAGAAGCGGTCGAGGCGCTGGAGCAGCTTGTTCATCTGGGTGAACTCGTCGGTGCCGATGCCGCCGACCTTGTCGATCGAGGCGATGTGGCGTTCGTAGAGCTTGGCGACCGTCTCGGCGATGTCCTGGCCGGTTTCGGTCAGGCTGATGCGGACCGAGCGGCGGTCGATGCGCGAGCGCTGGTGGTTGATGAAGCCGAGATCGACCAGCTTCTTGACGTTGTAGGAAACGTTGGAGCCGAGATAGTAGCCGCGGGAGCGCAGCTCGCCGGCGGTCAGCTCGGAATTGCCGATGTTGAAAAGGAGCAGCGCCTGGATGGCGTTGACGTCGCTGCGGCCCTGACGGTCGAACTCGTCCTTGATGACGTCGAGAAGACGACGGTGAAGACGTTCAACAAGATGAAGGGATTCCATGTAAAGATCACGGATGCCCTGATCCTGCTGGTCACGGAAGTTCGATACCGCCTGCGGCTTGATTTTCGTGTTCATATTGACTGCCTCACTGTTTGATTGGCGGTGTCGTTTTCTTCCCGCCTTGAGTGAGACCCTATCGAATACATATAAAATTCGACTTAAACCGCAGGCTTAACGGAGCCTTACTGGAAACCCCACGTTGTCTCAGGGTAAATCAACGCTTACCTGGCGGCGGTGCCGGCGCTTTTCCAGCCACAGCAGCAGGCGGAAAATGCAGTAGACAGCGGCGACCATGAGATGCAGCAGGATGATCAGCTTGTTGGGGCCGAAAATATCCGGCAGCAGGCCATACATCAGCACCTGGCCGCCGGCGGCGAGCACCCAGATGACCGGCCCCCAGGAGACGGTGAGCCATAGGCCGAGGGAGGCGACGGGGAAAAGCACGGCAAGGCTGGTGCTCGCAACCTTCCATGGCAGGCTCAACAGATCGAAGCGGCCGGCGCCGACCAGCGAATAGCCGACGAGCATCGCCCAGTATTGCAGGCCGAACCAGAAGCAGGATAGGGCGACCAGCCTCAGGAAGAGAATGAAGAGGAGATCCGCCAATGTGCGTTTCGGGATCGTCGGGCTATCGGTTTCCATGGCGCAGACATCGGTTCCGGTTGTATCGTCATAAGGGTGTTTTCCGCCGCGGCCAATCGTCCGGTTTGGATTTTCCGGGCGCCATGATAATGAGCGCTCCGATAAATGGAATGGGCCAGGGACAGATATCATGCAGGACAGGACGCATCTCGTCGACGACATCACCGGCCATCGCCGCATGCGGCGTAATCGCAAGGCGGATTGGACGCGCCGGCTGGTGCAGGAGAACCGGCTGACGGTCGACGACCTGATCTGGCCGATCTTCATCGTGCCGGGTTCCGGCATCGTCGATCCGATCGCGGCCATGCCCGGCGTCAACCGCATGAGCATCGACAAAGCCGTCGAAGCCGCACGCGAAGCGGCCGGCCTCGGCATTCCGGCGCTCGCCACTTTTCCGAACATCGAAATGGAACTGCGCGACGAGACCGGCTCGAACAGCCTGGAAGCCAATAACCTGATCAACCAGGCGACGGCGGCGATCAAGAAGGCTGTCCCCAATATCGGCGTCATCACCGACGTGGCGCTCGATCCCTTCACCAGCCATGGCCATGACGGGATCCTGAGAGACGGCGAGATCGTCAATGACGAGACCGTCGACCAGGTGGCGCGCGCCGCCGTGATGCAGGCGGATGCCGGCGCCGACATCATCGCGCCGTCGGAGATGATGGACGGGCGCATCGGCGCGATCCGCATGGCGCTCGACGCGGCCGGACACCAGAACGTCGGCATCATGAGCTATGCGACGAAATTCGCTTCCGCCTTCTACGGCCCCTATCGCGAGGCGATCTCGACCGGCGGGCTGCTGAAGGGCGACAAGAAGACCTATTATATCGACCCGGCGAACGGCACCGAGGCGATCCGCGACGCGGCCCTCGACGTCGAGGAAGGCGCCGACATGCTGATGGTCAAGCCGGGCCTGCCCTATCTCGACATCTGCTGGCGGATGAAGGAGGCCTTCGGCCTGCCGACCTTCGCCTACCAGGTCTCCGGCGAATATTCCCAGATCAAGGCGGCGGCGATGAACGGCTGGATCGACGGCGAGCGGGCGATGCTGGAAACGCTCTTGTCGTTCAAGCGGGCGGGATGTGACGGCATTCTCACCTATTTCGCGGTCGAGGTGGCGAAAATCCTCGGAAAACGGTGAGTGTAGGGCGATTATTGTATTTCGCCCTTCCGACACCATATCAGCGGCATCGCTTTTTCGCAGGAGATCGAGATGAGCTACAACCCCAATCCGCTTTTTGCCGCACCGGAGGACTGGCGCGCCTATAGCGGCGTGTTGAGCCGCCGCGTCCTTGCCTTCATCCTCGACTACCTCATCGTGGCGCTGCTGTGGATCCCCGCAGCGATCGTGCTGTTCTTCCTGTCGATCATCACGCTCGGGCTGGGCTTCCTTCTCTACCCTGCCCTCTTCGTCATCGTCGCCGGGATTTACTTCGGCCTGACCGTCGGCGGACCGAGCCAGGCCTCGCTCGGCATGCGGGCGATGGGGATCGCGATCGTGCGCGTCGATGGACGGCCGATGGATTTCCTGACGGCGATCGTACATCTGGCGCTGTTCTGGATCCTCAACTCGGTGCTGACGCCGCTCATCCTGCTTGCCGGCCTGTTTATCGAACGCAGCCGCCTCATTCACGACCTCTTGGTCGGCACGGTGACGGTGCGCACGGCCTGAGACCATGGCTGAGACCTCGCGGCGGAGACGAAAAAAGTCTCCACCTTCCCTGTGCCCGGGATGACGACGCTCCATATCTAAAATTAGAAGACCGAAATGAAGGGCGGAGACCGCCGCGCTGTTGACGTTTTCTATTCTTAGGTCATGCTGTCAGAAAACGGCACTGTCTCGACAAGGAAATTTCCGCGACAAATGAATACGCAGACGACGCCATCCCCGCAGTTTTATCTGACGGCTCCGGCTGCGTGTCCGTATCTGCCGCATGAGATGGAGCGCAAGGTGTTCACTCATCTGGTCGGCCCGCGGGCGGCCGAGATGAACGACATCCTGACGCAAGGCGGTTTCCGCCGCTCGCAGAACATCGCCTACCGCCCGGCCTGCGAATCCTGCCGCGCCTGTGTTTCCGTGCGGATTCTTGCCCAGGAATTCGAGCCCACGAAATCGATGAAGCGGGTGCTTGCCGCCAATTCCGACGTCATCGCCACCGAGTTCACCGCCCAGCCTTCCAGCGAACAATATTCGCTCTTCCGACGCTATCTCGACTACCGCCACCAGCAGGGCGGCATGTCCGACATGACCGTGCTCGACTATGCGATCATGGTGGAAGACACACATGTGAATACGCGAATCGTCGAATACCGCCGGCGCGAGGAAGGCTCCGGACTGGAAGAGCGGCCGAAGGGCGAGCTGCTTGCCGCGGCGCTGACCGATACGATGAGCGACGGGCTGTCGATGGTCTATTCCTATTTCAATCCGGCGCTCGAGCGGCGTTCGCTCGGCACCTTCATGATTCTCGACCATATCAGGCGCACTAGGGCGCTGGGCCTGCCGCATGTCTACCTCGGCTACTGGGTTCAAGGGTCGCGGAAAATGGATTACAAGACACGCTTTCAGCCACAGGAGCATCTGACCCCGCGCGGCTGGGAACGCTTCGATCCCTCCTCCATGCCTGAAAGCCCGCACGACTGAATGTCCGCTGTTTCCGATCACCGGAAGGGTCTGCTGCTGACGGCGATCGGCGGGCTGGCGCTATCCATGGATATCCCGCTCGTCCGCCTTGGAGGCGGTGATATCTGGTCGATCCTGGGAATACGAAGTGCAGCGACGGTTCTGGCCACGCTCGTCATCCTTGGAGCAATGCGCCTTGCCTCGGGCAAATGGCCAGTGCTCGTTCCAGGTCGGCCCGGCCTGCTCGCCGGTCTGCTCTACGGCCTCTCCTCCCTCACCTTCGTACTGGCCGTCTTCAATACGACCACAGCCAATGTCGTCTTCATCGTCGCCTTCAACCCGATGTTCGGGGCGCTTCTTTCCTGGATTTTCCTCAAGGAAAAGCCAGAGCTTGCAACGCTGATCGCCATGCTGTTCATGATCTTCGGCGTCGGACTGATCGTAAGTGAGGGTCTCTCCAGCGGCCATTTCTTCGGCGACGCCATGGCGCTTGTCAGCGCGCTTATTCTTGCCGCAGCCATCACGATCGGGCGCGCCTCGCGGCGGGAAATGGGCTTCGTGCCGCTGCTTGCCGCCATCCTGCCGACCGTCCTCGGCCTTGCGCAAGCCTTGCCCTCAGGGCTTTCCATCGCCCACCCCGGGTGGATCCTCCTCAACGGCGCCATCGTGATGCCGGTCGCCTTCTGGTGCCTGGCGACGGGACCACGCTACCTCTCCGCCCCTGAGGTCGGCATGTTTTACCTGCTCGAAACGGTGCTCGCGCCGATCTGGGTCTGGCTGATCTTTGCGGAAACACCGGCCACGATGACGCTCCTCGGTGGCGGCATCCTTGTGACGGCGATCGCCGGGCATTGTTTCTGGATGGTGCGGGGTAGAAACGTCAGGCCATTGGCGGAATAGATGTTGTCGCCTGTCCATCCCTGATGTTATAACTCTGTTACCACATCAGGGAATGAGCAAATGAACGTCACCATCCGCAAGATCGGCAATTCCGACGGAGTTATTATCCCGAAGGAAGTTCTCGACCGTCTTGGATTGAAGACGGGCGACTCGCTGGAATTGCAGATGGAAAACGGCGGCATCAAAATGAAGCCGGTCGATGAGGATCTGTCTCGTCAACTTGAGGCGGCGCGTTATTTCATGGACAAGTATAAGGTCGCCTTGAAAAAGCTGGCCGAATAATGGCCTTCAAATTCCTGACGAGACCCTTGGTGGAAACTCTGCAGAAAATGCAGATCGAGCGCTTCGGCGGTCTTACCGGTCTGCGTGACGAAGACGCGCTGGAATCCGCTCTCGGGCGGCCGATGCACAACGCGCATTATGGCTGCGACGACGCTATCGAACTCGCCGCCGCCTATCTTTTCGGCCTTGCCCGCAACCACGCCTTCGTCGATGACAACAAGCGGATCGCGATCGTCACGGCAGGCGTTTTCCTTCTCGAAAACGGCTACGAGATCGAAACGACCGATGCCAATCTCTACGCTTTTGTTCTTGCCGTCGCAGCCGGCGAGATCGACGAAGAAGGTGCTGCCCGCTTCCTCAGGGATTTCAGCGTGCCACTCAACCCGTAGCCTTCATCTGCTGCTGTTCCAGCTCCCGGCCGAGCCCTTCCATGATATGCGCCCAGCCTTTCCGGGTCTTTTCCTCGTGTTCGGCCCATTCAGCGCACATTTCGTGGGTCAGCGTCAGACGGCTGCCGCCGCCGAGCGGCTCGATGTCGATTTCGACGCGGTCGCAATTGTGGTCGTGCTCTTCGACGGAGAAGCAGAAGACCATACGGCGCGGGCGCTTCAATTCCAGGAAAACGCCCTGGTGGAAGGCGTCGCCGGTCGGGCGGCGGTCGACGATGAAAAAACGACCGCCGACATGCGGATCGATGTCGGCGCGGATGACGTGACCGTCATCGGTGGCGAACAGGAAGCGGCGGGCGATTTCGGGGTTGAGCCAGGCGTCATACACGACAGCGGGCGACGCTCTGTAGGTATGGCTGACATGCAATTTGATGGTGCTGGCGGGCATCGATTTTCCTCCGGTAGAGCACGCGCGCCTTTCCCAGGCGCACGGGCCACAGCCGTTCCATCCGCCCACAGAACCGGCCTTCTCTTCTTTCGGGTAACAGCAATGAGATAGAGAAGTTCCGACACCCGCCAAGAGTCGGGCGCGGAATTTTTATGGCTCAGAGCATTTCGGTTCTGTTCGAACCAGGAAAATGCTTGGCTCTTCGTTTTCATGCAATTCCAGACAGAAAACCGCTTCGCACTCTTCCTGGAATTGCTCTACCCGGCAAATTTGCCGCTACGCGGAAAACCCTTCGGCACGGTGCGCCCGGCGCTGGCGCGGTCGCCCAGCCATTCGGCAAGCTCGTCCTTGTTCTTCGTGAAGGTGCGGCCGGCACTGTCTTCCCAGACGAGGCCGTCCGATATCGCAAAGCAGCGGACGTCGGAAATGCCGCCATCCTTGTAACGCTGCAGGCGAACGCCCTTGCCGCGCGACATTTCCGGCACCTGCGTCAAGGGAAAGACCAGCAGCTTGCGGTTTTCGCCGACGACGGCGACATGGTCGCCGCTGACCGGCACCAGCAGCTGCGTTTCCTCGGGCAGCGCGACATTCATGATCTGCTTGCCCTTGCGGGTATTGGCGACCAGCTCGGCCTCGGCAACGACGAAGCCGTTGCCGGCTGTGGAGACGATCAGCTGTTTGCGCGCGGGATCGTGGACGAAAGCGGTCAGCACGGCCTGGTCGTTGTCCATATCGACCATGATGCGCAGCGGCTCGCCGTGGCCGCGACCACCCGGCAGCTTGTCGCCGCCAAGCGTGAAGGCCTTGCCGCCTGTCGTGACGATCAGGATCTTGTCCGTCGTCTGCGCCGGGAAGGCTATCTTCAGGCCGTCGCCCTCCTTGAAGGTCAGCGTCGCCGTATCGGCGATATGGCCCTTCAGCGCACGGATCCAGCCCTTTTCGGATATGACGACGGTGATCGGTTCCTTCTCGATCATCGCCTGCTGGATGGCTTGCTCATCGGCTTCGGGTGCGTCGGCAAACTGGGTGCGGCGGCGGCCGACCTCGGTCGCCTTGGCGAATTTCTTCTTCACCTCGCCGATTTCCCAGGCGACCGTCTGCCACTGCTTGTCGTCGGAGGCCAGCAGCGCTTCGATCTCGCCCTTTTCCTTGGTGAGTTCGTCGAACTCCTTGCGGATCTCGAACTCTTCGAGCTTGCGCAGAGAGCGCAGCCGCATGTTGAGAATCGCCTCGACCTGATTGTCGGTGAGATCCCAGCGCGCCACCATGACCGGCTTCGGCTCATCCTCCTCGCGGATGATCCTGATCACCTCGTCGATGTTGAGATAGGCGATCAGCAGGCCGCCGAGGATTTCGAGACGTTTTTCGATCGCGGCCAGACGGAAGCGCGAGCGGCGTTGCAGGACCTCGCGGCGGTGATCCAGCCACTCTTTCAACACCTCGTTCAGCGCCATGACCTTCGGGATGCGGCCCATGGACAGAACGTTCATGTTGAGCGGGAAGCGGCTTTCGAGTTCCGTCAGCTTGAACATCGATTCCATCAGGATCGTCGGATCGACGCTCCTGGATTTCGGCACCAGGACGACACGGATGTCCTCGGCCGATTCATCGCGGATATCTTCGAGCAGCGGCAGCTTTCGCGCGATCAGCAGCTCGGCGATCTTCTCGATCAGCCGCGACTTCTGCACCTGGAAGGGAATTTCGGTGATGACGATCTGGTAGCCGCCGCGGCCGAGATCCTCGGTCTGCCATTTCGCCCGCACACGGAAACCGCCGCGACCGGTGCGGTAGCTCTCGATGATGCTGTCGCGGCTGTCGATGATGATACCACCGGTCGGAAAATCCGGGCCGGGAATGAATTCGACAAGCTTTTCGACGGTCGCATCGGGATGCTTGATCAGATGCAGGGCGGCGTCGCAAAGCTCATGGGCATTGTGCGACGGGATCGAGGTCGCCATGCCGACGGCAATGCCGGAGGAGCCGTTGGCGAGCAGGTTCGGGAAGGCGCCGGGAAGGACGACCGGCTCGGAATTCGATTCGTCGTAGGTGTCGCGGAAGTCGACGGCATCCTGATCGATGCCTTCGAGCAGCAGTTCGGAGACCGCCGTCATCTTCGATTCGGTGTAACGCATGGCGGCCGGGCTGTCGCCATCGATATTGCCGAAATTGCCCTGGCCGTTGACCAGCGTGTAGCGCTGCGAGAAATCCTGGGCGAGACGGGCAAGCGCATCGTAGATCGACTGGTCGCCGTGCGGATGGTAATTTCCCATCACCTCGCCGACGATCTTGGCGCATTTCCTGAAGGCCGAAGTCGGCCTCAGCCCCATCTCGTTCATTGCATAGACGATGCGGCGATGCACGGGCTTCAACCCGTCGCGCACGTCAGGCAGAGCGCGATGCATGATGGTCGACAGCGCATAGGCGAGGTAACGCTGCTCGAGCGCCGCCTTGAGGTCGACCGGTTGGATATTGTCGTCGTCTCCGCCGGAAGGCGGCAAAATCTCTTGTCCCATGGGTCTTGACTAGCCCAGAAGAGGCTGGCGGGCAAGGAATCCGGGGTATTGCAGCTGTGGATGAAGTCTTGGGACTGACATCAAAGGATGGGACAAACCCTTCGCCGCAATTTGGACTTCGTTTGCCGCTCCTTTCAACGGAAATTTAGAAGTCCGCAAATATAAAGCAGGCCCAATCCGTAGTAGCGTAACTGCAGAGTTCCAACCGCCACCACGCCACCAGAGGAATCACCCCATGAACATTTACCGGACAACGCGGCTGATGCTGTCGGGCGCAGCCTTTTTCTCGCTCGCCGGCTCGGCCTTCGCTCTCGATGGCGCCGATCTCTTGAAGAAGATCAATGCCGCCTATGAAGCGCAAGGCGGAACGATCTCCGCTGACGGCGTCAATATCGACGGCACGACCGTGACGTTGAAGAATGTTACGTTTAAGCCGACCGGCGGCGAAAGCCTGCCCATCGGCGAAGTCACCCTGTCCGGCGTCGAAGAAGACGAGGATGGCGGCTATTACATCGAAGAGGCGGCCTTCCCCGACATCAACAAGACGGGAGATGGCGTAACCGTGACGGCGCAAGAGCTGACGCTCGGCGGCATCTCCGTCCCGGCAACGCCAGGCGGCGACACGCTCGACACCATGATGCTTTACGAGACCGCCCATACCGGCCCGCTGAAAGTGGTCAAGGACGGCGCGGAAGTGTTCTCGGTGCTTCAAAGCGACATGAATCTGACGCTGCGCGAGGACGAATCCGGCTTCGATTTCGACGGCGCCTTCAAGAGCATGAAGGCCGATCTCAGCAAGACCGACGATCCCAAGACCAAGGATGCGATCGAGAAACTCGCCCTGCAGCACGTCCAGGGCGACATCACCATGAAGGGCGCCTGGGAGCTCGGGCCCGGCACGATCGACGTTTCGGAAATCGCCTTCGACTTCACCAATATCGGCAAGCTCAACCTCGGCTTCAAGATCTCCGGCTATACGATGCCCTTCGTGAAGTCGATGCAGGATGCGATGAAGGAGTCCGAAGCCAATCCGAACAAGGAACAGGCGCAGCAGGCGCTCGGCCTTGCCATGCTGGGTCTGATGCAGCAGCTGTCCTTCGAAGGCGCACAGGTACGCTTCGAAGATGCCTCGATCACCAAGCGGGCGCTCGATTATGCCGGCGCGCAGCAGAACATATCAGGCAAGCAGATGGCGGATTCGCTGAAGGCGATGACGCCGATCATGCTGGCCCAGCTCAACATCCCGGAACTGCAGAACGCCGTTTCGGCCGCCGTCAACACCTTCCTCGACGACCCGAAGAGCCTGACCGTCAAGGCCGCCCCTGAAAAGCCGGTGCCCTTCCCGACGATCGTCGGTGCCGCCATGGGCGCTCCGAACACGCTGCCGCAAGTGCTCGGCGTCAAGGTTTCGGCCAACGACTGATCGCTTTGATCTGACCACGAAAAGGCCCGGCCGTTCGCACCGCCGGGCTTTATCTTTTTGAAGGCGACCTCTCTCCGGCCTCATCCTGAGGTGCCCCCGCAGGGGCCTCGAAGGACGAGGCTGGCCACCGAGGTTCATCTTGCAGCGCGGTGGTGCCGGGCCGTAAGGAGGCCGGTCGGCGCTTTGCAGCCTGTTATATCAGTCCTTCTTGACCGGCGGGATCGGCCGGATCGACAGCTCGCGCAGCTGCGTCGGGGTTGCCGGGGTCGGCGCGCCCATCAGGAGGTCCTGGGCCTGCTGGTTCATCGGGAACAGCGAGATCTCACGTAGGTTCTTGGCGCCGACGAGCAGCATGACGATGCGGTCGATGCCGAAGGCCGCACCGCCATGCGGCGGGGCGCCGTACTGGAAGGCGCGGTAGAGACCGCCGAAACGATCCTCGACGTCCTGCTGGCTGAGGCCGACCTTCTCGAAGGCGGCGACCATGGTTTCCGGCGACTGGTTGCGGATCGAGCCCGAGGCGATTTCGAAGCCGTTGCAGACGGCGTCGTACTGGAAGGCCTTGATCGTCAGCGGATCCTGGTTCTGCAGCGCATCGAGGCCACCCTGCGGCATCGAGAACGGGTTGTGGGCGAAATCGACCTTCTTCTCCTCGTCGTTCCATTCGAAGAAGGGGAAGTCGACGATCCAGCAGAGTTCGAAACGGTCGCGGTCGACGAGGTTCAGTTCCTCGCCGGCCTTGGTGCGCGCTTCGCCGGCAAACTTGTAGAATTTTTCCGGCTCGCCGGCGACGAAGAAGCAGGCGTCGCCATCGCCGAGGCCGAGCTGGGTGCGGATCGCTTCGGTGCGCTCCTCGCCGATGTTCTTGGCGAGCGGTCCCGCACCTTCGAGCTTGTCGTTCTCGCTGCGCCAGAAGATATAGCCGAGGCCGGGCTGGCCCTGGCTCTGCGCCCAGGCGTTCATCCGGTCGCAGAAGGCGCGCGAGCCGCCGGTCTTTGCCGGGATCGCCCAGATCTGAACCTTCGGGTTGGAGGCGATCATGCCGGCGAAGACCTTGAAGCCGGAGCCGGCGAAATGCTCGGTCACCGCTTCCATGACGATCGGGTTGCGCAGATCCGGCTTGTCCGTACCATATTTGCGGATCGCCTCGTCATAGGGGATGCGCGGCCATTCCTTGGTGACCGGCTTGCCTTCGGCGAACTCCTCAAAAATCTGGGTCATCAGCGGACCCATGGTGTTCCAGACGTCTTCCTGGGTGACGAAGCTCATTTCGAGGTCGAGCTGGTAGAATTCGCCCGGCAGGCGATCGGCGCGCGGGTCTTCGTCGCGGAAGCACGGCGCAATCTGGAAATAGCGGTCGAAACCGGCAACCATCAGCAACTGCTTGTACTGCTGCGGGGCCTGCGGCAGCGCGTAGAAGGTGCCGGGATGGATGCGCGAGGGAACGAGGAAGTCGCGCGCGCCTTCTGGTGAGGAGGCCGTCAGGATCGGCGTCGTATATTCGGTGAAGCCGACAGCGCCCATTTCGCGGCGCATTGCCGAGATGACCTGGGTGCGCTTGACGATGTTCCGGTGCAGCGTTTCGCGGCGAAGATCGAGGAAGCGGTATTTGAGGCGGACGTCTTCAGGGTATTCAGGCTCGCCGAAAACCGGCAGCGGCAATTCCTTGGCGGCGGAGAGCACTTCGATCTCTTGAGCATAGAGCTCGATCTCGCCGGTCGCCATGGTCTTGTTGACGGTGTCTTCGGTCCGCGCCTTGACGAGGCCGTCGATGCGGATGACCCATTCACCACGCACGGTCTCGGCCAGCTTGAAGGCCGGGCTGTCGGGATCGGCGACCACCTGGGTGATGCCGTAGTGGTCGCGAAGGTCGATGAACAGAACGCCGCCATGGTCGCGAACGCGATGGACCCAACCGGAGATACGGACGGTCGAGCCGACATCCGTCTTGCGGAGGGCGGCGCATGTGTGGCTGCGATAGCGATGCATGATCTCAATTCCTGGCATGTGGCTTAAGACGGCAGCAAGGGTTCAAAGGCCCTCAAGCGCCGACAAGAAAATCGGGCGGAAAAGCGCATGGACGCTCCGATTTGTCAAGGCTTGGCGCGTCCTCGCCGCGCGATTGGCACGCGTTTATGGCGAAGCTGCGGCCCGCATGCTGCGGCAGTTTGGCCGCGCCTGCCGTATTGATGAAGATGTCGGTCAACTTTAAAAGGAGGTGCATTTTCATCGTGGAGCCCCGCATGCCTTTGCTGACCCGCCGTAACCTTCTCAGGGCATCCGCCGTCGCGGGCGCCTACGGCGTCGGCATGGGCATTGCCGGCAAATTGGGGCTTGCCGCGGCCGCACCGGAGCCGCAGCTGCTGACGGCTGTGAAGACCGAGGCCATGCTGACTGAGGCGGGACCGACCCGGGACGTCATGAGCTGGGGTCACGACGGCATGCCGCCGGTTCTGAGGTTGACGAAGGGGCGGCCCTACGCGGCACGGCTGAACAACCAGCTGGACGAGCCGACGACGATCCACTGGCATGGGCTGCGCATCGACAACCGCATGGACGGCGTGCCCTTCGTGACCCAGCCCTATATCTATACCGGCGACAGCTTCGACTATGCTTTCACCCCGCCCGACGCCGGCACCTTCTGGTATCACCCGCACTGCAACACGCTGACGCAGATCGGCCACGGCATGACCGGCATGCTCGTGGTCGAGGACCCGGCCGATCCCGAATTCGATGCCGAGGTGCTGCTGAACCTGCGCGACTGGCGCCTTGGCGGCGACGGACAGTTCATCGCCCCATTCCGTCCGCGCGATGCCGCCAAGAGCGGCACCTACGGCACGGTGCGCACCGCCAACTGGCATCAGGAGCCGCAATATGACGCGCCGGCCGGAGGGCTGGTGCGGCTGCGCATCGCCATCACCGACGTGACGCGCATTTTCTCGCTGACGATGGCGGGCGCCGATGCGACCGTCATCGCCATCGACGGCAATCCGGTGCCGAAACGCTTTCCCCTCGAGCTCCTGCAGATCGGGCCCGGACAGCGGCTCGACCTTGCCGTGCGCATGCCGGACGGCGAAGGCGCCGTCGCCACACTGGAAGATATCCGCGGCACGACGCCGAAGACGATTGCCAGCCTGCGTGCCGTCGGACAGTCATTGAAACGCGATATCGGCGATCTCGGCCCGCTTGCCGAGAACCCCGTTCCGAAGGCTGATCTTTCCGCCGCCGAAGAGATCCCGCTGGTGTTGAGCGCCACGGCGGAAAATGCCGCCGTAGAGAGTATCTGCGGCACGCTCGGCTACAGTTTCTGGGCGATCAACAAGGTGCCCTGGCCAGGCGACACCCCCGACCCGACGGCGCCGCTGGCGGAACTGAAGCTCGGCAAGAGCTATGTCTTCAATCTGGAGAACACCACGCCGCACGCCCATCCGATCCATCTGCACGGAATGAGCTTCACCGTGATCTCCTCCTCGACGCGGGAGGTGATGCCGCTCGTCTCCGATACCTACCTCGTCCAGCCGGACGAGAAGGTGCGATTGGCCCTCGTCGCCGACAATCCCGGCGACTGGGTGCTGCATTGCCATATCATCGAACATCAGAAGACCGGCATGACCAGCTATGTCAGAGTGAGCTGAAGCATTGCTTTGCCTCAGTTCGGACGTGATTCTTCGTCAGCAGTGCGCGAAGCTTATGCTGTTGTATTGACATATCGAAGCGAAAGGAGAAGGAAGGTTCAACCGACCTTTTCCTTGCGAATGAATTGATATGATCGAAACCACCGCCGATTTGGCGGCCGCCTGCAAAGAGCTGGCCAAGTCCGACTTCATTACCATCGACACCGAATTCCTGCGTGAGACGACCTTCTGGCCGGAGCTCTGCCTGATCCAGATGGCCAGCCCGACATTGGAGGTTCTCGTCGATCCGCTGGCCAAGGGCATCGACCTCGCCCCCTTCTTCGAGCTGATGGCCGACACCAAGGTGCTGAAGGTCTTTCACGCGGCGCGCCAGGACATCGAAATCATTTTCAATCGCGGCAATCTCATTCCGCATCCGATCTTCGACACGCAGGTTGCTGCCATGGTCTGCGGTTTCGGCGACAGCGTCTCCTACGATCAGCTGGTCAGCCGCATCAAGAGCGTCCATATCGACAAGTCGTCGCGCTTCACCGACTGGAGTCGCCGGCCGCTCTCCGACAAGCAGCTGGAATATGCGCTGGCCGACGTTACGCATCTGCGCGACGTCTATCTGTCGCTGAAGGCCGAACTCGATCGCGAAGGCCGTACGTCCTGGCTCTCCGAGGAAATGGATATTCTCGAGGCGCGCGAAACCTACGACATGCATCCCGACGATGCCTGGCAGCGGCTGAAGATGCGTCTGCGCAAACCGCAGGAGCTGGCGATCCTGAAATATGTCGCCGCCTGGCGCGAGCGCGAGGCGCGGGCACGCAACGTGCCGCGTTCGCGCGTATTGAAGGACGATGCTATCTATGAGATCGCCCAGCAGCAGCCCAAGGACGCCGAAGCGCTCGGCCGCTTGCGCACCATTCCGAAAGGCTGGGAGCGCTCCGCCTCCGGCACGGCCGTCGTCGAAGCCGTCAATGCGGCACTCGCTCTTCCGAAGGCAGATATGCCGCATGTGCCGCGGCAGACGCAGGCGCCGGAGGGCGCAGCTGCCGCCGTCGAGCTGTTGAAGGTGCTGTTGAAGCTGATCTCGGAAAAACACGGCGTCGCGCCGAAGGTGATCGCCAACAGCGAGGATCTCGACAAGATCGCCGCTGATGGCGAGAAGGCCGACGTCGCTGCCCTGCACGGCTGGCGGCGCGATCTTTTCGGCGAGCCGGCGCTGCAGCTGATCCAGGGCCAGATCGGACTGCGATTTGCCGGCCGGAAGGTTGAAACCGTCGCGCTCTAACACCAAATCGAATTCGCTTGACGCTGTTTTCCCAGCTGAAACAATGGCCGGGCAAAACTGCGAAGCGAAGGGGCTGCATGCGGGAAATATCTCCGACGCAGAATTGGATCCTGATCGTCCTCGTCCTGGCGGCGAGCGGCGTCGTCTATGATTCGATGTTCTACTCCGATCAGACGCCGGTCATCGGGGCGATCTTCGCGCTGTTCATCGGCATGCCGATCATCGCCTTCGAGCGCAAGGTGCTGTTCCGCGGGCTCTACCGGCGCATCCAGAAGCTGCCGACCTTCGCCTTCATCATCACCGAACTGGTGATCTACGAAATCCTGATGAGCATCGGTTTTGCCTGCGCCGGCCTGCTGCTTCGCTCGCTCGGCGCGCTGAAGCCGTCGTCGCTCCTCGAGCTCGTCATCATGCCGTTCGACGTCTTCCTCTATGCGCTTGCCGTCTGCTCGGCGCTGATCTTCATCCTGCGCGTGCGGGAGCTGCTCGGCCGCGAAGTATTCATCAGCATGCTCATCAGCCGCTATCGCAATCCGGTCAAGGAAGAGCGTGTCTTCCTGTTCATCGATCTCGTCGATTCGACGGCTTTTGCCGAAAAGCATGGCGACCTCCGGGCGCAGCAGCTGCTGAGCTCGCTGTTTGCGACCTTCGCCGAGCCGGTCCGGCGCCACAAGGGCATGATCAACGACTATGTCGGCGATGCGGCGATCATTACCTGGCCGCTTGCCCGCGGCGTCAAGGATGCGCGCTGCGTGCGCTGCATCTTCGATATCATCGCCGATATCGAAGCCAATGCCGCCGGCTGGCGGAAAAATTACGGACAGGTGCCGAAGCTTCGCGCCGCTATTCACGGCGGCGAGATCATCACGGCGGAAGTCGGCGTCGACCACCACAAGATCAGCTATTTCGGCGACACGGTGAATACGACCGCCCGGTTGGAGACGCTCTGCCGCAGCCTGAACCGGCAGGTGCTGATCTCCGCGGAGCTTGCCCGGCGCATGACCTTTCCCGACGACATTTCCTGCGACGATCTCGGCATCCATGCCGTCAAGGGACGCGGCCAGGCGCTCGGCGTCATGGCACTTTCCTCGCGGGCGGTGACCGTGCTCAACACCCCCGCGGTCGTTCTGCACGGCTGAGCAACGCTCTTATCACCCCGTCACCAAAGCTTCACCCAACCGTCAATTCACTGACACGGAAGCCCTGCTAAGCGGAAGCCATTCGCATCCGTTCCATGGGGATATTATGAAGAACGTCCTTTTTGCTTCCGTATCGCTTTTCATTCTGATTGCCGGCCCCGTTTCGGCCGATCAGCAGCAATTCCCGGCCAAGCTCGCCGGCCAGGCGATCCTGCCTGCCAACACCATGGTTGCGGCTCCGGCCGACGCCCCCGACTTCCTCAAGCATTCCGGCAAGTTCACGACGCCGGACCGCAAGCGCACCGAAGCGCTCGGCACCGTTCCCGGCAAGGACGGCGCACGTGTGACCGACCTGAAGCTTCCGTTCGACGGTCAGCCGATCCAGGGTTTCTCGGGCATCAAGACGATGGCCGACGGCACCTTCTGGACGCTCTCCGACAACGGCTTCGGCTCCAAGGCCAATTCTTCCGACTCCATGCTGTTCCTGCATGAGATGAAGTTCGACTGGGCCGCCAACAAGGCTGAAGTGGTCAAGAACCTCTTCCTCTCTGACCCGAACAAGATCGCTCCGTTCCCGATCGTGCTCGAAGGCACCGACACGCGCTACCTCACCGGCACCGACTTCGACATCGAATCGATCCAGCCGGTTGCCGATGGTTTCTGGCTCGGCGACGAGTTCGGCCCCTATATCCTGAAATTCGACACTGCGGGCCGTCTGACCGATGTCATTGCGACCACGCTCGACGGCAAGCCGGTGCTGTCGCCCGACAATCCGCTGATCCAGCTGCCGGGCAATCCGGCCGCGAAGATGCCGGTCTTCAATCTGAAGCGCTCCGGCGGCTTCGAAGGCCTTGCCATGTCGAAGGACGGCGCCAAGCTCTACGGCCTGCTCGAAGGCGCCATTTACAAGGATGACGGCCAGTTGGAAACGGCCGACGGCCAC
This sequence comes from Rhizobium sp. M10, assembly GCF_002531955.1. Taxonomy (NCBI): domain Bacteria; kingdom Pseudomonadati; phylum Pseudomonadota; class Alphaproteobacteria; order Hyphomicrobiales; family Rhizobiaceae; genus Rhizobium; species Rhizobium sp. M10. The sequence continues at coordinate 131,818 of NZ_NWTA01000007.1, read as the reverse complement.
ACCGCCATCCGCATCATCGAATTCGACGTCGCCGCCAAGAAGTGGACCGGCCGCAGTTGGCTCTATCCGTTCGAGGACAAGGGCGTGTCGATTGGCGACTTCAACATGCTCGACGATGCGACCGCCCTCGTCATCGAGCGCGACAGCGGCGCCGGCACTTCCGACAAGGCCTGTGCCGATCCGAAGCAGCCGAAGCCGGATTGCTTCGAAGCGCCGGCCGTGCTGAAGCGCGTCTACAAGATCGAGTTCAACGACGCCAATGCCGGCAAGGCCGTCCGCAAGATCGGCTATATCGACCTCTTGAACATCCAGGACCCCGACAACAAGAAGAAGGCCGGAGCCAAGGACGGCGTCTACGACATGCCGTTCGTGACGATCGAGAACGTCGATCGCGTCGACGCCACCCACATCATCATCGGCAACGACAACAACCTGCCCTTCTCGGCCGGCCGCGCCCTCGACAAGGCCGACAATAACGAGTTCAGCCTGCTCGAGGTCGGCGAGTTTTTGAACGCGAAGTAAGTTGGGTTTGATGTGAGATGGAGGGGCGGTGCGTGAGCGCCGCCTTTTTCTATTCTTGTGACCAGCACGGTGAGGGAGCAGCCACGTCGTACGTTCCCTCAGGCTTCCGACGCGTGAAAGAGGTATTCGGCGCCGCCACACACCTCTTCTCCCCAGCGGGGAGAAGGTGCCGGCAGGCGGTTGAGGGGGTGAGCGGCAAAGCCGCGAATGCGTTGAGCGTAAGCGAAAGGCAATGATTGGTGTGCCGTGTGGCCCCTCATCCGACCCTTCGGGCCACCTTCTCCCCGCTGGGGAGAAGAGGGAGCAAGCACCACCCTACTCGAACCGAAACGCCAGCCGCTTATTCGTCAGCCGCGACAACTGCTGCAGGCGGCCGTCCAGGCGTTCGCCGGCGAAATCGCGGTATTCGGAGGGAACGACGAATTCGAGGTCGAAGTCCGGGGTCGATGATTTGCGGAAGGTCAGGTTCTTGACGATGCCCGGCATCGAGGCCGAGAAGAGGTAGACGACGCGGAGCATGCCGCCGAGCAGCTTGGCGCGCTCGATGAAGGGCGGCGTGGCGATCTGCGCCAGCGGGCCGGTGGCGCCGTCGTCGTGCAGACCCTCGAAACGGTAATAATTGGTCAGTGCGATGAAGGCGCGGCCGGGATGGCTGATGCCGACGAAGGAAGAGTGGGCGATGACGTTCAGCGCCTGCAGGCCGCGATAGTCGGGGTGGGCGCGCCAGCTGATATCGGCGAGCAGACAGGCGGCCTGGCGATAGCGGCTTTCCTCTTCGGTTTCCTGGACGTCGAAGAAGGGCATCATCCGACCGGTCCATTCCGCCAGTTCGCGGGCATGCTCGGGCGAACGGGCACGCAGGATCGCCAATTCACCGGCGGCGGCCAGAAGCGGATCGAGGCGGCGCTCGGGCTCGGACAGCAGCGAGTAGAGATAGCCCTCGCGCACGCCCTGTGCCGAGAAGGAAATCATCGACGGCCTCATCGCGCTCAGCACTTCCTTCATGGCGACGGCGCCGAAGGGCAGCAGCGAACGGCGGTGCTTAGACACGGCTTGCAGAGCTGGCTCGCGTGAATCGCGCGCGGTCACCACCTGTTCGAGGAACAGCATCATCGCCTCGAGCGAGACCTCATACCCCTGCATCATGTGCAACGGATAATGGGTGATCTCCATGTGCAGCTTAGCGATGTTTCGCCAGGTGCCGCCGACGGCGTAGAAGGTGCGCCCCTCGCCTTTCGACAACAGCTTTGCCGTCTTCACCTGCTTCCGGGCGAAGGCTCTGGCCTTGGAAAGCGAGCCGCCGGCATATTCCGACAGGCGCAGGCCGCCGAGCGGCAGCGTGATGCCCTTGCCGACTTCCTTGCCCTTGATATCGATCAGCTCCAGCGAGCCTCCGCCGAGGTCGCCGGCAATGCCGTCGGGATTGAAGAAGCCGCTGATGATGCCGAGCGAGGCGAATTTCGCCTCCTCCTCGCCCGAGAGCACGCGGACCTTGCGGCCGAGGATGGTTTCCGCCTGGTGGATGAAATCGGGACCGTTGCTCGCCTCGCGGGCAGCAGCCGTCGCCAGCACATACATGGTGGCGGCGCGCGCCTGGTCGGACAGAGCCTTGAAACGGTGTAGCGCCGCCAGAGCCCGGCCGACGCTCTCTTCATCCATCTTGCCGGTGACGGCTATGCCCTTGCCGAGGCCGCAAAGGACCTTTTCGTTGAAGAGAATGGTCGGCGAGCGGGACATGCCTTCGTAGACGACGAGACGAATGGAATTCGATCCGATGTCGACAACGGAGACCGGAGCGATCCCTGGAAGGCGCCCCTGGGCTTCAGATTCAACCATTTAGGTCCAGTTTTACTTGTTGTTGCGGCCTTCGAGCAGGCCGGCGATCAGTTTCGGCGCGCTGGACTTCAGAGCTTCACCACGGCCCGACAGGCTCGGATTGGTCATGAAATACTGCTGCGCATTGAACGGTTCCTCGCCCCTGCGCACTTCCATGCGGCGCGACGTACCGTCGGGCAATATCTCGTAGCTTTGCTGATTGTCAATCACGTTGCCGAGCATAATCTGTGACAAGACCTGCTCGTGAACAGTCGGATTCGTCAGCGGAACCATGGTCTCGACGCGGCGATCGAGATTTCGCGGCATCATGTCGGCCGAACCGATGTAAACCAGCGCCTTGTCGGACGGCAGGCCGTGGCCATTGCCGAAGCAGAAGATGCGGCTGTGCTCGAGGAAGCGGCCGACGATCGACTTGACGCGGATCTTCTCTGAGAGACCGGGCACCTGCGGACGCAGGCAGCAGATGCCGCGCACGACGAGATCGATCTCCACGCCGGCATGGCTGGCGCGATAGAGCGCGTCGATGATATCAGGGTCGACGAGCGAATTCATCTTCATCCAGATCGCCGCCGGCGCGCCGTTGCGGGCATGCTGGATCTCTTCCTCGATGTGCCGCAGGATGCGCGGGCGCATCGTGTAGGGCGAAATCGCCAGCTGCATGCCCTGTTCCGGCTCGCCATAGCCGGTGATGAAGTTGAAGATGTTCGCCATGTCGTGGGCGATGACGGGATTGCAGGTGAAATAGGAGAGATCCGTATAGATCTTGGCGGTGATCGGGTGATAGTTGCCGGTCCCGAGGTGGCAATAGGTCCTGAGCTTGCCCTCCTCACGCCGGACGACCATCGACATCTTGGCGTGGGTCTTGAGCTCGATGAAGCCGAAGACGACCTGCACGCCGGCGCGTTCGAGGTCGCGCGCCCAGCGGATGTTCGCCTCTTCGTCGAAGCGGGCCTTGAGCTCGACCAGCGCCGTCACCGACTTGCCGGCCTCGGCGGCGTCGATCAGCGCACGGACGATCGGGCTGTCATTGGAGGTGCGGTAAAGCGTCTGCTTTATCGCCAGGACGTCAGGATCGCGCGCAGCCTGGAGAAGAAACTGGACGACCACGTCGAAAGATTCGTAGGGGTGATGGACGACCATGTCCTTTTCACGGATGGCGGCGAAGCAGTCGCCGGCATGTTCGCGGACGCGCTCGGGAAATCGCGCATTGTAGGGAAGAAACCTGAGGTCGTCGCGCGGCGCTTTGGCGATCTCCGACAGCGTGTTCAGCGCCAGAAGACCCGGCAGAACGGCGACGCGGTTATCGGGGATGCTGAGCGCCTGGACGACGAACTGGCGCAGCGAAGCCGGCATTTCCGAGTCGGTCTCGATGCGGATGACCTTGCCGCGGCGCCGCCGCTTCAGCGCCGTTTCGAAGAAGCGGACGAGATCCTCGGCCTCTTCCTCGACTTCGATATCGCTGTCGCGGATGACGCGGAAGGTACCGGAGCCCTGCACCTCGTAACCCGGGTAGAGCCGGTGGATGAAGATGTTGGCGACATCTTCGAGCGTGATGTAGCGGATCGTATTCGCATCATCCGGCAGCCGGACGAAGCGGTCGAGCGCCGGCGGCAGGCGCAGGAGCGCCGTCATCGGCTCGCGGCCGTTCTTGCTGACGAGCTGCAGGCCGATCGAGAAGCCGAGATTGGGAATGAACGGGAATGGATGGGCCGGGTCGATCGACAGCGGCGTCAGCACCGGGAAAATCGCCTGTTCGAATTCGGCGGCCAGCCACTGGCGGTCGGCATCGCTGAGCGCGCCGGGGCGCACGATCAGGATGTCTTCCTTGGCGAGATATTGCTGCAGCACGGCGAGCGAGGCCTGCTGCTCCATCTGCAGATGGTCGATCTCCTGCAGGATCGAGTCGAGCTGCTCGGCCGGGGTCTTGCCGTCAGGGCTGCGGATGGCGATATTCTGGCGCACCTGGCCTTCGAGACCGGCGACGCGCACCATGAAGAACTCGTCGAGGTTGGCGGCCGAGATCGACAGGAAGCGGACGCGCTCGAGCAACGGATGCTCGGTGTTCAGCGTCTCTTCGAGGACGCGACGATTGAATTGCAGCCAGGAGAATTCGCGGTTGATGAAGCGCTCGGGGCTGGTCAGCAGCTCTTCCAGCGCGGGCGTGTTGTCGTTGATCTCCGGAGTGAGTTCCTGATGTTCTGCGACTGCGCTATCCATGGTCCGCTACCCCGTTTTCAATCGCGACGGCAATTATATCAGTTTCACGACGGAACTGTGACAGTCAATCGGCCGGTTCCGAATTTCCCAATTCATTCAATACCTCGGCAGCAAGAGACCGGGTGATCTTCGTGCCCCGGGACAGGGCCAGCCGGTCGAGCCTTTCGACGATCGTCTGGGCCGCGTTCAGCGACCGCTCCATGCGGTTGACGATATAGAGCACGAGTTTGTCATCTATATAAAGCTGCCGGTCGGCGAAGAGCTTGACGATCACCTGCGACAGCAGTCCTTCGTCGGGTTCGCCGATCTCGACGACCGTCGCAGCCTTCAGGCGCGAGCGCAGATCGGGCAGCGAAACCGGCCAGGAGATCGGCCAGAGGCGACTGGTCATCAACAGACTGGTGCCATGTTCGCGAACGCTGTTGATGACGTGGAAGAGCGCATTGTCGTCGAAGCCGAGGCGGTCGGCATCCTCGAACAGCACCGGGCCGGCGGCGGCGGCGACGGCGGCGTCCGAGCCGAGCTCGGGGTGAATGCTGACGGCGCCGCTCAATTCCCGCCAGATGCGGGCGAGATGCGATTTCCCAGAACCGACCGGACCGGCAAGCACGACGACCGGGGACGGCCATGCCGGCCAGGCATCGACGATCGACACGGCGGCGGCCAGACGCTCCGAGATCAGGAGATCGTCGCGGCCGCTGGCGGCATCGTGCGAAAAAACCAGCGGCAGCTGCTCTCCGGCTTTGCGCTTCGGATCAGCGTTCTTGACGTCATTCATTGGGAACTGATTTCGTCTTCTGAGCGCGGTCACTCGGCGACCCGCCAAAATAAAGATCGCTCTGAAGGTAGCGCGAAAGCGCGAAGCGAACAAGGACGCCGACGGCCGCGGCGGCCGGCACCGCGACCAGAAGCCCGACGAAACCGAAGAGCGCGCCGAAGGCAAACAGCGCAAACATCAGCCAGACCGGATGCAGGCCGACGCTGGAGCCGACGAGCTTCGGCTGCAGAATGTTGCCTTCCAGGAACTGGCCACTGAAGAAGACGGCAAGCACCAGCCCGATCCAGGGATAATCCGGCCAGAACTGCACGAGGGCCACGCCGACGGACAGAACGAGGCCGACCAGCGAGCCGACATAGGGAATGAAACTGATCATGCCGGCAAAGAGGCCGATCAGCAGGCCGAAATTCAGGCCGACGAGGGAGAGCCCGGCGGCATAATAGATGCCGAGGATGAGGCAGAGCGAGCCCTGGCCGCGAATGAAGCCGGCGATCGCCTGATCGATCTCCTTGGCGATCTGACGGACATCGGCGACGTAATCGCGCGGAATCCACTGATCGACCTTGGAGATCATGCGGTCCCAGTCGAGCAGGATGTAGAAGGCGACAACGGGGGTGACGACGAGCAGCGATATGACATCGACGATCGCCTTGCCGGAATTCCAGATCTGCCCGAACAGCCCCGTCAAAAAGCCCATACCTTCGGAAAGAATGCCGGAGAAATTATCCTTGATCGTGCCGGCCTGACTCCTGACCCATTCCGGCAGCAGCGAGTTTTTCGAGGTGTCGATGAACTGCTGCAGCTGGCTGATATAGCCCGGCAGCCGCTCGGCGAAATCGTTGAACTGGCTGACGAGCACGGGAATGAGGATCATCAGCGCCAGCGTGAAGGTGATCACGAAGGCGATCAGGATGACGATCGTCGCCATCATGCGGCTCAGGCCAAGCCGCTGCAGCCTGTCTGCCACCGGATCGAGGAAATAGGCGATCGCCATACCGGCGATGAAAGGCAGCAGGATCGAGCTGAAGACATAGAGAAAGACGATGAAGAGGACGAGCACGGCCAGCCAGAAGAAGATCTGGCGCTTCAGACTGTTGCCGCTGATATGCTGTGGCATCGCTTCCCCACTGATCGCTCGCCGCTAAACGCCCGCGTCTTCTCCGACCCGGTCATTCAGCACATAGGATGCAGGCGCAAAGATGGTCAACCCTGTCGCGGCAATTCCGGAAAATGCCGGCTGAAGACGCGGGAAATTGGGGGCTTTTCCCATGCAGCGCTTGCATAAACGCCCCTGTCATGCAATTGCGACCGGCAGATGACGCGGCGCGTCCGCCGCCTGAAAACAGCCATCGGAGACCAGCATGAGCCAGTCTGGGAAAAACGGCCTGACCTACAGCGATGCGGGCGTCGACATCGATGCCGGCAACCTCCTCGTCGAGAAGATCAAGCCGGCGGTGCGCTCGACGCGGCGTCCGGGCGCCGACGGCGAGATCGGCGGCTTCGGCGGGCTCTTCGACCTCAAGGCCGCGGGCTTTACCGATCCGGTTCTCGTCGCCGCCAATGACGGCGTCGGCACCAAGCTGAAGATCGCCATCGATGCGGACTATCATGACACCGTCGGCATCGACCTCGTCGCCATGTGCGTCAACGATCTCGTGGTCCAGGGTGCCGAGCCGCTGTTCTTCCTCGATTATTTCGCCACCGGCAAGCTCGACCCCGCCCAGGGTGCCGCGATCGTCGGCGGCATTGCCGCCGGCTGCCGCGAGGCCGGCTGCGCGCTGATCGGCGGCGAGACCGCCGAAATGCCCGGCATGTATTCCTCCGGCGATTACGATCTTGCCGGCTTTGCCGTCGGCGCTGCCGAACGCGGCAAGCTGCTTCCCTCCGGCGACATTGCCGAGGGCGACGTGATCCTCGGCCTCGCCTCCTCCGGCGTCCATTCCAACGGCTTCTCGCTGGTGCGCAAGATCGTTTCGCTTTCCGGCCTCGGCTGGGATGCACCGGCGCCGTTCGCCGAAGGCAAGAAGCTCGGTGAAGCGCTGCTGGAGCCGACCCGCATCTATGTGAAGCCGCTGCTGAAGGCGATCCGCGAGACGGGTGCGCTGAAGGCGCTCGCCCATATTACCGGCGGTGGCTTCCCTGAGAATATTCCGCGCGTGCTGCCGAAGCATCTGGCGGCCGAGATCGACCTTGCGGCCGTCAAGGTACCGCCGGTCTTCTCGTGGCTCGCCAGGACGGGCGGCGTCGAAGCCAAGGAAATGCTGCGCACCTTCAACTGCGGCATCGGCATGATCGTCGTCGTCGCCGAAGAGAATGTCGCCGCCGTATCTAAGGCGCTTGAAGCCGAAGGCGAAAAGGTCGTTACGCTCGGCCGCATGATCGCCCGCGCCGAAGGCGCTGCCGGCACGGTCTACAAGGGTACGCTTGCCATATGAGCACGCCGCGCAAACGCGTCGTCGTCTTCATATCGGGTGGCGGCTCTAACATGATGGCGCTGGTGGCGGCCGCCAAGGCCGGCGATTATCCAGCCGAGATCGTCGGCGTGATATCAGACAAGGCGGAGGCCGGCGGGCTTGCCAAGGCAGCGGCCGAGGGCATCGCCACCTTTGCCTTCCCCCGCAAGGACTATGCCAGCAAGGATGCGCACGAGGCGGCGATCTTTTCGGCGCTCGACGAACTTTCACCCGACATCCTCTGCCTGGCCGGCTACATGCGACTGCTGACGCCGACCTTCATCCAGCGCTACGAAGGCCGGATGCTCAACATCCACCCTTCCCTGCTGCCGCTCTTCCCGGGCCTACACACCCATCAGCGCGCCATCGACGCCGGCATGCGGATTGCCGGCTGCACGGTGCATTTCGTCACCGAGGGCATGGACGAAGGGCCGGTGATCGGCCAAGCGGCAGTGCCCATCCTTTCCGGCGACACGGCAGAAAGCCTTGCCGCACGCGTGCTCACCGTCGAACACCAGATCTATCCGCAGGCGCTGCGGCTCTTTGCCGAAGGCCGCGTGACGATGGAAAGCGGCAAAGCCATCGGCGCCGAGGCTTCGGCGGCTGCCCCTAAGTCCCATCTCATCTCGCTGATCGGCGACCGCGCTTAGGCCGCCAGCGCCCGCAACGGATGCAGCGTACCGTCGCTATAGACGAAGCGGCCGGCGCGGAAGGTGGCGCGGATGCGGTTGATGTCACCGGGTTCGACCGCGACCAGATCGGCGCGCTGGCCGAGGGCGATCTCGCCGCGGTCCAGGAGGCCGGCGGAGCGGGCGGCGTTGCCGGTCGCCATGGCGACGGCGGCCGGCAGGCGGCCTTCCACCATATCGGCGAGCTTGAAGATGCCGGGCACGAAGGCGGCCGGGTGATAATCGGCGGCGATGACGCTGAGCAGGCCCGCCCTTGCGGCATCGAGGGCGCTGAGGTTGCCCGACATCGACTGGCCGCGCAGCGCGTTCGGTGCGCCCATCAGCGTCCAGAGGCCGCGGCGGCGCGCCTCTTCGGCCGCGGGTGCGGTGACCGGAAACTCACTGATGGTGACGCCGAGGTCGTGCATTTCGGCGACCTTCTCGATGCTGTCGTCGTCATGCGAGGCGAGCGACAGCTTGTGCTTCAGCGACAGCGCGACAATCTCTCTCAGCTTAGCCTCGATGTCGGGATTATTGCGCATGGCGATGCGCTTGGCGACGATCTCGGCGGCCATTTCCTCGGAGATGGCGCGGCGCTCGGAAATGCTGAGGATATAGCTTTGCAGGTTGTTGTACTGGCCCTGGCCGGGCGTGTGGTCGGTGAGCGACACCATGTCGATCTGGTCGGCATTCAGCAGGCGCTCGAGCGCCGGCGCGGCGCCGACATTGGTGATTTCGTAGCGGGCATGGACGCGGTGGTCGATCAACAGATTGTCGCGCAGGCGGTTGATGCCCTCGATTACCGCCGACGTCGTCTCCAGCGAGCGGACATGGCCGTAGACGCTTTCGGTGGCGAAGGAGACGGCGGCAAAGGCGGTGGTGACACCGGCGGCGGCAAGCTTCTTGTCGAGCTCGTGGATGCCGAAATCGATCGGCATGGTCGCGTTCGGCCGCGGCGCGATCTCGCGCTCGATCATGTCGCCGTGCAGATCGACGAATCCCGGCATCAGCAGCCGTCCGCCGCCGTCGATGGCGGCGCCGGCGACCGGCTCCGGCCGGATCTCGGCGATGACGCCATCCTCAACACGCACGGAACCTTCGCTCACCACCTGGTCGGGGAGAACGAGGGTGAAATTGCTGAGCCACATGGGCTTTCTCCTGACCGCATCCGATGATCGACAAAGCGCAGCGGATAGAACCGCTTCGTGACAAACGTATGAATTCTCAAGCGCTGGCAGCTCCATGCGAGAGCCGCCATGGGTGCAATCGGCGCGTCGCCCGAGACGCCCGACCGTTATCCGATCCTATTCCTGTTCAACGCCGCCCATTGCAGCAGCATGATCGTCTTGGCGTCGAAAATCTCGCCGGCCTCGATCATTCGGGCAGCATCGTCTAGCGGGATTTCCAGGACCTCGATATCCTCGTGCTCCTCCTCCAGGCCGCCGCCTTCGGCGATGCGGTCTTCGGTGTCGATGAGGGCTGTGAAGAAGTGGACGACTTCGGTGATGGCGCCCGGCGACATATAACATTTGAACAGAAAGCGCGCCTCGCGCAGGCGATAGCCAGTCTCCTCCATCGCCTCGCGGCGGATCGCCGCTTCGGGATGGTCGTCGTCGAGCAAGCCGGCCGGCACCTCGATCATCCAGGCGGGATCGCCGTTCAGATGAACGGCGAGGCGGAACTGGCGGACGAGAACGACGAGGTCGCGTTTGGGATCATAAAGCAGGATGCAGGCGGCGGGCGTGCGGTGGTAGACCTCCCGCTTCAACTGCTGGGTCGCGCCCTTGCGATCGATGTAATCGAGCAGATAGCTGCTCAACCGCGTCCAGCCATTCGACAGCGTTTGCTCGCTGACGATCTTCATGCGTGATTTCGGCTGCATCATGCTGTGTCCCTGCGAAGCCAGACCTTGTTGTCGTGTATGGCCGCTCCGCCATAGGGCGCAACGGGGTCGGCGCCGGTCAGAACGTTGATGCCCTCGCCGTCGACATGCGCCTTGTTCGGCCAGAGGCCCTCGGCGATCAGCACGCCCGGCTTGACCTCGGTGGTGATGCGGGCATGGATGCGAAGATCGCCGCGGCCGTTGCCAATCCGGACAAGATCGCCATGCGCGATGCCATTGGCCTCGGCATCAACAGGATTGATCATGACCTCGGGGCGGCCTTCCTTCTGGCGCGACGTCTTGGTTTCGGAAAAGCTCGAATTGAGGAAGTTGCGGGCGGGCGACGTGGCCAGACGGAAGGGATGCTCGGGATCGGCGACTTCGATGACATCGACCTGATCGGGGAAGACAGGCAACTCCCCATGCGGCCCGAGCGCGCCGATCGCCGCCGGCGGCTTATTCGGCGCCGGCTGGTTGATCCAGTCCGGCCGGAAGTGGAACTTGCCGTCAGGATGAGCAAAACCGTTGAGGAAATGCGCCTCCTCGAAAGCCGGCTGGCGATCGAACCATTTGTGTTCGAGGAAGTGATCGTAATCCGGCAGATCGCTCGATTTCAGGATGCGGTCGACCATTTCGCGGGCGGTGAAGCCGAAGCCGGGGCGATCGGCAACGCCGAGGCGCTTTGCCAGTTCCTCGATGACGAAGAGATTCGTGCGCACGGTTGGCGGCGGCTCGACCAGCTTCGGCCCGAGCAGGATATGGTTCTGGCCGCCGGCCCGATAGATATCGTCATGCTCGACGAACATCGTCGCGGGAATGACGATATCGGCGATCTCGGCCGTTTCGGTCATGAACTGCTCATGCACGGCGACGAACAGGTCGTCGCGGGCAAAACCGCGCCTGACGAGACGCTGCTCGGGGGCGATGTTGGCCGGGTTGGTGTTCTGGATCAGCATCGCCGTCACCGGGCCGCGATGGCGCAGCGCCACCGGATCACCGGTCAGCACCCGGCCGATCTGCGACTGATCGAGCATGCGGATATCGGCATCCTTCATCGACCGGCCGGTCAGTTCCGCATTGTTCATGCGGAAGATATCGCTGTTGGAATGGAAGGCGCCGCCGCCCTCATATTGCCAGGAGCCGAGCACGGTGGCGACCGAGGCGGCCGCATGCATCGCGACCGCGCCATTGCGCTGGCGGGTGAAGCCATAGCCCAGGCGGAAAAAGGTCTTCTTCGTCGTGCCGACGAGGCGGGCGAAGGCTTCGATCTCCTCGACGGAAAGGCCGGTGATCTCGGCCGCCCATTGCGGCGTCCTGGATTTCAGATGCGCTTCGAGACCCTCGGGATCATCGGCATATCTCGCCATATAATCCCGGTCGGCATAGCCGTCGCGGAAGGCGATGTGCATGACGGCGCAGGCCAGTGCCGCATCGGTGCCGGGCCTGACGATCAAGGCCATGTCGGCCTGCTTCATCGTCGGATTGTCGTAAATGTCGATGACGACGATCTTGGCTCCGCGCTCCTTGCGCGCCTTGATGGCGTGGGTCATCACGTTGACCTGGGTCGAAACCGCATTGGTGCCCCAGATGACGACGCAATCGGTGCGGCCCATCTCGCGCGGGTCGGGGCCGCGCAGCACGCCAGTCGCCATGGTGAAGCCGGTCCAGGCCGGATTGGTGCAGATCGAGGAGAAGAAGCCGGAATAGCGCTTGGCGTGGCGCAGACGCTCGATCGAATCGCGCTGCACCCAACCCATGGTGCCGGCGTAAAAATAGGGCCAGATCGCCTCGCTGCCGTCCCGTGCCTCGGCCTTGACGAAGGCTTCAGCGATCTCATCCAGCGCCTCGTCCCAGGAAATCTGCTGCCACTGCCCTGCCCCCTTGGCACCGCTGCGGCGCAAGGGATGCATCAGCCGGTCGGGATGGTAGAGACGTTCGGCATAACGGGCGACCTTGGCGCAGATGACGCCCGCGGTGTAGGAATGATCATTGGCGCCGCGCACGCGGCCGATGCGGCCGTCCTCAGATAGTTCGACCTCCAGCGCGCAGGTGGAGGGACAGTCGTGCGGACAGGCCGTGTGGCCGACCTTGTTGCCGAGCTTCTGGGATTTGGCGTCGATGGGGGTCGCAATGTTCATGGCATTTGTATATTCCAAGGCTTGAATGGCCAAAAGCCAGAAAAACTCCCCATGACGCGAATTCATACGGACATCAGCGAAAATGAACTACCGCCACATCTACCACGCGGGCAATTTTGCCGATGTGCTGAAACATGCCGTGCTGGCGCGGCTGATCCGCTACATGCAGAAGAAGGATGGCGGCTTTCGCGTGCTCGACACGCATGCCGGCATCGGGCTCTACGACCTTTCCTCCGAGGAGGCGCAGAAAACCGGCGAATGGCTCGAGGGCATCGGCAAGCTGATGGAGGCCGACCTCGGACCGCAGGTGTCCGAGCTGCTGGAACCCTACCTCTCGGCAATTCGCGACCTCAATCCCGAGGGCGGCATCCGCTTTTATCCGGGATCACCGAAACTGGCGCGCATGCTGTTCCGGCCGCAGGACCGGCTGTCGGCGATGGAGCTGCATCCCGAGGACTATGCCCGCTTGCATCGGCTGTTCGAAGGCGATCACCATGCCCGCATCACCGAGCTCGACGGCTGGTTGGCGCTCGGTGCGCATCTGCCGCCGAAAGAAAAGCGCGGCATCGTGCTCGTCGATCCGCCCTTCGAGGAAGAGGACGAATACCAGCGTCTGGCCAAGGGGCTGGAGAGGGCCTATCGGCGCTTTCCCGGCGGCACCTACTGCCTGTGGTATCCGCTGAAGAAGGGCGCCCCGATCAAGGAATTCCACGAGACGCTGCAGGCGCTCGACATTCCGAAAATGCTCTGCGCCGAACTGATCGTCCGCAGCGATCGCGGCATGACAGGACTGACGGGCTCCGGCCTCGTCATCGTCAATCCGCCTTTCACGCTGAAGGACGAGCTGCATCAGCTGCTGCCGGCGCTGAAAGACCATCTGGCGCAGGACCGTTTCGCCTCGCACCGCGCCTTCTGGCTGCGCGGCGAGAACAAGGCGGTGAAGGACGATTGACCCCTTAACCCGCTTCGGGAATAGTCCGCCGCAGTGTCACAATCTCGTCAGGTATCTCATGAAGCTCCTTTGGTCGCCGCCCTCCCCCTATTCCAGCAAGGTGCGGATGGCCGCGCATTTCCTGGACCTCGAGTTGAACGCCATCCGAGTCGACACCAATACGGCGCCGGCGATCCTGGTGGAGAATAATCCGCTCGGCAAGATCCCGACGCTGCTGAGCGATGACGGCGCCTCGGTCTTCGACAGCGTGGCGATCATGCACTATTTCGACCGGCTGGCGAAGGGCAAGCTCTATCCCTCCAAGAAGGGCAAACGCACGGATGCCGACGTCCTCGAATCGCTCTGCGACGGCATCTGCGATTGCCTGTTGGCGATCATGTACGAGCGGCGTTTTCGCGATGAGGAAAAGATCCACCAGCCCTGGATCGACCGGCAATGGAAGAAGGTGACGAGCGGGCTTGCGCATCTGAGCGCCAACCCGCCGAAATTGGGCAAGAAACTCAACGGCGGGCATTTCGCCTTGGCCGCCACGCTCGGTTATCTCGATCTGCGCTTCAGGGGCCAGTGGGAAGCCGATCATGCGCCGCTGATCGACTGGTTGCGGCAGTTCGAAAAGAAATTCCCCGCCTATCAGGAACTCAAGACCAGCGCATAACCGGGACAGAGCGTTGAAACATCAACGGACAGCAAAAAGCCGGGCGATTTGCCCGGCTTTTCCATGTTTGAATTATTCCGTTCGGCTTAGAACTTGACGCCGATACCGAGCTTGACGCTGTTCTCGTCGTAACCGCGCGAGAAGCTCCCGGAGTCGAGGTCGTAGTCCTTGCTCTGGTAATCGGTGTAGCGATATTCCAGGCGCGTCGTGATGTTGTTGGTCACGAAGGCTTCGACGCCGGCGCCGACCGTATAGCCGTAAGCCGTCTTGCTTTCGTCCGAGGTGTCGTCGGAGACCTTGATGTTGCCGAGGGCAAGACCGGCCGTACCGTAGAGCAGGAAGGGGTTCATGTCGTAGCCGACGCGGCCACGGACGGAGCCGTTCCAGCCATACTTGTTCTTGACGCCGCCCGAGGAAACGTCGTCGCCGCTGTAGCCGAGGTCGGATTCAACGCCGTAAACGATCTGGCCCTGCTGCCAGTTGTAGCCGGTGAAGACCTGGCCGCCGAAACCGTAGGTGTGACGGTCGGAACCGAAGTCACCCATGTTGTAGGTGCCGGCGCCGCCGAGGTAGAAGCCCTCCCAGTTGCCGGCCGGCTTGACCGGGGCGTCCTGGGCGATCGGTGCTTCCGGAACCTGATCGACGGCATCGGCCGCCTGAGCTGCCGAGACGCCCGCGATTGCAAAAGCAGAGGCCATGAGGCCAGCAATGAGTACACGCATACTTTTCTCCTTTCAGTCCCGCGCCGCTTTTCATCTGTCTATCAGCGAAGCATTGGCGGGGAAATTGCCAGATGTCCCTTCCGGATCGAGACTGAAATTGAAACTGAAATGCGGATTTGAAAGAGCCAAATTGTGATATCATTGTGGCTGCCGCATGGCCGAAATTCGATGTTGCTTAAGCGCAACATACACTTCATTAACCATACCGAAGTGTTAAACTTAAAATACCTATTTTAAGAAATCACATTCTTAAATAATACATAGAATATCGGGCCAACGAAGGCAACCGCAGCGGCCTATTTATATAATCTCCCCGGCCACCTATATAGTCTGCCAACAGACTCGCGGGATCAGAAGGCAAGATTTTGAACCACAAAAGACTTCGCGCGGCCCTCATAACCGGGGCTGCCAAGAGAATAGGCCGGGCAATCGCCGAAGACCTTGCTGCACATGGCTTTTCCGTCGCCATCCATGCGAACGGCTCCGTCGGCGAAGCCGAAGAGTTGGCGGCGGAATTGCGGCGGAAGGCATATCGGGCGATCGCGCTCAAGGCCGACCTTACCGATATCGGCGAAACCAGCGAGTTGATCAAAAGAGCGTCGGAAGCACTCGGTCCGATCGACCTGCTGGTCAACAATGCCTCCATCTTCCGCCAGGATTCGGCCCGCGGTTTCGACGCGGAAGCATGGGCGCAGCATTTCGATATCCATGTGCGCGCGCCCTCGATTCTTGCCGCAGCCTTTGCCGAGCAGTTGCCTGACGAAACGACCGGACTGATCGTCAACATCATCGACCAGCGCGTCTGGGCGCTCAATCCGGGCTTCTACTCCTATACGCTCTCCAAGGCGGTGCTCTGGACGGCGACGCAGACGATGGCACAGACCTTTGCGCCGAAGCTGCGCGTCAACGCCATCGGTCCCGGCCCGACGGTGCGCAGTGCGCGGCAATCGGAAGAGGACTTCCAGGCTCAGATCGACGGGCTTATCATGAAGGCAGGGCCGGGATTCGGCGAGTTCGGACAAACGATTCGCTTCCTCTTCGACACGCCCTCGATCACCGGCCAGATGATTGCCCTCGACGGCGGCCAGCACCTCGCCTGGCAGACGCCCGACGTGGCGGAGATTACGGAATGAACGGACGAAAGCTGCCGGATGGCGGCGTTCTCTACGACGATTCGGACGAGAGCGAAGACGATATCGAGGTGGAAGGCGAGGTTTCCGCCGCCCCCCTCGCGGCAGCGGTCGACTGGAACGCCGGCAGCCTCAACGAGACCGGGCTCATCGGCGCGGAACTGATCGGCGAATTCGTCAAGCGGCTGCCGAACAGCCCCGGCGTCTACCGCATGTTCAATACCGAAGGCGACGTGCTCTATGTCGGCAAGGCGCGCAGCCTGAAGAAGCGTGTCGGCAACTACGCCGTCGGCCGCGTGCATTCCAACCGCATCGCCCAGATGGTGCGGCAGACGGCGAACATGGAATTCGTGACGACGCGCACGGAAACCGAAGCGCTGCTGCTGGAAGCGAATCTGATCAAACGCTTGCGGCCGCGCTTTAACGTGCTGCTGCGTGACGACAAGTCGTTTCCCTATATTCTGATCACCGGCGATCACCGGGCGCCGGCGATTTTCAAGCATCGCGGCGCCAGGGCGCGAAAGGGTGATTATTTCGGGCCCTTCGCTTCGGCCGGCGCGGTCGGGCGGACGATCAATTCGCTGCAGCGCGCCTTCCTGATCCGCACCTGCACCGACAGCGTCTTCGAAACGCGCACGCGCCCCTGCCTGCTCTACCAGATCAAGCGCTGTTCCGGGCCCTGCACGCACGAGGTCAGCGACGAGGGTTACGCCGAACTGGTGCAGGAGGCGAAAGACTTCCTGTCCGGCAAGAGCCAGAAGGTGAAATCGCACATGGCCGAAGCGATGAACCAGGCGGCCGAGGATCTCGACTTCGAGCGGGCGGCGATCTACCGCGATCGCCTGGCGGCACTTTCGCATGTGCAGAGCCACCAGGGCATCAATCCTGCTGGAGTCGACGAGGCCGACGTTTTCGCCATCCATCACGAAGGCGGCGTCTCCTGCATCCAGGTGTTCTTCTTCCGCACCGGCCAGAACTGGGGCAACCGTGCCTATTTCCCGAAGGCCGATCCGCAGCTTTCCAGCGCCGAAGTGCTGAATGCCTTTCTCGCGCAGTTTTATGACGACAAGCCGGTGCCGAAACAGATCATGCTGTCGGAGACGATCGAGGAACTGGAGCTGCTCGCCGCGGCGCTCAGCGAAAAGGCCGGCCACAAGGTGTCGATCCTGGTGCCGCAACGCGGCGAAAAGCGCGATCTCGTCGACCATGTCGTCGGCAATGCACGCGAGGCGCATGGGCGAAAGCTTGCCGAGACCGCGTCGCAGTCACGGCTACTCGAAGGCTTCAAGGACACCTTCGGGCTTGCCTATGCGCCGCAGCGCATCGAAATCTACGACAACTCGCACATCATGGGCACCAATGCCGTCGGCGGCATGGTGGTGGCGGGGCCGGAAGGCTTCGTAAAGAACCAGTACCGCAAGTTCAACATCAAATCGACCGACATCACCCCGGGCGACGACTTCGGCATGATGAAGGAGGTGATGACGCGGCGCTTCTCGCGGCTGATCAAGGAGGAAGGCATTCCCGACCGGACGGCGCAGGCAACGGCAAGCGACGCCGCCGACATGCCCTTCCCGGCCTGGCCCGATGTGATCCTGATCGACGGCGGCCAGGGGCAGATGACGGCGGTGCGCGCCATCCTCGCCGAGCTCGGCATCACCGACAGCGTCATGGCGATCGGCATCGCCAAGGGTGTCGACCGCGATGCCGGGCGCGAACGCTTCTTTCCGCCGGGGCGGGAGAGCTTCACGCTGCCGCCGCGCGATCCGGTGCTCTACTTCATCCAGCGCATGCGCGACGAGGCGCATCGTTTCGCGATCGGCTCGCACCGGGCCCGGCGCAAGAAGGAAATGGTCAAGAACCCGCTCGACGAGATCGGCGGCATCGGCCCGTCACGCAAACGGGCGCTGCTGCAGCATTTCGGCACGGCGAAAGCGGTCTCGCGCGCCGCGCTTTCCGACCTGATGGCAGTAGAGGGCATCTCGGAAGCCGTCGCCAGGCAAGTTTACAACCATTTCCACGAGGACGCCGCGAAATAACCGGCGGCCGTCGCAAATTCCACGCAAAGGCAGTGAAAAGACAGAAACAATGTTGACGGTCTGCGGTCAAAGCCGTCATCTACGGCATCGGCCCCGAAAATCGGAATCGATTTTCGTAAAGACGCGCGGCGCTATCGCGGCGCATCAGTTCAGAGAAACGATCCCATGGCATCGCGCGCGTACAGCATCCCCAACCTTCTGACTTACGGCCGCATCCTCGCCGTGCCGCTGATCGTCCTCTGCTTCTTCATCGAAGGCAGATTGTCGATCAGCAATACGGCGCGCTGGGTGGCGCTGTGGATCTTCATCATCGCCTCGCTCACCGATTTCCTCGATGGTTACCTCGCCCGTATCTGGAACCAGACGTCGAATATCGGCCGCATGCTCGATCCGATCGCCGACAAGCTGCTGGTCGCCTCGATCCTTCTCCTGGTCGCGGCCGACCAGACCATCGCCGGCTGGTCGATCTGGGCGGCCATCACCATTCTCTGCCGCGAGATCCTGGTGTCCGGCCTGCGCGAATATCTGGCGGCGCTGAAGGTCAGCGTGCCGGTGACGCGGATCGCCAAATGGAAGACGACGCTGCAGCTCGTCGCCATCGCCTTCCTGCTCGCCGGCCCTGCCGGCGACGAGATTTTCCCCTATACGACGCAGACCGGTATCGCACTGTTGTGGATCGCCGCATTGCTGACCATCTATACCGGCTATGATTATTTCCGCGCCGGGTTGAAACATATCGTGGATGACGAGGAATGACGCGACTTGTCTATTTCGCCTGGGTGCGCGAGCGCATCGGCAAGGGTGAGGAGGAGATCAACCTCCCCTCCTCCATCGTCACCGTCGCCGATCTTCTGAATCATTTGAAGACGCTGGGCGAAGAATATCAGGCCGCACTTCAATATCCCGAGGTGATCCGCGTGGCGCTCGACATGGAGCATGTCGAGCATGACGAGCCGATCGCGGGGGCGCGGGAAATTGGAATATTTCCGCCGATGACGGGGGGGTGACCAAGGGAGGCTGACGATGGGCATGGCTGCATCTCCTTCTCTCTCCCTCATTCCTGTGCTTGTCACAGGAATCCAGCCACCGCGCGTCCGCGCGGTGAATGACTCCTTTCGCCTGCGAGTAATGTCTCCCGCGCCCAAGGACTTGGGCGCACTGGATTCCTGTGACAAGCACAGGAATGAGGGAAGTTGCGGCTTCGGCAGCGCATCAAAGCAGCGGAGGCCCCTGTGGTGACCATCACTCCCACCATCCGCGTCCAACCCGAAGACTTCGACCTTCAAGCCGAGGTCGACCTGCTCTCCAAGGGCAAACCCGACGTCGGCGCCATTGTGACCTTCTCCGGCCTCTGCCGTGATGACGGCGGCGCGCTGGCGGCGCTGGAACTCGAGCATTATCCCGGCATGGCCGAGGCCGAGATGAGCCGCATCGGCCAGCTCGCTATCGAGCGTTTCGGGCTGCTCGGGCTGACCGCCATTCACCGCTACGGCAAGATCGCCGTGGGCGAGAATATCGTGCTCGTCGTCGCGGCCGCGCCGCACCGGCAGGCGGCGTTCGATGGCGCCAACTTTGTCATGGATTTCCTGAAGACCGCGGCCCCTTTCTGGAAGAAGGAGCACGGCAAGGACGGCGCCGCCGGCGACTGGGTCGCGGCAAAGGATGCCGACGATGCAGCACGCGACAAGTGGAAATGAGCTAAAGCAGCACGCGCTCTCTGCGGCTCATGACCAGCAATAGGACGAGCAGCGAGAAGATGACGAGATCGCGCCAGACGAAGGGGCCGTACGCGCCCCATAGGGTTTCGACGACGGCAAGCCCGGCGGCGCCGCCGGCGGAGCGCAGCGGATCGGAATAGCCGCCGACAGCGGCGATCAGCAGCACTTTCAATCCGAACATCAGGCCGGCGCCGAAATCCATCGAGCCGTAATAAAAGGTGGCGAGGATGCCGCAGATCGTGGCGACGAGGGCGGCGGCCGCATAGGCGACGAGGAAGACGCGGCTGGCGCTGGTGCCGCAGAGCTCGGCGGCCAGCGGATCGTCGGTGACGGCACGCCAGATGCGGCCCCAGGCGGTGCGCCTGAGGATCAACGCACCCACCGCGACGATGGCCGCCATCAGCGCCGTGTCGATCAGCTGGATATAGGTGAGGGTCACCTTGAACGGGCCGTCGCTCCAGAAGACCACCGTGTCGTTCAGAAACGGCGGCAGCCAGATCGCCCTTGTATCGGCGGCGAGCCGGGCGGTTTCCATCAGCACGATCATGATGCCGAGGGCGGCGACGATCACCGTATTCGGCGATTTGCTGACCAGCGGCAGCATGATCGAACGGCCGATCCAGATGCCCGCCGCCAGCGAATAGGCGATCGCGGCACAGGCGCCGACGGCGAGAGCGGCCGGCAGCACCAGCCAGAAACGATTGAAGGCGAGCTCGGTGAAAAGCAGCAGGATCTGCCCGGAGAAGGCGAAGATCGCCCCATAGGTGATGTCGGCCCGCTTGGTGACGCCGAAGGCGACGGCATAACCGAAGGCGAGCGCGGCATAGAGGGCAGCAAGCGGAACCGCATTCGCCAGCTGCTGCAGAAGATAGGCCATTCCGGACACTCCGCGTCACCAAAATTATAACTGGTAAAACTCATTTCGCCAGTTATAATTTCATGATGAGCTTTTCCTGGACCCCTCACCGCTTTGCCGGCGGCGCGCTGGCGCTCGATGTCGCCAACAGCGTCGTTCTGCGCCACGATGCAGCACGGCGGATCGACCGCTTTGCCGTCAGCAATCAGATGCGCGACTTTCCGCACGCTGCCGCCGAATTCTGCGCCGAACGCGCCCTCTTCGGCAATATCGCCCCGGTGGTTAAGGAAAACGAGGCGGATTTCATCGCGCTGCGGGAAGCGATCGACCGCTATTTCCGCGAGCGTATACTGACGGGCGGCGACGACCAATCGCTGGCAGCACTGCTGGAGTCGGTGGCAAAGGTGCTGCGCGAAGCAAACCCCGGCAGCGTGGCGGCGGCGACCGCCCATTCGGTGCTGCGGCTGATCGCCATGCCCGATCCGGAGCGCATGAAGATCTGCGGCAATTGCGGCTGGCTGTTCATCGACCGCAGCAAGAACAGGAGCCGGGCCTGGTGCGACATGGCGGTCTGCGGCAACCGCGCCAAGGCGAACCGGCACTACCGCCGCAAGAAGGAGGAAATCCCATGAGGAAACATCTGATCGTCACAGCGGCGGCAATCGGCCTAGCGCTGTCCGCCTGCCAGCGCCAGGCGGAAAACCTGATCGAGGTCACCGGCCACCTCTTCGTCTTCAACTATCGGGTGGCGAGCGCCACCTATCTGCTGACGCTGAAGAAGACCGGTCCCATTCCCGACGGCTCGGTCATCATCGCCGAATTCGAAAATCCTCAAGGCGGCGCGCCGCTGCTGTTGAACCAGAAAATCTACCCGATCGACGACAAGATCGCGCTGCAGAGCGAAAACCTGCACTGCGTGCGCAAGGACCGTCCCTATTCCGTCAGCATCCGGCTGGTCGACAAGGACGGCAAGGTGCTGCAGGAATTGAAGACGCAATTCCGCTCCGACCTCGACCAGACCGTGCTGCCGAGCAAGCCGCTCGTCATTGGCGCGTTTTATGACAAGAACCCGGAGGTCTTCAAGCCCGACGGCAGCGTCGATTTCTCGAACACTGACAAATGCCCGGCATAGAACCGGAAAAGAAAAAGCCGGAGCAAAGCCCCGGCTTTCGAGAGTCAATTCAAGGCGTTGCCAGGCAATGCCGAAGCGTGGCCTCAGCCGACGATTTCGGTGTCGGAGAACCAGTACTTGATTTCCTGGGCAGCCGTTTCCGGAGCGTCCGAGCCGTGAACGGAATTTTCGCCGATCGAGAGCGCATGAACCTTGCGGATCGTGCCTTCATCAGCGTTTGCCGGGTTGGTCGCGCCCATGATCTCGCGGTTCTTCAGGATGGCGCCTTCGCCTTCCAGAACCTGAACGACGGTCGGGCCGGAGGTCATGCCATCGACGAGTTCGCCGAAGAAGGGACGATCCTTGTGAACGGCATAGAAGCCTTCAGCTTCGCGGCGGCTCATCCAGACGCGCTTAGAGGCGACGACGCGCAGGCCGGCATCTTCGAGCATCTTGGTGATGGCGCCCGTCAGGTTGCGCTTGGTTGCGTCCGGCTTGATCATCGAGAAGGTGCGTTCAATCGCCATAGTCAAATCCTCTGTTTTCTCGGGAAAAGTGGGCGGTCTTTACCCGCCCCAACGCCCGAAAACAAGAGGTCGACGGCAATTTCACGCCGCTGTCACAGTCCGGCCGCGGCTTTCATGGAGATCGAGGCAGCGCTCGAACCAGGCGATCACGGGATCGTCGGCGGCCAGCATGGCGAGGCCAGCGCAGGTGCGCAGCCATTGCAGCGCGCCGAAGACGATATAGTCGGCAAAGAGCGGCGTCTGCCCGCCGATGAAAGGCTGGAACTTCAGCATGTGCCGGAGCGGCTCCAGCTTGGCGCCGAAGGCGGCTTTCTCCGTCTCGCTGTCGGCGGCAATGACTTCCATCGACTTGCCGAGACGTGCTTCGCGGCTTTGACGGAAATAGGCCTTATCTCCCTCGTCAAGGATCGCATGGATGTCGAGAAGCGCGATCCGCATGATCGCCGGATGGACGATCATCTGCGAATAGCCCTCCACCATCCGCGACAGCGCCTTGCCGCCCTCGCCGTTGAAGAGCGACGGCCGCTCCGGATAGGCCTCCTCCAGATAGAGAGCGATGGCGAAACTGTCGGGGATCAGCCGGCCGTTGTCGTCGAGGACGGGCAAGGTCGGCGAGACGCCGCCGCCGATTTCGCGGATGCGGACGTAAGTGGTCGGAATCTCTTCGAAATCGAGCCCCTTATGCGCCAGTGCCATCACCGCCTTCCAGCAATGGGGCGAAAAGAAGCGCCGCTCATCGGCGCCGCAGAGGGAATAGAGAGCTCTGGTCATGACAGTCCTTTCGAGATCGCAACTCCCTGCATTCGACGACAGAACGCGCCTGCGATCAAATCAGGAAATTTCATGGCGTCATCACTGCGATTTCTGCGGAAGCAAGCTAGAGCCTTTCCTGGTTAGATTGAAGCATTCTGCCGGAGCAGGTTTTCGTCAGGGCAGAGGCGATTGGCGATGGGCATACCCCCAGGTACGTCCGAGCCGATCGCCTCTGATCCTGGCGCAAAGATGCCCGGCCCACCGGCCGCACCGCTTCGCTATGGCGAAGCGATGCGGCCGGCGCTTCCCAAGTCTTGCAGATTTGCCAGGCAAATCTGCGGGAGGGTTGGCTGAAACGGGCCGGCTGCTCGACCGGCCGACTCCGTTTGAGCCAACAGAATGATTCAATCTAACCAGGAAAGGCTCTAGCTTGCCCTTGCGAAGACAGGAGGAGCGCATGCTCAGGCAATACAGGATGTTCGCCGCCTACAATCGCTGGGCCAATGCCCAGGTTTATGCGGCGGCGGCCGAACTCAGCGATCCGGAATTCCGCAGCGACCGCGGTGCCTTCTTCGGCTCGCTGCATCGAACCCTCAACCACCTGCTCGTTGCCGACCGAATATGGATGAAGCGCTTCACCGGCGCCGGCGACGCGCCGACGCGCCTCGATGCCGTGCTCTTCGAGGCGTTCGATGCGCTTGCCGCTGCGCGCAAGACAGAGGACGAGCGTATTATTGCCTGGACGGATACGCTGGACGAGACGACCCTTGCGGCCAACTTCACCTATATGCCCGTGACCCAACCGATCGCGATGACCCAGCCGCTGTGGACCGCGCTCTCGCATCTCTTCAACCACCAGACCCACCATCGCGGCCAGTGCCACATGACGCTGACGGCGCTCGGCAAGCCGAGCCTCGGGCTCGACCTGATCTATTTCCTGCGCAGCGAGGGCCGCGAGTGGATGTGAGCGTCTCCGCATCAACAGAGCATTAACCGCCTTTACCGGTTGCGCCTGGAATCCAGCGCTTCCCATCCAGATATTCAGCCTCTCTTAAAAGCTTGCGGGCATAGCGGAATGACGGAAAAGGCCGGGGCCGCGAGGAATCGTCATGCCGAATGCAAGCGCAAACGCAGTGGTGCCGCGCGAGGCGGTGCGCCCTGGGCCTATCGCGGACATCCAGAAGATCGCCCAGCACATGGCGCGTCTCAACGTCGCCGGGCTGCCGCGCAACTATGAACTCTTCCATGAGGCGATCGTCGGGCTCAACGGAGGCCTCGCACAGGATATCGCCGCACTCGGACCTCAGCCGCAACAGGCGATGCTTGACGAGCTCGGCTTGAAATACCGCCTCGTCGGCCATTGCGGGCTGGCGGGCGAGACATCGCGGAACGAGGCGAGCCGGTTGCTGCGCGAGGTGGCGGAGAGGCTTGCCGAAGGGCTGCGGCACCGGGATGCCTTCGCGCGCGCCTGCGACACGATCCTGAAATCCGTCTCCAGTCATGAAGACCAGAGCCTTGCCGCCTTCATCGGCGAGCTCGACTACCTCTCGGCCTCGCTGACGAGCGTGTCGTCGGCGGAGATGCAAATCGGCGCCAGGCTGGCGGATGACATCAAGAGGCTGGAAACGCTCGAGCGCGGCATTTCGGCGATGCAGGCGGCCGCCGTCGCCGACAGGATCACCGGACTTCCCAATCGCATCGCGCTCAATCGCGTGATCGCCGACCTCTACGAGCGCGACGAGGGTGCCGCCGGCAGTGCACTTGTTATGGTCGATGTCGACAATTTCACCGATCTCAATGAGAGGTATGGCACGCCGGCAGGCAACAAGCTCTTGAAGAAGCTCGCCGGCCTCTTCCAAAAGTCGGTCAAGAAGAACGACTTCGTCGCCCGCACCGAGGCGGACGAATTCGCCTTGCTGTTTTCCAATGTCGGCATGCAGGATGCGATGGCGATTGCCGAGCGTCTGCGCGCCTCCGTCGAAGACAATCTGGTCTTCGCGACCTCAGACAAGGGCGATAGCGGCAGGCTGACCATCTCGGTCGGCGTGGCGCTCAGCACGGACGCCTCAACGCCGGGGCAGTTGCAGGCCAATGCCCGCGTCGCCCTTCTCGCCGCTCAATCGAACCCGCGCCAGCCGGTGCAGGCCTTCGGCCGCTGAGGCGGATTCGATCTCTTGCGGCGGATAAGAGCCTTGCCGGGCCGGCAAGCAAGCTGACCGGCGCCAAGCGCTCTTGCCTTGGCGGGCGCTTTCGGCCAAAACGCCGGCCATGATCACGCTCACCGAAATTTCCGCCCGCATTGCCGGGCGCCTGCTTCTCGACAATGCCAGCCTGTCGCTGCCCTCAGGCACCAAGGCCGGCCTCGTTGGCCGCAACGGCGCCGGCAAGTCCACGCTGTTTCGCGTCATTACCGGCGATCTCGGCTCGGAGACCGGATCGGTGTCGATCCCGAAGGCGGCGCGCATCGGCCAGGTGGCCCAGGAAGCGCCGGGAACCGAGCAGCCCCTGATCGAGATCGTGCTTGCCGCCGACAAGGAGCGCGCGGCCCTGCTTGCCGAAGCGGAAACGGCAAGCGACCCGCACCGCATCGCCGAAATCCAGATGCGCCTCGTCGATATCGACGCGCATTCGGCCGAAGCGCGCGCGGCGAGCATTCTCGCCGGCCTCGGCTTCGACAGGGAAGCGCAAGCCCGGCCCGCCTCCTCCTTCTCGGGCGGCTGGCGCATGCGCGTGGCGCTCGCCGCCGTGCTGTTTGCCGAGCCGGACCTGCTTCTGCTCGACGAGCCGACCAACTATCTCGACCTCGAAGGCACGATGTGGCTGGAGGATTATATCCGCCGCTATCCGCATACGGTCATCATCATCAGCCACGACCGTGACCTCTTGAACAATGCGGTCAATTCCATCGTCCATCTCGACCAGAGAAAGCTCACCTTCTACCGCGGCAATTACGACCAGTTCGAGCGGCAGAAGGCGGAAGCCGACGAACTGCAGACGAAGGCCAAGGCCAAGAACGAGGCGGCGCGCAAACATCTGCAGAGCTTCATCGATCGCTTCAAGGCCAAGGCCTCCAAGGCCCGGCAGGCGCAATCGCGCGTCAAGGCGCTCGAGCGCATGGGCACGGTCGCTGCCGTCATCGAGGACCACGTACAGCCGATCACCTTTCCCGAGCCCGAGAAGCAGCCGGCCTCGCCGATTGTCGCGGTCCAGGGCGGCGCCGTCGGCTACCAGCCCGGCAAGCCGATCCTGAAGAACCTCAACCTGCGCATCGACAATGACGATCGCATCGCCCTGCTCGGTTCGAACGGCAACGGCAAATCGACCTTCGCGAAATTCATCTCCGGCAGGCTTGCCCCGGAAAGTGGCGAAGTGAAGCTCGCGCCTTCCCTGAAGATCGGCTTTTTCGCGCAGCACCAGCTCGATGACCTCATCCCTGAGCAGTCGGCGGTGGAGCATGTACGGCGGCTGATGCCTGGCGACCCGGAGGCCAAGGTGCGCGCCCGTGTCGCCCAGATGGGACTGGCGACCGAGAAGATGGCGACCGCGGCCAAGGATCTTTCCGGCGGCGAAAAAGCCCGCCTGCTGATGGGGCTTGCCGCCTTCCACGCGCCGAACCTGCTCATCCTCGACGAGCCGACCAACCATCTCGACATCGACAGCCGGCGCGCGCTGATCGAGGCGCTGAACGACTACGAAGGCGCCGTCATCCTGATCTCGCACGATCGTCACCTGATCGAGGCGACGGTCGACCGGCTGTGGCTGGTCAACGGCGGCACCGTCACCGCCTTCGAAGGCGATATGGACGAATATCGCGACCTGATCGTCGCCTCCGGCAAGAAAAAAGAAGAAAAGCCGCAGCCGGCTGACGATGCGACCTCCAAGGCCGATCAACGCAAGCTCAATGCGGAAAGGCGCGCTTCGCTGACGCCGCTGAAGAAAAAGATCAACGAAATCGAATCCTTGACGGCGAAGCTGGAGAAACAGATTCAGGCGCTTGACGCGGAACTTGCAAATCCCGCTCTCTACGAAAAGACGCCCGCCAAGGCCGCCGAAAAGGCAAAGCAGCGCGGCGAGGCCGCGGCAAAACTCGCTGCTGCCGAGGAAGAATGGCTGATGCTGTCGTCGGAATACGAAGAAGCGATGGCGGGATAGCCACAGCCTTAGAGCATGATGTCGCCCGAAAACCGCTGACACTTTTCGGCATCATGCTCCGTGGATAGCGTGGCGAAGTGCCGCGCATCGGCACAATTCCAGGCGCCATCAACCAATCATTAACCATAATTCGAAAGGTTGTCTCAACATTCGTTACCGATTTGTTGAGCCCTTTCGATGTATCGCTTTTTCATTCTGTCCTGCATGGCCCTCACGGCCACGCTGTCTGCCTGCAGCACCACCAAACAGGCCCCGGATACATCGATCAAGACCTCCTCGGTGATTGCGCCCGAGGCGCGGAAACTTGGCTATGGCGGCGACGATGCGGCCGCGCCGCGCATGACCGGCTGGCACCATCTGGCCGGGCGGACGCTTGAGGTCTCCTCGCTCGCCGATCTCAAGCTGCAGGACAAGGAAGTGATCCTGAGCTTCGACGACGGCCGATCCCCGGCCGGACCGACAAGGTGCTGGCAATCCTCGACCAGTTCGGCGTCAAGGGCGCCTTCATGATGGTCGGCGAAATGGCCGAGATGCATCCGGCGCTCGCCCGCAAGGTCGCCGAGGACGGCAACACGATCGGCAGCCACACTTATGACCACGCCGACCTGACTTCGCTTGATTTCGACGCGGCGATGGCCGAGGTGGTCAAGGGCGAATTGGCGGTGACCAAGGCGACGGGAACCGACGTCTCCTTCTTCCGCTTCCCCTATCTCGCCGAGAGCCGCAGACTGCGCAGCGCCATCGCCATGCACGAACTGGTGGTCATGGATGTCGATATCGACAGCAAGGACTATTTCGCCATTACGCCGGCCTCCGTGACGCGCCGGACGATGGACCTGCTGCACAAGCGCGGCCGCGGCATCATCCTGATGCACGACATCCACAAACGCACGGCGACGATGCTGCCGACCTTGCTCTCGGAACTCGAAGCCGAAGGCTACAAGGTGGTGGCGCTGAAGTTCAAGAAGACGCAGGCGCCGAGCAACCTCGTCGCCTCGGCCGATTTGGTGACGACCCGGTAAGCCGGGTTGCCAAGTCCGGGCGTGCTGCCTAGATCTGTTCGACGTCAACGAACCGGCAGGTCAGCTATGAACCTTCATCTCGAAACGGACGATGATCCGCGCACCCGCCAGTTCATCGACGGATATAACCGGGTTTCCGACGCGGCACTCAGAACGCCTGAATTCGTCAGGGATCGCGATGCGATCAAGGCGCTGATCGAGCGGCAGGACCGGCTGATCGTGCCGATGCGCCGCGGTGCGTGGCTGTTCGATTTCCGGCAGAGCAAGGACAATCCTCTCGGCGTCTGGCTCCGTCTGCCCAATAACCAAGAGCCGCGGCCGGACGCAGATTGGGAGCCGGTCTTCGATCTCGATGCCTTCTGCGTCAGTGAAGGCAAGCGCTGGAACTGGCGCGGCGCCGTCACCTGCCCGTGGGAGCCGACGCGGGTGCTGCTCACGCTTTCGGACGGCGGCTCCGATCTTCTCCGGCTGCTCGAATTCGACGCCGAGAGCAAGCAGATCGTGACGGGCGGCTTCGATACGCCGGCCGCTCGATCGCATGCCACCTGGCTGAGCCGCGACGAGATCTGCTATTTCGGCTCGATCGACCGATTTTCGGCGACCCGTTCCGGGTGGCCGCGCGTCGGCCGGCGATTGAAGCGCGGCCAGCGGCCGGAAGAGGCCGCGATCATGTTCGAAGCCGCCGACGAGGACGTCTATGCCTCCAAACTCGTCATCGACCCCGCCCAGTCGGGCGCTTCGGCGTATGCGGGCTTGATCGACATTTTTGTCGCCGCCCATGAGATCGGCGTGGCCAGCGCTTTCCTGGTCGCGGACGACGGCACGCAACGGCGCATCGATCTGCCCAAGGAAGCCGACTTTCAGTTCAATCGCGATCATTGCCTCTGGCGGGCAAAGACCGACGAGCGTGTTCCCACCGGCAGCCTGGTGCTGCAACGCTTCGATCCCGGCTCGGAGACAGCTCCGCTCGGGCCGGAGCGGATTCTGTTTCAGCCTGGCGAGGGCCAATCGATCTCGCAGTTGATGCTGATGCGCGAGTGGTGCGTCTTCATCATTTCCGATCGGCTGCGCCCGCGTCTGATGGTGCTTGATCTGACGAAGCCCGATGCCGAACAGCGCGAGATCGCGCTGCCGGCGGACATGCAGACGGCTCATTTCAGGCCGCTCTATGCGGATCTGCATCTTGGCGACGATACGATCTGCATCATCGGCCAGGGCTTCCTGCAGCCTCCGGCCTGTTACCGGCTCGACCTGTCGGATCGCAGCAAGGAGGCCGAGCCGATTTTCGTCGCCGCAGCGCCCAGCTATTTCGATGCGACCGATATGTCATCCGAACTGCTGGAGGCGGTTTCCGAGGACGGAACCAGGGTTGCCTACCGGCTGGTCCTGCCGAAGCAATGGACCAAGGGCGCGCTGCCGGTGCTGCTTTACGGCTATGGCGGCTTCGATGTTTCGCTGTCGCCGAACTATTCCGGCGTGACAGGCCGCTGGCTGGAACAAGGTGGGGCCTATGTGCAGGCCTATATCCGCGGCGGCGGCGAATTCGGGCCCGACTGGTATCGCAGCGCCAAGCGGCAGGGGCGAGACAAGGCCTTTGCCGATTTCGTCGCCATCGCCCGCGATCTCGTCGCCCGCGGCTACACCGTGCCGTCGCGGATCGCCTGCCAGGGCGGCAGCAATGGCGGGCTGCTGACCGGCGTGATGCTGACACGCTACGCGGACGATTTCGGCGCCGTCTGGTGCCAGGTGCCGGTGCTCGACATGACACGCTTCCATCTGTTCAGCGCCGGGCAGGCCTGGATGGACGAATATGGCGATCCGGAGGTATCAGCCGACCGGGATTTCATGCTCGGCTATTCGCCGCTTCACAATGTCAGGCCGGCGACCGAGATCAGCTATCCGCCGATCTATATCGAAAGCTCGGCCAATGACGACCGCGTGCATCCCTCGCATGCGCGCCGCTTTGCCGCGCGGCTGGAGGAAGCGGGACACCGGCCGCTCTTCCATGAATTCGGCTCGGGCGGGCATGGCGGCGACGGCAATTCCGAAGAGCGCGCCGCCCGCGCGGCCATGGGTTACAGCTTCCTTCGCCAAACTATCATGAGGTAAGACGGCCATCATGCGGTAGGATAGAAGAGAATGAAGGGGAGAGCTTGTCGGCGCTCTCCTTTCTGCTAAAAGAAGCGCAATAAATCATACTTTTCACAGGCTCGAGCGAAACCATGTCTCCTATCAACCTCGCCATCGTCGGCGTCGGCAAGATCGTCCGCGACCAGCACCTTCCTTCCATCGCCAAGAACGCTGATTTCAAGCTCGTCGCCACGGCAAGCCGCCATGGCACGGTCGAAGGCATCAACAGCTATACGACGATCGAGGCGATGCTCGACGCCGAGCCGTCGATCGATGCGGTGTCTCTTTGCATGCCGCCGCAGTATCGCTACGAAGCAGCCTATAAGGCGCTGGTCGCCGGCAAGCACGTCTTCCTGGAAAAGCCGCCCGGCGCGACGCTCAGCGAAGTCGCCGATCTCGAGGCGCTTGCGAGCCAGCAGGGCGCGTCGCTGTTTGCCAGCTGGCATTCGCGCTATGCGCCGGCCGTCGAGGCCGCCAGAGCGTTTCTGGCTTCGACGACCATCAAAAGCGTGCATGTGATCTGGAAGGAGGATGTCCGCCACTGGCATCCGAACCAGGACTGGATCTGGCAGGCTGGCGGCCTCGGCGTTTTCGATCCCGGCATCAACGCGCTGTCGATCGTCACCCACATCCTGCCGCGGCCGATCTTCATCACCGAGGCCGTGCTCGAATTTCCCGAGAACCGCGACGCGCCGATCGCGTCCGACATTCGCTTCCGCGATGCCGGCGGCCTGCCGGTTCATGCCGAATTCGACTGGCGCCAGACCGGCAAGCAGAGCTGGGACATCGTCGCGGAGACGGCAGCCGGCCAGATGGTTCTCGCCGAAGGCGGCGCCAAGCTTTCGATCGACGGCACGCTGACCTTCGCCGAGCCGGAGCAGGAATATCCCTCGCTCTACCGCCGCTTCGCCGAAATCATTAAAGCCGGCACGTCGGATGTGGATCTCGCGCCGCTGCGGCACGTCGCCGACGCCTTCATGCTCGGCAAGCGCAAGTTCGTCGAGGCGTTCCACGACTGAGCGGCCTTACTGAAACGCTAAGCGCGTCGCATCGAAACTTGATCGATGCGACGCGCTTTGGCTTGTCGTTTTTATGCATGCAGTTATCGGCGTGGCGTGGGAAGCGACGTCAGGCCTTCTTCTCCCACCGCCCTTCCGGCGTCTGCTGCCAATAGGTGAGGTTATGCCCCTCGCCTTTCAGCTTCTTCCATTGCGCCCTGGCGGCCTCCAGTTGCGCCTGGTCGTGACCGTCGAACATGAAGACGACACGCTCATAGGCATCGACCGGCGGCGGCTCGGCGCCGTCGATGATGAAGCGCACGGTCGCCGCATTGGCATTGCCTGAGGTCACCGTCAAAAGCACCGGCTGGCTTTCGGCGAAATCGCCCTCGTCGGTGCCGTGCGGCAGAAAACTCTCCTCACGAAACGTCCAGAGATGCGCGTCGAGAGCATCGCGCCGCGCCGGCTCACGCGTCTGGACGGCGACGCGCCAGCCGCGCTCGACGCTTTTGTCGATCAGCGGCGGAAGCGCGTCTTCCAGCCTGGTTTCGGTCAGATGATAAAAGAGAACGTCCGTCATCAGGCTTCATAATGGGCGCGAACGAGCTCGTCGAGCAGGCGCACGCCGAAACCGGACCCCCAGGACTGGTTGATCTCGTCCTGCGGCGAGCCCATCGCCGTGCCGGCGATGTCGAGATGCGCCCAGGGCGTGTCCTGTACGAAGCGCTTGATGAAATGCGCCGCGGTGATCGAGCCGGCCTGCCGGCCGCCGGTGTTCTTCATGTCGGCGAACTTGCTGTCGATCAGCTTGTCGTAATCCTTGCCGAGCGGCATGCGCCAGAGCTTCTCGTTTGTGGAAAGGCCGGCTGCCGTCAGCTGGGCGGAAAGCTGGTCGTCATTGGAGAACAGGCCGGCATGTCCACTGCCGAGCGCCACGACGATGGCGCCGGTCAGCGTGGCGAGATTGATCATGAACTGCGGCTTGAAACGATCGTTGCAGTACCAGAGGGCATCGCAGAGCACGAGGCGGCCTTCGGCATCGGTATTGATCACCTCGATCGTCTGGCCGGACATCGAGGTGACGATATCGCCGGGACGCTGGGCGTTGCCATCAGGCATGTTCTCGACCAGGCCGATGACGCCGACAGCGTTGACGGCCGCCTTGCGGGAGGCGAGCACATGCATCAGGCCGGTTACGGCTGCGGCGCCGCCCATATCGCCCTTCATGTCTTCCATGCCGGCGGCCGGCTTGATCGAAATACCGCCGGTATCGAAGACGACGCCCTTGCCGATGAAGGCGATCGGACGATCCTTGGATTTGCCGCCTTTCCACTGCATGATCGCGAGACGCGGCGGGCGCACGGAACCCTGGGCGACGCCGAGCAAGGCGCCCATGCCGAGACGGCGCATTTCCTTCTCGGTCAGGATTTCCACGTCGACGCCGAGCTTTTCCAGTTCCTTTGCCCTGCCAGCGAATTCGACCGGGCCAAGTGCATTCGGCGGCTCGTTGACAAGGTCACGGGCAAGATTGACGCCGCCTGCGATCGCCTCGGAATCGGAAAATGCCTTCTTGGCGCCGGTCGCATCGGCGGTGACGATCGTCACCTTGACGGATTTTGCCGGTTTCTCCTCGTCGTCATTCTTCTTTGTCTTATAGGCGTCGAAGCTGTAGCCCCGCAGCAGCATGCCGAGCGCAAAATCGGCGGCCGCGCGCGCGTCCGTCGCCAGGCCGGGCACGTCGATGAAGATGGCAGCCTTGTCGGTATTCTTAATCTTCGATGCCGCAGCACCGCCGGCCTTCAGCCAGTCATGGGCGGTGAGTTCAGCAGCCTTGCCAAGCCCGAGGACGACGATGCGTTCGACCGGCGCACCTTCCGGGGCGACGATATCGAGCGCGGCCATGGATTTTCCGGAGAATCGCGCGATCTTCGCAGCCTTGGCGATCACGCCTGCCGGATCGGCCGTTTCAGCGCCTGCGGCGCCGTCGGCCTCCGCAGTCTTCAACAGGATCGCCAGCCCGCCATGGAGCTTCGCCGACTTCGAGAATGAAATTTCAAACTTTGCTGACATGTCTTCTCCGCTGGGATTCTCTGAAATCCGTCCCTGGCGGATAATTTCGCGTTTGTCGGGTCTGTCAATGGCTTGCGACACTTGTTATGGTCGCCCGCGGCCGTCCAGGCCCACATGTTTTCGTCAGTTTCGTAGATATTCGCGTTGACAGTTTTTTCGAAAAATCGATGGCGGGGCCCGGTGATCCGCCTGCCGAAGACGACTTTCGGTGCATTCATGCTGTTGTTCTGGGCGTGGTGGGGGCTGCTGATCGTCTTCCGCGCCTTCCCCGGGATCGACATCTATTTTTCCCAGCTTTTTTTCGTGAGCACCGATTGCGACGCGACGGTCGCTGCCGGAAGCATCTGCGGCGGCTTTCCCTATCGCGACTCGGGGAACTTCGACCTGTTGCGCACCATCTTCTTCCGCCTCCCCTATGTCGTGGCGATCGTGATGGCGTGGAAACTCATCGAATGCTACCAGCAGCACGGCGCAACCTTCAACGCCGAGCGGGCGCGCAAGCTCAAAGTCGCGCTCGGAACGCTGCTGATCGGGCCGGTGCTGCTCGTCAATGTCATCCTGAAGGAACATTGGGGCCGGCCGCGGCCGGTGCAGACGGATATTTTCGGCGGCCCCCTGCATTTCGTCGAGGCCGGTTCGCTTGCCGGCAAATGCGTTTCAAACTGCTCCTTCGTCTCCGGCGAGGCGGCGAGCGCCGGCTGGCTGCTCTGCCTGCTGCTCTTCGTTCCGAAATCGCTGCGCTACGCGCTGGTACCGCCAATCGCCGCGATCTCGATCCTGACGCCGGCCTTGCGGCTATCCTTCGGCGCGCATTATCTCTCCGATGTGACGCTCGGATGGCTGTCCTCGCTTGTCGTCTTCGCAGCGCTGCTGGCGTTAACTGAGTCGCAACAGAGCCAAAAAAATTCTGAAATTTGAATGAATTTTTGACACCTGCTTGTCGCAAAAGCGCGACAAAGAGCGTAGAGGGATTCTCCTGCAAGCCGTTTGGGGCCTGCAGGTGCTTTCAAGGGCCGGCATGAAACTACTCGAGACATACATATTGCGGCGCGTCGGCCAGATGTTTCTCGTGGCGCTCCTGCCCGTGCTGGCGATCATTTGGACGACACAGGTGCTGCAGCGCATCAACCTCGTCACCGACAGCGGCCAGTCGATCGGCTCGTTCGCCAAGCTGGCGACGATGATCCTGCCGTCGATCATTCCTGTCGTGCTGCCCTTCGCGCTTGTCATCGCTATCACCCAAACGCTGACGACGATGAACAACGATTCCGAGCTGACCGTCATCGACGCGGCCGGGGCACGGCGCAGCATTCTGGTCCGCCCGATCCTGCTGCTTGCCGCCGTCATCAGCGTCTTTTCCTTCTTCGTCGACAATATCGTCGAGCCGCGGGCAAAGACCGTGGCGCGCCAGATGATCGCCGAAACCTATGCCGATCTTCTCTCCTCGGTGATCGAGGAAAAAACCTTCCGCAAGATCGACGAGGGTCTCTATGTGCAGATCTCGAAGCGTCTGGCGGGCCGCATGCTGAAAGGCCTGTTCGTCGCCGACGAGCGGGACCCGGCCTACGAGCTGATCTATTACGCCAAGGAAGGCGCGGTCGACGATACGGGCACGACGCTGATCATGCATGACGGCGAGGTGCATCGCAAAACGCCTGACGGCAACGTCTCGGTCATCAATTTCGATTCCTATTCCTTCGACCTCTCTGACATGACGGAGAACCGCGGTCAGGCGACGCTGAAAGCCAGCGACCGCGACCTGTGGTTCCTGTTCAATCCGGATCCGAACGACAAAGACTTTACGATCCGGCCGCAGAGCTATCGCGCCGAACTGCATCGGCGGCTGACGGACTGGATCCTGCCTGTCGTCTTTGCCCTGTTTTCGCTGGCGATCGCCGGCGATGCGCGGTCGCATCGCGAAGCACGGCTGCATCCGATGGTGAGCGCGCTCGCCTATGCCTTCGCGTTCCGATGGGCTGCCTTCTACGCGGCGAACCAGATCGACACCGATCCGGAATATATCGTCGTTCTCTACGCCATTCCGATCGTCAGCAGCATCGTCTCGATCATCTTCCTCAGCATGCACAAGCGGCTGGTCATGCCTTCGTTCATCTGGGAGCGGATATCGGCCTCCTGGAGACGGATGCAGGAAAGACTGCTTGCCGCGACCAGCAGGTCCGGCGGGGGCGCTGCCCAATGATGTTCGGGACATTGTCGCGTTATTTCTTTCGCCGCTACCTGGCGACGACGGGCTGGTTCCTGATCGGCGTGTCGGCGATCTCCTTCCTCCTCGATTTCAGCGAGACAGCGGGCCGCATGTCCGGCCTGCCCGGTTACACCATCGGCGGCGGCATCGTGATGACCGCCGTACGCCTGCCGCTCATCCTGCAGCAGACAATCCCCTTCATCGCGCTCTTCGTCGGCATGACGGTGCTGATCGGGCTCAATCGCAAATATGAGCTCGTCGTCACCCGCGCGGCCGGCATCTCGGTCTGGCAGTTCATGTTTCCCTTCATCGCCGGCTCGCTGGCGCTCGGCCTGCTGACGATGACGGCGCTTAATCCGCTTGCCGCCTGGGGACAGCGCCAGGCACTGCTCGTCGAATCCGACTGGCGCGGCGAAAACGCGGTTCTGCGCAAGGCGCCGCAGATTCCGTGGCTGCGCCAGATCAGCGGCCGCGACGATGTCATCATCGGCGCCCAGACGGTCCAGGAGAACGGCACCAAGCTGGTCGACGCCGTGTTGATCCACTTCGATTCAAGCGGCCGAGTCATTCTGAGACAGGATGCCGCCACGGCAAAGTTGGAAGATGGTTACTGGCAGCTTAACGGTGTCGTTGAGCGTAAGCCTGGGGAAATCCCGCTGCGCAAAGCTTCGGTCCAACTTCGCACCAATCTGAAACAGGATTTCGTCCAGGAGCGGCTGACAGCGCCGGAAACAATTGGTTTCTTTGACCTTTCCAACCGCATCGCGGCGGCCAAATCCTTCGGCATCTCGACCAAGGCATTGGAGACGCAATTCAACTCTCTGTTGTCCCAGCCATTGCTGCTGGTGGCCATG
This sequence comes from Rhizobium sp. M10, assembly GCF_002531955.1. Lineage (NCBI taxonomy): Bacteria > Pseudomonadati > Pseudomonadota > Alphaproteobacteria > Hyphomicrobiales > Rhizobiaceae > Rhizobium > Rhizobium sp. M10. Next base: position 95,429 of record NZ_NWTA01000007.1, on the reverse strand, counting down.
ACTCTCATTGCTGCAACAGTGTCCCTAAAATTTAGCCGGTTCAACCAATCCCGCCCCGTGATTCTGGGTGGAATCCTGTCAGGCTTCATGCTTTATGTCATCACCGTGCTTGTAAAAGCATTCGGAAGCAGTGGAGTCGTGCCTCCCTTCGTGGCGACCTGGATACCGGTGGTCGTCGCGCTGGCCTTGGGCGCGACTATTTTGCTTCATCAGGAGGACGGCTAGTGGCGGTAGGCGACCGCAAGTATTTTAGTAAACAACTGGTTGCCCTGCTTGTCGGTGCGGCTCTATGTTCCTATTTCGGCAGCGCCCCGGCCTCCTACGGCCAGGCCAGCACGCCTGAGCAAAATATCGAGAATAAGATTCCCGAAGGGGCCAAGCTTCTGCTTTCGGCCAACGAACTCGTCTATAACCGTGACGCCGAGATCGTCTCGGCGGTCGGCGGCGTGCAGATCAACTATGGCGGCTACAAAATGGTCGCGCAGAAGGTCGAGTACAATCAGAAGACCGGCCGGATGATGGCGATCGGCAATGTCGAGCTCGTCAGCCCGGACGGCAACCGCATCTATGCCGACAACCTAGACGTGACCGACAATTTTGCCGACGGGTTCCTGAACTCGTTGCGCATCGAGACCTCCGACAATACGCGTATCGTCGCCGAAAGCGGCGAGCGTGTCGGCGGCACGAAGATGATTCTCAACAAGGGCGTCTACACCGCCTGCCTTCCCTGCGCTGAAGATCCGAAGCGTGCGCCCTTCTGGCAGGTCAAGGCCAAGCGCGTGATCCAGAACGGCGAGACCCATACGATCCGCCTGGAGCGGGCCCGCTTCGAGCTGCTCGGTTACCCAATTGCCTTCGTGCCGTTCATCGAAGTTCCCGACAATACGGTGAAGCGCAAGTCCGGCTTCCTGTTCCCGACGATGAGCCTGTCGCAGAATCTCGGCTTCGGTCTTTCCATTCCTTATTATTACGTGATCTCGCCGAGCATGGATGCGACGGTCACCGCAACCGGCTACACGGCCCAGGGCTTCCTCGTCGAAGGCGAATTCCGTCAGCGCTTCGAAAACGGCACGCATATCCTGCGTGTCGCCGGCATCGACCAAGCGAGCCCGGGCAATTTCAGCTCCGGTACCAGCGATGCCGAAGCCGATCAGCGTGGCATGGTGGCGTCAAAGGCGGAGTTCCGCATCAATCCGCGCTGGACGTTCGGCTGGGACGTCATGATGCAGAGCGACAACAATTTCTCGAAGACGTACAAGCTCCGCGGCCTCAGCGGCACGGATCGCACGAACCAGATCTACCTGACCGGGCTCGGCAAACGGAATTATTTCGACATGCGGGCGTTTTATTTCGACGTCCAGGATGCCGACCGCACGAACACCGCCGAAAAACAGCAGGCGATCGTCTATCCCGCGCTCGATTATCATTATGTAGCCCCTCAGCCGCTCGCAGGCGGCGAACTGTCCGCGGATGTCAACCTGACGAATATTTCGCGCACACATGACGACTTCTATACCGTCGACGGATTCGACCGCTTCCGCGGCCTGAAGGGCCAGACGTCGCGCCTGACCGCCGAACTTCAGTGGAAACGCACCTACGTTACGCCGACCGGCCTGGTGATCACGCCGCTTCTGGCCGCGCGCGGCGACGCTTTCGCGCTGAACATGAACGATCCGACCGGTTACGCCGGCAATTACCTTGACGACAATTCCGCCACCCGTTCGATGCTCACCGCCGGGCTGGAGCTGCGTTATCCAATTCTGATGACGACGGAAAACAGCACCCATATCCTCGAGCCGATCGCGCAGATCTATGCCCGCCCCGACGAGCAACTCGCCGGCCGGCTGCCGAACGAGGATGCACAAAGCTTCGTCTTCGATGCCACGTCGCTTTTCGACCGCGACAAGTTCTCAGGCTACGACCGTATTGAAGGCGGCACCCGCGCCAATGTCGGCGTCCAGTATACCGGGACTTTCGACAGCGGTTACAAGCTGCACGGCATCTTCGGCCAGTCTTACCAGATCGCCGGCCAGAACTCGTTCGCGACCGACGACCTCGTCAATGTCGGCGCGGATTCGGGCCTCGAAACCGACCGCTCCGATTATGTCGGTCTCGGCGGCGTCGAAACGCCATACGGTGTGTCCGTCGCCGCCTCCTACCGTCTCGACGAGAAGGATTTCGAGTTCCGGCGCGGCGACCTGACGACGGCCTACCAGAACGACACCTTCCAGACGCAGGTGACCTACACCCATCTCAGCGCCCAGCCGGCCTATGGCTTCGCCGAGGACAATGACGAGATCCAGACGAGCAGCAGAGTCAAGTTCAAGGATTACTGGTCGATCTTCGGCGGCATCGCCTGGGATCTGAACAATGATGTGATCAGCCGCCGGACGCTCGGCCTTTCCTATGAGGACGAATGCACGATCTTCACGATCGCCTATACGGACAGCAGGGATTCCGAGGACGAGTCGGCAAGCGATTGGACGATCGGCGCGCGGCTGACGTTCCGCACGCTCGGCGACATCAAGATCGGCTCAGATACCCTCTCCAACTAGCGGCGGACGGCGTAAACATGGCCTCAAGTCATTCTTTCGCCGTAAGCCTGTGCAGGACATTGCCGCCAGCCGATATCTGAGGCATAGGGGATTCGCGCCGTGAAGGAAGCGATTTCCGCGTGTCTCGCACTGTGGTAAGAACGCCGCGAACACCGTCTCGCGGCGCTATTGGGAGGTCAACAGATGATTGACGCGAAAAAAGCCATAACCGCCTTTCTCGCCGGCGCAGCACTTGCCTTGCTGACGAGCCTTGCGGGGCCGGCGCTGGCGGCAAGCGAAGTGCAGGCCGTGGTGAACGGCACTGCCATCACCAGCGGCGATGTCGCCAAGCGGCAGGCCTTCCTGCGCCTGCAGCATACGAAGGCCGATGCCAAGACCGCCAAGGAGCAGTTGATCGACGAAACGCTCAAGCGGCAGGAGGTCGCCCGCGTCCGTATGTCGGTTTCGCAGCAGGACGTCGATGCGTCTTTCGCGCGCTTTTCGGCCGGCAACAAGCTTTCCGTCGAGCAGATGTCGCAGATCCTCGACCGCGCCGGCGTCGGCGTCGACCATTTCAAGGGCTTCATCGCCGTGCAGATGAGCTGGCCGCGTGTCGTCAATGCGCGTTACGGCTCGACCTCGCGGCTGTCGAATTACGATCTCGTCTCGCGCATGATGCAGAACAACAAGCAGAAGCCGGTGACGACGGAATATATGCTGCAGCAGATCATCTTCGTCATCCCGCAAGCCAAGCGCGCCGCCATCACCGGCAAGCGCAAGGGCGAGGCCGAGGCGTCGCGCTCGAAATTCCCCGGCTGCGACCAGGCAAAGGTCTTTGCCGCAACGATGCGCGATGTCGCCGTGCGCGACCTCGGCCGCATGCTCGCTCCCGAAATCCCGCCGGATTGGAAGCCTCTGGTCGAGCAGGCCAAGGGCAACACGACCGGCACGCGCGTCACCGACAAGGGTGTCGAATATCTGGCGATCTGCAGCCAACGCCAGGTTTCCGACGACCAGGCCGCTGAAATGGTCTTCCGCCAGGAGGATCTCGACAAGTCCAAGGCCGCCAAGAATGGTCCGCCGGAAAACGAGAACAGCAAGAAATATCTGGATGAACTGCGCAAGAAGGCGCAGATCGCCTATCGCTGACCGACAATGGCTATACCGTTCTCACGGCCGCTTGCGCTGAGCCAGGGCGATCCCGCCGGCATCGGGCCGGATATCACTCTGATGGCCTGGCTCCGGCGGCGTGAACTCGGACTCCCGCCTTTTTTCCTGATCGGCGATCCTGATGTCCTGGCCTTGCGAGCCCGCCAGCTCAACCTGGCGGTTTCCATCCGTAAGATCGACAGGACCGACGAGGCGACCGGCATATTTGCCGATGCACTGCCGGTCATGAGCGTGCCTGTTGGTATTGAGGTCGTGGCCGGTGAGCCGCATGTGGCAACGGCGAAAGGCACGATCGCGGCGATCGAGAAAGCCGTATCGCTTGTCATCGGCGGCGAGGCGCTCGCAGTCGTCACCAATCCGATCGCCAAGGCCGTGCTCTACGAGGCGGGCTTCCGCTTTCCCGGCCATACCGAATTTCTCGCCGATCTCGCCGCCAGGGCAACCGGCAGGCCGGTGACCCCTGTCATGATGCTATCGGGACCGAAGCTCAGGGCCATTCCCGTCACCATTCACATTCCACTGCGGGACGTGCCGCAGGCGCTGACGGACGAATTGGTCATGGAAACCTGCCGGATCGCTCACGAAGATCTGAGGCAGCGCTTCGGCATCGATGCGCCGCGGCTCGCCGTTGCCGGCCTCAATCCGCATGCCGGCGAAACCGGAACGATCGGCAGGGAAGACGAGGATGTCATCCGCCCGGCCATCGAGCGCCTGCGCGACGAGGGCATCGACGCCATCGGCCCCCTGCCCGCCGATACGATGTTTCATGACGAGGCGCGGGCGCGATACGATGTCGCCATCTGCATGTATCACGATCAGGCTCTGATCCCCGCCAAGGCGCTCGGTTTCGACGACAGCGTCAATGTCACGCTCGGACTTCCCTTCGTGCGCACCTCGCCGGATCACGGCACCGCTTTCGGCATTGCCGGCAAAGGGCTGGCGCGCGAGCAGAGCCTCGTTGCGGCACTGAAGCTCGCCTTCCAGCTCGGCCGCACTTGGGAAAGCCGCCGCTGATGGCAGCACTCGACGGCCTGCCGCCGCTTCGCGACGTCATTCAGCGTCACGGCCTCGATGCGCGCAAGGCGCTCGGGCAGAACTTCCTGCTGGACCTCAACCTGACCCAGAAGATCGCCCGCACGGCAGGGGCGCTCGAAGAAACGACCGTGATCGAGGTCGGCCCAGGCCCAGGCGGGCTGACGCGTGCGATCCTGGCCCTCGGCGCCAGGAAGGTGATCGCCATCGAGCGGGACACGCGATGCCTGCCGGCGCTCGCCGAGATCGCCGATCACTATCCGGGCCGGCTGGAGGTGATCGAAGGCGATGCGCTGAAGACGGATTTCGAGTCCCTGGCGCCGGAAGGCCCGGTCAAGATCATCGCCAACCTGCCCTATAATGTCGGCACGCAGCTGCTGGTCAACTGGCTGCTGCCCAAGGCCTGGCCGCCGTTCTGGCAGTCGCTGACGCTGATGTTTCAGAAGGAAGTGGGCGAGCGTATCGTCGCCGGTGAGGACGATGACCATTACGGCCGTCTCGGCGTGCTCTGCGGCTGGCGGACCGAGGCACGCATGGCCTTCGACGTGTCGCCGCAAGCCTTCACGCCGCCGCCGAAGGTGACGTCGACGGTGGTGCATCTGACGCCCCGGGAAAATCCCATCCCCTGCTCTGTTGCCAATCTGGAAAAGGTGACGCAGGCCGCCTTCGGCCAGCGCCGCAAGATGCTGCGCCAGAGCCTGAAGCCACTCGGCGGCGAGAGTCTGCTCGTCAAGGCCGGGATCGATCCGGCGCGGCGGGCGGAGACGTTGTCCGTCGAGGAGTTCTGCCTTCTGGCAAACAGCCTTTAAAGCGCCCTCAACCGCTGCGGAGCTTTGCGATATGCTTTTAATTTAGAGCGACGGCGTCTCTTCCAGCAATCCACGGACGAAATCGAACATGCCATGGCGGCGGTCGCGGCGCAGGCGTTCGGCCTTGACGATCGACTGGACGGCGTCGAAGGCGGCGTTGAGATCGTCGTTGACGATGACGTAGTCATATTCGCGCCAGTGGGCGATCTCGGCGCGGCTGTTGGCAAGACGCGTCTGGATGACCTCCTCGGAATCCTCGGCGCGGCGGTGCAGCCGCGACTGGAGTTCCGTCATGGTCGGCGGCAGCACGAAGATCGAGACGACGTCGGCCGACATCTTCTCCTGCAATTGCTGGGCGCCCTGCCAATCGATGTCGAAGAGCATGTCGCGGCCCTCGGCCATGGCCTGCTCCACAGGCTCGCGCGGGGTGCCGTAGAAATTGCCATGCACCTCGGCCCATTCCAGCAGCGCGTCGCTATCGCGCAGCCGCTCGAACTCGCGCACGCTCTTGAAGTGGTAATGCACATCCTCGACTTCGCTCGGGCGGCGCTGGCGCGTGGTGACGCTGACGGAGAGGCCGATTTGCCTATCCTGCTCCAGCAGCGTGCGCGCGATGGTGGACTTGCCGGCGCCCGACGGCGACGAGATGACAAGCATCAGACCGCGGCGGGCGATCTGCACGGGCGAGGATTTCGCCGGTTTCATGTCTTACTCCAAATTCTGGACCTGCTCGCGGAACTGGTCGATCACGACTTTCAACTCGATGCCGGCAGCGGTAACCGCCGAGGCATTCGACTTCGAGCAGATGGTATTCGATTCGCGGTTAAATTCCTGTGCAAGGAAGTCCAGCCGTCGTCCGGCAGGTCCGCCTTTCACCAGGAGATCACGCGCTGCGGCGACATGCGCCTTCAGGCGGTCGATTTCTTCGCGCAGATCCGCCTTGGTCGCCAACAGCGCGGCTTCGGCATGCAGTCTGTCCCGGTCGAGCGCAGCCATGCCGTCCATCAGCAAGGCGACCTGTGCCACGAGCCGGGAGGCGATCTCCTGCGGCGAGCGCGAGGGATCCGTCTCGATCGTCCGTGTCAGGCCCTCGATCGTTGCGACGTGATCGAGAAGAATGCGGGAGAGCGCCGCCCCTTCCTGTTCGCGCATCGCCCGGAGGTCGGCAAGCGCGCCCATGAGGCCGGCGGCAATATCGGCATCCCGGGCGGCAAGCGCCGCCTCGCCGTCCTCGCCCTCGCGGAACTCCACGATGCCGCGCACCAGAAGCAGCGTATCGAGCTTCAGCGGCGCCGGATCGATCACGTCCACCAGTTGCTCGCGCATGGCAAGCACGGCGGCAAGCGCCTGCCTGTTCAGCACCGCCTCGAAACGGTTCTCATCAGCAGTGACCGAGAGCGAAGCCTGCAGGTTACCGCGGCTGAAACTTTCGCCGGCAAGGCGGCGGACCTCCGCCTCCATGCGTTCAAGGCCGGGCGGCAGGCGCAGGCGCAGGTCGAAGCCCTTGCCGTTGACCGAGCGCAATTCCCATGCCCAGCGCCAGCGGCCGCTCGTTCCCTCGCGCCGCGCAAAACCGGTCATGGACTGCAAAGCCATGCGAGCCTCCCGAAATCCGTCAGTTGATCTTCTTTTTCTTCGGCGGCGCGACAGTCGCGCCATTCTCGGCCGGCTGCTCTTCCGGCTGGCCGTCGACCGCGATGTTCGGATCCGAACCCTTGTCGGCCTCGAGCTTGCGCCAGCGCTTGACGTTGGCATTGTGCTCTTCGAGCGTCGCGGCGAAAACGTGGCCGCCAGTGCCGTCGGCGACGAAATAGAGATCCTGGGTTTTCCAAGGGTTGGCGACGGCTTCCAGCGCATCCTTGCCGGGATTGGCGATCGGCGTCGGCGGCAGGCCCTTGATGACATAGGTATTATAGGGCGTGTCCCGCTTCAGGTCCGACTGGTAGATCGGCCGGTCGGCCGGCTTTCCCTCGCCTCCGAAGAGCCCGTAGATGATCGTCGGATCGGACTGCAGGCGCATGCCCTTGCCAAGCCGGTTCAGGAAGACCGACGCGACATGGGCACGTTCGTCGGGAACGCCGGTCTCCTTCTCGACGATAGAGGCGAGTGTGACGAATTCCTCTTTGGACCGCAGCGGCAGCGAGGAATCACGCTTGTCCCAGACCTGATCGACGAGCTTCTGCTGTGCCGCCGCCATCTGTTCGATGATTTCCGAACGCTTGGTGCCGCGCGAGAACTTGTAGGTGTCGGGACGCAGGCTGCCTTCGGCCGGCAGTGCGGCCGGCAGGTCGCCTTCCAGCACCGTATCCTGCAGCATGCGGTCAAACATCTGGCGAACCGTCAGGCCTTCGGGGAAGGAAACCGAATAGAGAATGGACTTCCCCGATTTCAGCAGCTCCATGATATCGCTCATGGAGGCTTTCGCCTTGATCTCGTATTCGCCGGCCTTCAGGCTCTCGCCGGCGGAAAGATGTGTCGCCGTCAGATATCGGAAGATGCGGGCATCGGAGATGATCGCATTGCGCTCGAGGTTCGAAGCGATTTCGGCGAGACCCGCGCCGTTGCGGACGATGAAATTGGTGTTCGTCTGCAGCGGACCCGGGCTCTGATAGGTCGAGGTCGCGTAATAGAAGGCGATGACCGCGACGACGCAGACCAGGACCGCCATCGTCATGATGAAGTTCAGAAAGAGGACGATCTGGCTGCGCGCATTTTTGGAGCGCTTCGGCGGCTCCGGAACACGTTCCGGACGCAGGGCCTCGTTCGGCGACTTCGGGATGATCGGTCCCTTCTGCGCCTGGCTGTCGTTGCTCTGGTTCGTCGTATCGCTCACCGGCAATCCTCTAAAACTTGGCCCTCATTCCGCTATTTCGCGAAGCAATGCGGCAAAAACAGGTTCTGCCGCAGTTCAACGAAGCCGTTGCCGGTCGTTCAACTCCAGCGCGCCTGCTATGGCAAGCCCTTTTACTGCGCGTAACGGCGCAGCACGAGCGATGCGTTCGTGCCGCCGAATCCGAACGAATTGGACAAGGCCACGTTGATTTCTCGCTCGCGAGCCTTGTGCGGAACAAGATCGATCGCCGTCTCGCGTTCGGGATTGTCGAGATTGAGCGTCGGCGGCGCGATATTGTCACGGATGGCCAGCGTGGCGAAGATCGCCTCGATGGCGCCGGCAGCGCCGAGAAGGTGTCCGGTCGCCGACTTGGTCGAGGACATGGAGATCTTCGACGCCGCATTGCCGACCAGCCGCTCGACGGCGCCGAGTTCGATCGTGTCGGCCATGGTCGAAGTGCCGTGGGCGTTGATGTAGTCGATATCGGCCGGCGTCAGCCCGGCGCGCTTCAGCGCCATCGCCATGCAGCGGCCGGCGCCCTCGCCGTCTTCGGAGGGCGCGGTGATGTGATAGGCGTCGCCCGACAGGCCGTAGCCGACGATTTCGGCATAGATCTTGGCGCCACGCGCCTTGGCGTGTTCCAGTTCCTCGAGCACGACGATGCCGGCGCCTTCGCCCATGACGAAGCCGTCGCGGTCGCGGTCATAGGGGCGCGAGGCCTTCTGCGGATCGTCGTTGTGCTGGGTCGACAGCGCTTTGCAGGCGGCAAAGCCTGCCAGCGAAATGCGGCTGACGGGCGATTCCGTGCCGCCGGCGACCATGACGTCGGCATCACCAAGCGCGATCAGCCGCGCGGCGTCGCCGATCGCATGCGCGCCCGTCGAGCAGGCGGTGACGACCGAATGATTGGGTCCGCGCAGCTTGTGGCGGATCGACACCTGGCCGGAAACCAGATTGATCAGGCGGCCGGGAATGAAGAAGGGGGAGATGCGGCGCGGGCCCTTGTCGCGCAGGGTGTAGCCCGCCTCGACGATGCCCTCGATGCCGCCGATACCGGAGCCGATCAGCACGCCGGTGGCGATCTGATCCTCGTCGCTCTCGGGATGCCAGTTGGCGTCGGCAAGCGCCATGTCGGCGGCGGCCATGCCGAAGATGATGAAGGGATCGACCTTGCGCTGCTCCTTCGGCTCCATCCACTCATCAGGGTTGAAGGCGCCGTCTGCGGCATTACCAAGGGGGATGCGGCAGGCGATCTTGGCGGGAAGGTCGTCGACCTCGAATTCGGTGACGAGGCGGGCGCCGTTCTGGCCGGCGAGCAGCCGCGACCACGTCACCTCAGTTCCGCATCCCAAGGGTGATACCATGCCGGTACCAGTGATGACGACACGTCTCATCGCGTGCTTTCCCCCGTCTCTTATGTTCTATGGAGAAATAGGCCGAAAAGAAAAGGGCGGACTCCAGGCCCGCCCTTTCTCAAATCTACAGGATCAGGCCTGGGCCTTCTCAATAAACTTCACTGCATCGCCGACCGTCAGGATCGAGTCGGCAGCGTCGTCGGGGATTTCAACGCCGAATTCTTCTTCGAAAGCCATGACAAGTTCGACCGTGTCGAGCGAGTCGGCGCCCAGATCGTCGATAAAGCTGGCGCTCTCGACGACCTTGTCGGCATCGACGCCAAGATGATCAATAACAATTTTCTTTACGCGTTCTGCGATATCGCTCATGTCGGTTTCCTCGACCTTATGTCCTGATCGGAATGCCCTTGCGGCACCCCTACCCTGTTTCAGCCTGCGATGTTTTCAGACATCCTCGGCAAACTCGTTTACCCGGCTTCAGAGATTTCCCAGGCTTGCGAAAAGCCCGCCGGTCCGTCTGCTTTCTCGGGACGACTGTTCACAGTCATGGCCCGCTTAACATGGTTTAAGTCTGCCGCAAAGCCAGAAAATCAACGCTTCGTGATTGCTCAACATGCTATTGGCGGAATTATCCCCGCGCCGATGGTTTGTCGTTTCAGATCATCGCCATGCCGCCGTTTACGTGCAGCGTCTGGCCGGTCATGTAGGCAGCCTCGGAGGACGCGAGATAGGCAACCGCCGAAGCGACTTCGCCGCCGGTGCCCATCCGCTTCATCGGGATCGCTCCCATGATCGCTTCCTTCTGCTTATCGTTCAGCTTGCCGGTCATGGCGCTTTCGATGAAGCCGGGTGCGACGCAGTTGACGGTCACGTTGCGGGTGGCGATTTCCTGCGCCAGCGACTTGGTGAAGCCGATCATGCCGGCCTTGGAGGCGCAATAGTTGGCCTGCCCCGGATTGCCGGTGACGCCGACGACGGAGGTGATGTTGATGATGCGGCCATAGCGGCGGCGCATCATCGGGTGCGTCAACTCGCGCGTCAGGCGGAACGTCGACGTCAGATTGACTTCGAGAACGGCGTCCCAGTCCTCGTCGCTCATGCGCACGAAGAGACCGTCCCTGGTGATGCCGGCATTGTTGACGAGGATATCGACGCCTTCGAGTTCGGCCTCGGCCTTCTGGCCGAGCGCCTTGACCTCGTCGCGGTCCGACAGGTTGGCCGGGAAGATCTTGACGCGCTCGCCGAGCTCGGCCGCCAGCGCTTCCAGCTTCTCGACGCGGGTGCCGTGCAGGCCGACGGTGGCGCCCTGCTTATGAAGAAGGCGGGCGATTTCCTCGCCGATACCGCCCGATGCGCCGGTGACGAGAGCCTTGCGGCCGGAAAGATCGAACATGGAAACGTTCCTTATATCTGGAGATATCAATCAGGCCATGAGGGCGGCGACGGCCGCGTCGATATCCGCCGGACCGCCGACGGAGATGCCGTTGACTGTTTTGTCGATGCGGCGGGCAAGACCGGTCAGCACCTTGCCGGAACCGAGTTCATAAAGCGTGGTCACGCCATTGCCGGCGAACCACTCCACCGTCTCGCGCCAGCGGACCTGGCCGGTCACCTGTTCGACCAGGAGGTTCGCGATCTCGTCGGCGTCAGTCACCGGGGCGGCGCGGACATTGGCGATGAGGGGCACGAGCGGATCGGACTTGGCGACCGTCGCCAGCGCTGCGCGCATCGCCTCTGCGGCCGGCGCCATCAGCTTGGAATGGAAGGGAGCCGAGACCGGCAGCAGGATGGCGCGTTTGGCGCCCTTGTCGGTTGCCAGTCCGGCGGCCTTTTCGACGGCCGCCTTCTCGCCCGAGATAACGATCTGGCCGCCGCCATTGTCGTTGGCGATCTGGCAGGCGCCGGTGACGGCGGCCTCTTCGCAGACGGCTATGACATCGGCATGTTCCAGCCCGATGATCGCCGCCATGGCGCCGACGCCGACCGGGACGGCGGCCTGCATGGCATTGCCGCGAATGCGCAGCAGCCGCGCCGTGTCGGCGAGCGAAAAGGTGCCGGCGGCGCAAAGCGCCGAATATTCGCCGAGCGAGTGGCCGGCGACAAAGGCGACCTTGGACTTCAGATCCAGCCCCTTGGCTTGGAGAACACGGACTACGGCAATCGAGACGGCCATCAGCGCCGGCTGGGCGTTCGCCGTCAAGGTCAACGTGTCCTCCGGACCGTTGAACATGACGTCCGAGAGCTTTTCACCGAGCGCCTCGTCGACTTCTTCGAAAACCGCGCGGGCTTCCGCGAAATTCTCGGCCAGATCCTTGCCCATGCCGACGGCCTGACTGCCCTGGCCGGGAAAAGTGAAAGCAATGGTCATTCTGATGTCCCTGATTGCGCCCCTCGAGGCTGTTTTGCCTCCAATTGACATTCTTTCCGGCAGAGTCAAGTGGCGGAACCTTCTGCGCAAAGCCTTTCGCCCCGGAGCAAAAGCCCGGTTTTTGCACTTGCGCTCCGTCAAATCCGGCCTAGATTTGCCCCGTCCTCCCCAAGGCTCCAACCTCTCTTCCAAGGTTTTTCCATGAAGTATAATTCACTCGGCCGTACCGACATTTCCGTTTCGGAGATCTGCCTCGGCACCATGACCTGGGGTTCGCAGAACAGCGAAACCGACGCGCATGCGCAGATGGATTACGCCGTCGAAAAGGGCGTCAATTTCTTCGATACAGCCGAGCTTTATCCGACCACCCCGGTTTCGGCGCAGACACAGGGCTGGACCGAAGACTATATCGGCAGCTGGTTCGAAAAGACCGGCAAGCGCGGGGAAATCGTGCTCGCCACCAAGGTCGCCGGCCGCGGCCGCGATTATCTGCGCGGCGGCGAAGGCGCCGACGCGAGGAATATCCGCCTAGCGCTCGAGGCCAGCCTGAAGCGGCTGAAGACGGATTATGTCGACCTCTACCAGGTGCACTGGCCGAACCGCGGCCATTTCCACTTCCGGCAGAACTGGAGCTACAACCCCTTCAACCAGGATCGCGACAAGGCCGTCGCCAACATGCTCGACATCCTGGAAACGCTCGGCGCGCTGGTGAAGGAAGGCAAGATCCGGGCGATCGGCCTTTCCAACGAAACCACCTGGGGCATCCAGAAATATCTGACGCTGTCAGAACAGAATGGCCTGCCGCGCGTCGCCAGCGTTCAGAACGAGTACAATCTGCTCTACCGCCATTTCGACCTCGATCTCGCCGAGCTCTCGCATCACGAGGATGTCGGGCTGCTCGCCTATTCGCCGCTCGCCGGCGGCATCCTGACCGGCAAATATGTCGATGGCGGCAGGCCGAAGGGGTCGCGCGCCTCGATCAATCCCGATATCGGCGGCCGTCTGCAGCCGCTGCAGGAGCCGGCGACCAAGGCCTATCTGGCTCTCGCGGCCCGATATGGTCTCGACCCGGCGGTCATGGCGCTCGCCTTCTGCCGATCGAGGCCCTTCATGACCTCGGTCATCATCGGCGCGACCTCGATGGAACAGCTGGAAATCGATCTCGGCGCGGCCGAGCTGACGCTTTCGGACGAGGTGCTGGCGGCGATTGCCAAGGTGCACCGGCAGTATCCGCTGACGCTTTGATCACCCGGCCCGGCGCTACCGATTGGCCTCAGTCGGGCTCGAATGTCCGATTGGGGTTGCCTTTCCCCGAAAAATCCGTATAAGCCGCGCTGTTCGTTAACCCGGTCTTCTGGCTGGTGGCTGAACGGAGGGCCGGTTTCCTCGGAAATCGTTCGGAACGGAAGCGTTCCAGCCTCCCGTGTCTCCGCTCTCGACCGTCTCGGAAAACGCTTTCTTGCCTGGGTCCGCCCAATCAGGAGCAGTCGTTGAGGCTTAGCCGCCGAATATCGGGTTGAACCAAACGCAAGAAAGGCAAAGCTGTCATGGCTCTTTATGAACATGTATTCCTTGCCCGGCAGGATATTTCCGCTCAGCAGGTCGATGCCCTCGTAGAACAGTACAAGGGCGTGATCGAAGCTAACGGCGGCAAGGTCGGGCGTATCGAGAACTGGGGCCTCAAGTCCCTCACCTACCGCATCAAGAAGAACCGCAAGGCGCACTACGCGCTGATGGATATTGATGCCCCGGCTGCTGCGATCCAGGAAATGGAACGCCAGATGCGCATCAGCGAAGACGTTCTTCGCTACATGACCATCGCCGTTGAAAAGCACGAAGAAGGCCCGTCTGCCATGCTGCAGAAGCGCGACCGCGACGACCGCGGCCCGCGTGAAGGCGGCGACCGTGGCCCGCGCCGCGAATTCGGTGACCGTCCGCCGCGCCGTGACGGCGACTTCCAGCGTGGCCCGCGTCCGGATCGCGCTCCCCGCGAAGACCGTGCATAAGGAGATATAAGAATGTCTGAAGCTTCCTCCGCACCGGTCCGCCGCCCGTTCCATCGCCGCCGCAAGACCTGCCCGTTCTCCGGCGCAAACGCACCGCGGATCGACTACAAGGACGTTCGTCTGCTGCAGCGCTACATTTCCGAGCGCGGCAAGATCGTTCCGTCCCGCATCACGGCCGTTTCCCAGAAGAAGCAGCGCGAACTCGCCCAGGCGATCAAGCGCGCCCGTTTCCTCGGCCTGCTGCCGTACGTCGTCGCCTAATAGAATATGTGACCCCCGGATTTCTGATCCGGGGGTTGCCTCCCTTCCGCGATGGGCGCGGATCGGAACTGTTAAAACCCATGTTGAGACGTTTCTGAATTCGATTCAGCAACATCCTCTAACTGCTTGATGAAGCAGGACAGCGACCTTGAAACGACTGGATCTTAAAACGCTGCTGACCGGCGCACTCGCTGGCTTGACCGCTGCCCTGCTGGTGCTGGGCGCGAGCGTGCAGCCGTCGTTTTTCAGTGCGCTCCTCTATACTGCTTCGGCACTGCCGATCCTGCTTGTCGGGCTCGGCTGGGGCAATGTCGCCGCGATTGTGGCCGTCGTCACTGCAGCCGCACTCGGCGCGGTCTTCATCTCGCCCTCCTTCGCGCTGATCATGACGCTGGTGACGCTGCTGCCGGCCGGCTGGCTCAGCCATCTCGCCAATCTCGCCCGCCCCGCATCCGAACTCGGCGGTCCGGACCACCTGCTCGCCTGGTATCCGCTCTCCGATATCCTGCTGCATCTTTGCGGCCTGGTGACGTTCGCCGTCATCGTCATCGGCGTGATGATCGGCTACGGGCCCGAGATCACCGATCCGATCGTCGATCTGCTGATTGCCTCGGTCAAGCAGCAGCAGCCGGAATTCATGCCGGATCCGGCCGCGACCGCGCAGACCAAATCGCTGATCCTGCTGATGCTGCCGGCTTTGCAGGGCGGCATGTGGGTGACGATGCTGTTCGCCGCCTATTATTTCGCGGTGCGCATCGTCGCGGCATCCGGCCGCGGCCTTCGCCCCCGCGAGGACATTCCCTCGTCGCTGCGCATGAACCGCAACTCGATCTTCGTCTTCCTCGCCGGGCTGGCCGCCTGCTTCTTCGGCGGCGTTCCGGCGCTGATCGGCGCAACGGTGATCGGCACTTTCGGCGCCGGCTTCATGCTCTCCGGCTTTGCCTCGCTGCATTTCCGCACGCGCGGCAAGGACTGGCGTTTGCCGGCCCTCATCCTCTGCTATCTGGCCTCCATGCTCATGATGCTGCCAGCTCTCCTCATCCTCGTCCTCGGTCTCGTCGATACGCGCAAGGCGATCGCGCTGACCCCGGCGAAAGATGCCGATGCCCCCAAACAACCCGATACGAAAATCTGAGACACAGAAAGGACAAAGAAAATGGAAGTCATCCTTCTCGAACGCATCTCCAAGCTCGGCCAGATGGGCGAAACCGTAAAGGTTCGCGACGGCTTTGCCCGTAACTACCTGCTGCCGCTCGGCAAGGCGCTGCGCGCCAACGCCGCCAACAAGACCCGCTTCGAAGCCGAGCGCGCGACGCTCGAAGCCCGCAACCTCGAGCGCAAGTCGGAAGCCCAGAAGGTCGCCGACGTTCTCGACGGCAAGTCGTTCATCGTCGTGCGCTCCGCCGGCGAAACCGGCCAGCTCTACGGCTCGGTCGCTGCCCGTGACGTCGTCGAGATTCTCGCCGCCGAAGGCTTCAACATCGGCCGCAACCAGGTTCACCTGAACACGCCGATCAAGGCGATCGGCCTGCACAAGGTTGAGCTGCAGCTGCATGCCGAAGTCGAAATCAATGTCGAGCTGAACGTTGCCCGTTCCGCCGAAGAGGCTGAGCGCCAGGCCAAGGGCGAAGAACTCACCTCGGTCGACGCGATCTACGGCGTCGACGAAGACGCGCTGCGTCCGGAAGATTTCTTCGATCCGGAAGCCGACGGCATCGACGAAGACGAAGCATAAGTCGCGCCGGACACGATCCGCGTGAGGGAAGCCCGGCCGTTGCGCCGGGCTTTTTCGTTTCATCCGCTTGATGGGAAACAACCGGGGAGATCATCTTTTACAGGGGATTTCCGGATGTTTTTGCTGCGTGCCCGATGTCATCGCGTTACCATGGCCATCTCCGGAACGGATGAGCTGAGTCGGCTCCGTACCGTGTCCTGCCGGTGACACTCCCGGTATTTCTCGCTTGTGTCGCCCAGGACTGTGGAGAAGTCGAACAACGTGCACAGCGTTCGGGATTTAGGCGATGCGGACCTCCGCTCCTTTTGCAGCCCCTTGATTTTCTCCATCCGGAATTGCAAATCCGGAGTTGGAAAAAGACAGAACGGATGATGATGAACGACGCCGCTCGAAAGATTGCAGCTGTTGCTCCCTCGGAGCAGCATTATCGCGAAGCACCCAACAACATCGAGGCCGAGCAGGCGCTTCTGGGTGCCATCTTGATGAACAACGACGCCTATTACCGGGTGTCGGATTTCCTCAAACCGATCCATCTCTACGAACCGCTGCACCGGAAGATCTTCGAGGTCGCCGGCGACATTATCCGCATGGGCAAGATCGCCAACCCGGTGACGATCAAGACCTTCCTCAAGGCCGACGAAAAGGTCGGCGACATGACGGTTTCGCAATATCTGGCGAGCCTGGTCAGCAACGCGGTCACCGTCATCAATGCCGAGGATTACGGCCGGGCGATCTATGACCTGGCGCTGCGCCGGGCGCTGATCACGATCGGCGAGGACGTCGTTAACATCGCCTATGACGCACCGCTCGACATGCCGCCGCAGTCGCAGATCGAGGATACCGAACGCCGGCTCTTCGAACTTGCGGAAAACGGCCGCTACGACGGCGGATTCCAGTCCTTCAACGACGCCGTGGCGCTGGCGATCGACATGGCGGCCGTCGCCAAGGAACGCGACGGCGGCCTTTCCGGCATTTCCACCGGCATCCACTCGCTCGACGCCAAGATGGGCGGCCTGCAGCGCTCGGACTTGATCATCCTCGCCGGGCGCCCGGGCATGGGCAAGACCTCGCTTGCCACCAACATCGCCTATAATATCGCCGCCGCCTACGAGGGCGAAGTGCAGTCGGACGGCAGCATGAAGGCCAGGAACGGCGGCGTCGTCGGCTTCTATTCGCTCGAAATGTCGTCCGAACAGCTTGCCACCCGTATCATCTCCGAACAGACGGAAGTCTCCTCCTCGAAGATCCGCCGCGGCGACATCAACGATGCCGATTTCGAAAAGCTCGTCGCCTGCTCGATGATGATGCAGAAGGTGCCGCTCTATATCGATCAGACCGGCGGTATCTCGATCGCTCAGCTTTCGGCACGCGCGCGCCGCCTCAAGCGTCAGCGCGGCCTCGACGTGCTCGTGGTCGACTACGTGCAGCTGATGACCGGCTCGGGCAAATCCAGCGACAATCGCGTCCAGGAAATCACCCAGATCACCACCGGCCTGAAGGCGCTCGGCAAGGAGCTCAACGTTCCGATCATCGCGCTGTCGCAGCTGTCGCGTCAGGTCGAAAGCCGTGACGACAAGCGGCCGCAGCTTTCCGATCTTCGTGAATCCGGTTCGATCGAGCAGGACGCCGACGTCGTGCTGTTCGTGTTCCGCGAGGAATATTACGTCAAGAACCAGGAGCCGCGCGATCCCCACGATCCGAAATATCCGGAATGGGAAGCGCTGTTCGACAAGGTGAAGGGCACGGCCGACGTCATCATCGCCAAGCAGCGCCACGGGCCGACGGGCACGGTGAAGCTCGCCTTCCAGGCGGAATTCACACGCTTCGCCGATCTCGCTGATCCGTCCTTCATCCAGTATGAAGAGCACTGATCGCGGGCGATGCTGCAGCATCGGGCTTTCCCTGGACAAAATCGACCTTTAATCTGGCCGGAGAATCCTTCTCCGGCCTCTTTTCGATGTGGATCATGAGCGAATTTCTCGACGTCCCCGAAGACGACACCTTTACCTCGGCAGGCCTGCGGCTGACTGTCGACCTGACCGCGCTGACGGAAAACTGGCGCGACATGGCGCGCCGTTCAGGTGCCGCGCGCGCCGCAGCCGTTGTCAAGGCCGACGCCTACGGCCTGGGCATCGAGGACGCCGGCGAAGCGCTCTATCTCGCGGGCGCCCGGGATTTCTTCGTCGCGACCGTCGATGAAGGGGTGACACTTCGCCTCTATGCGCCGGATGCGCGCATCTTCGTGCTGTCAGGCATATGGCCGGGCACCGAACGGCGATTCTTCGACAATGACCTGGTGCCGGTGATTTCCTCCGACGAGCAGCTTGCCTTCTGGATGGCGGTGCTTGCCGATTATGGCGATTACCCTTGCGCGCTGCATGTCGACACCGGCTTCAACCGGCTGGGGCTGCATATCGACGATGCGATCGCGCTTGCCGACGACGTCTCGCGGCCGGCAAGCTTCGCACCGGTGCTGGTCATGAGCCACCTCGCCTGCGGCGACGATCCCACCCACGTCATGAACCGCCAGCAGCTCGAATCATTCCGCAAGGTTACCGCCGCCTATGAAGGCATCGATTCAAGTCTTGCGGCCTCGGCCGGCATCTTTCTCGGCGAGGATTACCACTTCGACTTGACCCGGCCAGGCATCGCTCTTTACGGCGGTGAGGCGGTCTGCGGCATGGCGAACCCGATGCGCCCGGTCGCCACCGCGGAAGCGCGCATCATCCAGGTGCGAACCGTCGGGGCCGGTGAGACCGTCAGCTACGGCCGCGCGCTGCAGCTTCCCCGCGACAGCCGGCTGGCGATCGTCTCTGCCGGTTACGCCGACGGTTACATGCGCAGCCAGTCGAGCGGCGGCGTGCCGCTGCGCCAGGCCGTGCCGCAGGGCGGGCAAGGCTTCATCGCCGGACACAAGGTCCCGGTCGCCGGCCGGATCACCATGGACCTGACGATCTTCGATGTCACCGACCTGCCCGAAAACGCCGTGCGCGCTGGCGACTATGTCGAGCTGTTCGGAAAGAACATGCCGCTCGACGACGTGGCGCGGGCGGCTGGCACGATCGGATACGAGATTCTGACCAGCATGGGGCTACGCCACGAGCGGCGCTACGTCGCCGAAGAATAAAGCTCGCCCCTCAACGGCTGCTTAGTGCAAGGCGGACACCGAGCGCCACAAAAAGCGCGCCGAGGCCGCGGTCAAGCCATAGCCCGACCTTTTGATTGTGCCTGAGCGCATCGGCAAGCCGTCCTCCGACAAGGACGAGCGGCGGTTCGATGAAGGCCGCGACGACGATGATGAGCCCACCATGCAGCATGAGCTGGGCCCATGCCGGCCCTGCCCCCTCTACGACGAATTGCGGCAGGAAGGCCAGGAAGAATATCGCCACCTTCGGATTGAGGAGCGACACCAGGATTCCCTGCCGGTAGATGTTTGCGATCGGCATTTCTTCACCGGCCGCCTTGATCAGGCCGCTGCCACCACCCGTGCGCAAAGCCTGGATGCCCAGCCAGACGAGATAGGCGGCGCCGAGCCATTTGACGGTTGAGAATGCGAAGGAAGAGGCGGCCAGCACGGCGGAAAGGCCCAATGCCGCCATCAGTACATGCATGCAGGCGCCTGACCAGACGCCGAACAATGCGGAAAAACCGGCGCGTTTCCCGCCTCTCATCGTGTGGCCGAGGATGAAAGCGATGTCGGGGCCTGGCGACAGGTTGAGCAAAACCGCCGCCGATAGAAATGCAAGCCAGTGCGCGAGCGAATAATCGAACATCTTCCACCATAGCTGTGATCAGAGGTGAAAAGCATAGGCACGGCGAAGGCTGATGGGGAAATCATTAGTTTTGATCCGTCGCGATAGCCATTATCTCAAGCACGACAATGATTCGATGAAGCCTACGAGTGCTTCATTGCAGAACGCGACTGAAAGAAACATTTGATGGCGAAGGCCAGGACACAATTCATCTGCCAGAGTTGCGGCGCCGTTCACAACCGCTGGGCCGGCAAATGCGACAATTGCGGCGAGTGGAACACCATCGTCGAGGAAGATCCGATGGGCGGCATCGGCTCCGGCCCCGGCAAGACGCCGAAGAAGGGCCGGCCGGTGGCGCTGACGGCGCTGTCCGGCGAGATCGAGGAGGCGCCGCGCATTCATACCGCCATGTCCGAACTCGACCGCGCGCTTGGCGGCGGCTTCGTGCGCGGCTCGGCGGTGCTGATCGGCGGCGATCCCGGCATCGGCAAATCGACGCTGCTGATGCAGGCGGCTGCGGCCCTGGCGCGGCGCGGCCACAGGATCATTTACGTCTCCGGCGAAGAGGCGGTGGCGCAGGTTCGCCTCAGGGCGCAGCGTCTTGCGGCGGCCGATACCGACGTGATGCTGGCGGCCGAAACCAATGTCGAGGATATTCTGGCGACGCTCGCCGAGGGCAAACGCCCTGACCTCGTCATTATCGATTCCATCCAGACGCTCTGGAGCGAGCTTGCCGAATCCGCGCCGGGAACGGTGACGCAGGTGCGCACCGGCGTGCAGTCGATGATCCGCTTCGCCAAGCAGACGGGTGCCGCCATGGTGCTCGTCGGGCATGTGACCAAGGACGGGCAGATCGCCGGACCGCGCGTCGTCGAGCACATGGTCGATGCCGTGCTTTATTTCGAAGGCGATCGCGGCCATCACTACCGCATCCTGCGCACGGTCAAGAACCGCTTCGGCCCGACCGACGAGATCGGCGTCTTCGAGATGTCCGACAGAGGCTTGCGCGAAGTCGCCAATCCATCCGAACTCTTTCTCGGCGAGCGCAACGAAAAATCGCCCGGTGCGGCCGTCTTCGCCGGCATGGAAGGCACGCGGCCGGTGCTCGTCGAGGTGCAGGCGCTGGTGGCGCCGACCTCGCTCGGCACGCCGCGGCGCGCCGTGGTCGGCTGGGATTCGGCCCGGCTGTCGATGATCCTGGCGGTGCTGGAGGCCCATTGCGGCGTCAGGCTCGGCCAGCACGACGTCTATCTCAACGTCGCCGGCGGCTACCGCATCTCCGAACCGGCGGCCGATCTCGCCGTTGCCTCGGCGCTTGTTTCGTCGCTCGCCGGTATTGCCCTTCCCGCCGATTGCGTCTATTTCGGCGAAGTCAGCCTGTCGGGCGCCATCCGACCGGTTGCGCACACCGCCCAGCGCCTCAAGGAAGCCGAGAAGCTGGGCTTTTCGACAGCGCTGCTTCCTTCCGCCTCCGCCGAGCTGCCGAAGGGTTCCGGCGGGCGATGGAACGAAGTCGAAAGCCTGCCGGATCTGGTCGCGCGCATCGCCGGATCGAAGGGAGCGCTGCGTGTGGAAGACGAGGTTTGATCCTTTCATTGCCGGGAATGGTGATGTTATAGGAAGCACACGATAAGGCACGACACGGCCGCCGAGCGGCAGTCCTGGAGTAGAATTTACATGCCCATTACGATTTTCGACGGTATTGTCATCGGCGTCGTGCTCTTCTCCGCCGTTCTGGCGATGGTCCGCGGCTTCTCCCGCGAGATCCTTTCGATCGCAAGCTGGGGCGGTTCGGCCGCCGCCGCCTACTACCTCTATCCGTACCTGTTGCCTTATGCGAAGAAATACACCGATGACGACCGCATCGCGATCGCCGGCTCGGCCGCGGTCGTCTTCCTGATCGCACTCATCGTCATCTCCTTCATCACCATGAAGATCGCCGATTTCATCATCGACAGCCGCATCGGCGCGCTCGACCGCACGCTTGGCTTCCTGTTCGGCGCGGCGCGCGGCCTGCTGCTGATGGTCGTCGCCGTCGCTTTCTGGAACTGGCTCGTCGATGTCGACCACCGGCCGACCTGGGTCAATGAGGCCAAGTCGAAACCCTTCCTGGATTCGATGGTGGTGAAGCTGAAGGCCGTCCTGCCGGAGCAATTTGCCCAGATGCTCGAGGCAAGCTTCCGTGATACGATGCAGTCGCCGGCGCAGGGCGGCGAAGGCACCACACCGCCGGCCACCGATCAGGCTCCGGCGGAAGACGCGCCTGCAGGCGGCACATAGCAGCCGACGAATTGACACAGTGTTCAAGAGCTTGACCCGCCGTCCGGCAATTGCCATTTGAGCGGGACGTGAAATAAAGGTCCGGCCGGGCATTCAGCTCCGCCGGACCTCAGCCGTTTCAGAGCCGGCGAGCGGGCTTTGACAGCGGATGTCGTTCAGCATGACGTTATCGGATCAGTTTCCGATATATGATACTGGAAATGCCGATCCATTCTTGTGAGAGCAGAGGCCCGCAGAAATGAACCAGTCCCATTCCTTCCCGACCGACGATCCGCTCGACGGAGATACGCTGCACGAAGAATGCGGCGTTTTCGGAATTCTGGGACATCCCGATGCCGCCGCACTCACGGCTCTCGGCCTGCATGCCCTGCAGCATCGCGGACAGGAAGCAGCCGGCATCGTCTCCTTCGACGGCAAGCGCTTCTACCAGGAGCGCCATATGGGCCTGGTCGGCGACCACTATACCAATCCGATGACGCTCGCCCGCCTGCCCGGCAGCATATCGATCGGCCATACCCGCTACTCCACAACAGGCGAAGTGGCCATGCGCAACGTGCAGCCGCTCTTTGCCGAACTGGAAGAAGGCGGTATCGCCATTGCCCATAACGGCAATTTCACCAATGGCCTGACGCTGCGCCGCCAGATCATCGCCACCGGCGCCATCTGTCAGTCGACCTCCGATACGGAAGTCGTCCTTCATCTCATCGCCCGCTCCCGCCACGCCTCCACCTCCGACCGCTTCATCGATGCGATCCGCCAGATGGAAGGCGGCTATTCGATGCTGGCCATGACGCGCACCAAGCTGATCGCCGCGCGCGACCCGACCGGCATCCGCCCGCTCGTCATGGGCGAACTGGACGGCAAGCCGATCTTCTGCTCGGAAACCTGCGCGCTCGACATTATCGGCGCCAAGTTCATCCGCGATGTCGAAAACGGCGAAGTCATCATCTGCGAAATCCAGCCCGACGGCTCGATCAGCATCGATGCCCGCAAGCCCGGCAAGCCGCAGCCGGAGCGCCTCTGCCTGTTCGAATATGTCTATTTCGCCCGGCCGGATTCGGTCGTCGGCGGCCGCAACGTCTATACGACACGCAAGAACATGGGCATGAACCTCGCCAAGGAAGCGCCGGTCGAGGCCGACGTTGTCGTGCCGGTGCCGGACGGCGGCACACCTGCGGCGCTCGGCTATGCGCAGGAAAGCGGCATTCCCTTCGAGTACGGCATCATCCGCAACCATTATGTCGGCCGCACCTTCATCGAGCCGACGCAGCAGATTCGCGCCTTCGGGGTGAAGCTGAAGCATTCCGCCAACCGCGCGATGATCGAAGGCAAGCGCGTCGTGCTGGTCGACGATTCCATCGTGCGCGGCACGACGTCTCTGAAGATCGTGCAGATGATCCGCGAAGCCGGCGCGCGCGAAGTTCATCTGCGCGTCGCAAGCCCGATGATCTTCTTCCCCGATTTTTACGGCATCGACACGCCCGATGCCGACAAGCTGCTCGCCAACCAATATGCCGATGTCGAAGCCATGGCCAAATATATCGGCGCGGATTCGCTCGCCTTCCTGTCGATCGACGGGCTTTATCGCGCCGTCGGCGGCGAGGACCGCAATCCGGCCCGCCCGCAATTCACCGATCACTACTTCACCGGTGACTACCCGACCCGTCTGCTCGACAAGAACGGCGAGTCCATGGGCAACAAGCTTTCGATGCTTGCCAGCAACGGCTGAGCCGCTTGCCACTTTGACTTTCGCTTCCGAGGGGCCTAATTGCGCCCCTCACCTTCGCAAGCCAATCCGGAACCGGACAGATGAACATCAATCTTGAGGGCAAGATCGCACTCGTCACCGGTGCGTCGCGCGGCATCGGCTATTTCACGGCGCTGGAACTTGCCAAAGCCGGCGCCCATGTCATTGCCTGCGCACGCACGGTCGGCGGACTCGAGGATCTCGACGATGCGATCAAGGCGGTCGGCGGCAGCGCGACGCTGGTGCCCTTCGATCTTGCCGATATGAACGCGATCGATGCGCTCGGCGGCTCGATCTTCGAGCGCTGGGGCAAGCTCGACATCCTCGTCGCCAATGCCGGGGTGCTCGGCGTCATCTCGCCGATCGGCCATATCGAGGCGAAGGTGTTCGAAAAGGTGATGACCATCAACGTGACGGCGACATGGCGGCTGATCCGCTCGGTCGATCCGCTGCTCGCCCGCTCGGATGCCGGCCGCGCCGTTATCCTGTCGTCCGGGGCCGCGCACAAATGCCGCCCCTTCTGGAGCGCCTATTCCGCCTCCAAAGCTGCCGTCGAGGCGCTCGCCCGCACCTGGGCCGGCGAGACGCAATCGACGCCGCTGCGCATCACCAGCGTCGATCCGGGCGCGACCCGCACCGCGATGCGGGCGCAGGCCGTGCCGGGCGAAGATCCGCAGACGCTGCCGCACCCTTCCGAGGTTGCCAAGGCGATCCTGCCGCTGCTCGGTCCCGGCGTGACCGAGACAGGTAAACTCTTCATCGTGCGCGAGAACAAGCTCGCCGATTACCGGCTGCCGGAATAGATCGACGCCTCAATTCGATGCAACGGCCGGAAACAGGTGAGCGAAGCCCGTTTCCGACGGGCAGAGCGCGTTGAGATCCACCGCTCCCAGAATGCCATTCACTGTGCCGTTGTCGGCAAATTGCCAGATCGACCAGCGGCTGCAGCCTTCCTGCGTCGGCTCCTTGAATACGCTTCGCAGCCAAAGGTAATGTTCGGGGAAACGGGCCTCATTGCCTTTCAGATATTGATCGTAGAATTCCTGGGTGACGTAAAAGATGGGCTTTTCCGGAAAGGTGGCTTTCAGCTCGGTGAAGAAGGCATTCACCTCCGTCGCCATTTCCTCGAGCGTCGGGACCTTGTTGCAATTGCCGACAAACTCGAGATCGACCGCGATCGGCAATGTTCCCGGCATCTTCGGCACGGTCGCCAGGACGTTCTGCGCCTGATCCTTGCCCGGGCGGCAGAAGGTGAAGAAATGATAGGCGCCCCTGACCACACCGGCATCGCCGGCACGCTGCCAGTTCTCGGCGAACCTCGAATCCCGGTGGTCGCCGCCTTCGGTCGCCTTCATGATCGCAAAGCGTATGTTCGGCTGCGCCGCCACCGTCTTCCAATCGATGTCGCCCTGATGATGGCTGACATCGATGCCCTGGATCGGATACCGAGATAGGGAAGGATTGTTGAAGCGAAGCATGCCGAAATCGTATGCTAAATATGCCGCGGATGCGACCACCAGAATTGCGGCCGCTCCCACACCCCATCGAACCACGCTCCCCACTCATTCCTCCCGTATTTTCAGCAGCTTCTCGACTGGCTACAAGTGATTTGTGCCGGGAAAATGGCGGACGCACCGAGTCGCCGGATCGTTCCTCGCCCCCTCTTGACCAAACGTCATTCCCGCGCCATAAAACGCGGCATGAAAACGGTTATCTGCATTATCTGCGGAAAGATTATTCGCTAGCGCAAGCGCTGGCCCGGCCGTTTTCGTCTCCCAAATAGTCAAGATGCGAAACGCCCCGGTCCGCCGGTTGCGATATTTTCTGAACGTGCATTTTGGGAGAGTGAAATGGGCGGCACGCCGGAACTGAAGCTGTACAACACGCTGACGCGGGAGAAATCGGTGTTTTCGCCGATCGATGCCGACAACGTCCGCATGTATGTCTGCGGCCCGACCGTCTATGATTTCGCCCATATCGGCAACGCCCGGCCGGTCATCGTCTTCGACGTGCTGTTCCGGCTGCTGCGCCATGTCTACGGCGAGAATCACGTCACCTATGCCCGCAACATCACCGACGTCGACGACAAGATCAATGCGCGGGCGCTGCGGGACCATCCGGGCCTGCCGCTCAACGACGCAATCCGCGCGGTCACCGAAAAGACCGAGACTCAGTTTCACGCCGATGTCGCCGACCTCGGCTGCCTGGAGCCGAACGTCGAGCCGCGCGCCACCGACAATATTGAAGAGATGATCGAGATCATCGAGAAGCTGATCGGCAACGACCATGCCTATGTCGCATCGGGCGAAGTGCTGTTCGACACCAAATCGATGGCGGACTACGGCCAGCTTTCGAAGCGCCCGCTCGACGAGCAGCAGGCCGGCGCCCGCGTCGCCGTCGATGCGCACAAGAAGAACCCCGGCGATTTCGTGCTCTGGAAACTGTCGAGCCATAACGAGCCCGGCTGGGAGAGCCCCTGGGGCCGCGGCCGACCCGGCTGGCACATCGAATGCTCGGCGATGAGCCGGCGTTATCTCGGCGATGTCTTCGACATCCATGGCGGCGGGCTGGATCTGATCTTCCCGCACCATGAAAACGAGATCGCCCAGTCGCGCTGCGCTCACGGCACCGAGGTGATGGCGAATGTCTGGATGCATAACGGCTTCGTGCAGGTCGAGGGCCGCAAGATGTCGAAGTCCGAGGGCAACTTCGTCACCATCCACGATCTGCTGCACACTGAGGTCTTCGGCGGCCGTAAATGGCCGGGCGAGGTGCTGCGTCTTGCCATGCTGATGACGCATTACCGCGAGCCGATCGATTTCTCGATCAAGCGGCTGGAAGAGGCCGAACGGCTGCTCGCCAAATGGCCGGCGACGGAAGCCGGCGACGCCACACCGGACGAAAGCGTGCTGAACGCGCTGGCGGATGACCTCAATACGGTGGCGGCGGTGCAGGCGCTGCATGCGCTGGCGCAGGCCGCCCATACCGATGCCGCCGCGGGCGCCACCTTCGCCGCGACCGCGTCACTTCTCGGGGTGCTGCCGAAGAAGGCCGAAATCGATGAAGCCGTCGCAGCGGCGGTCGATGCGCTGGTCGCCATGCGTCTTGAAATGCTGAAGGCGAAGAATTTTGTCGAAGCCGACAAGATCCGCGACGAGCTGACGGCGAAGGGCATCCAACTGAAGGACGGCAAGGATGCCGCGACGGGCGAGCGGGTGACGACGTGGGAGGTGAAGCGGTGAGAGTGGTGCCTGGGTATAAGACCCCTCCCCAACCCCTCCCCACAAGGGGGAGGGGCTACGACGGCGCACCACTCCGAAGCGACCTCATCGCAATTGCAAACATTCGAGACGGAAACGAAGACGGCGCCACGCGAGAGCCCTCCCCCTTGCGGGGAGGGTTGGGAGGGGTTTTCTTTTTCTCATCGACGTCGCTGCGGGAGGACCTGCCATGACCACCTATACCGGCGGCTGCCAGTGCGGAGCGATCCGCTTCCGTGTCAGCGGCGAACTCAAGGATTCGTCGATCTGTCATTGCCGCATGTGCCAGAAGGCGTTCGGCGCTTATTATGCGCCGCTCGTCTCGGTGCGCGGCGCCGAGTTCGAGTGGACGCGGGGGGAGCGGAAAAAATTCCGCTCTTCCAATTTCGTCGAGCGCGGTTTCTGCGGCGACTGCGGCACGCCGCTGACCTATGAAGCGCCAGACGGAATGGCGATTGCTGCGGGCGCCTTCGACGATCCGTCGTCGCTGCCGCCGACCATTCAATGGGGCGTGGAAGGCAAGATCGGCTTCGTCGATCACCTGCACGAACTGCCGGGAGAGCGGACCGAGGCCGATCTGACGGCAGGCTCCTTCCTGCACGAACTCGTTTCCTATCAACATCCAGACCATGACACGCAGGTCTGGCCACCGGAGGATCGCGCTTGAGCGAAATGACGAAACAGGCCGGCGGATGCCAATGCGGCACGGTTCGCTATCGCGCGCGCGGCGAACTCGGCTATCCCCATATCTGCCACTGCCGCATGTGCCAGAAGGCGGCCGGCAACTATTTCCTGCCGCTTGCGGCCGCCATGCGCGACGATTTCGAGCTGACGCGCGGCGCACCGAAATGGTTCCAATCCTCGGACCTGGTGCGGCGCGGTTTCTGCGGCGACTGCGGCACGCCGCTGTTTTACGACATCCCGGGCGCTGACTTCATCAATATCACGCTCGGCTCGCTCGATGAGCCCGATGCGGTCAAGCCCGTGATGCAATCGAGCACCGGCCGCAAGATGTCCTGGTTTCACGCGATCGACAGCCTGCCGGTGGAGCCGCAGCCTGAAACGCCCGATCGCGAAAACGCGATTGCGGCAAGCAATCATCAGCACCCGGATCACGACACGGAAAGCTGGCCGCTCGGAGAACGCCCATGACGGACAGGATAAGAACAGGCGGATGCCAGTGCGGCGCCGTGCGCTTCCGCATATCGGCCGCGCTGGGGCGACCCTCGATCTGCCATTGCCGCATGTGCCAGAAGCAGTTCGGCGGCTTCTTTTCCACGCTGGTCACGGCACCCGAAGAAGGAATGGAATGGACGCGCGGCGAGCCGAGCTACTTTCAGTCCTCGGTCAATATCGCCCGCGGCTTCTGCAGCAGTTGCGGCACGCCGATGACCTATCGTCATCCTGGTGGTCTGGAGCTTGCGATCGGCACCTTCG
Source organism: Rhizobium sp. M10 (assembly GCF_002531955.1). Taxonomy (NCBI): domain Bacteria; kingdom Pseudomonadati; phylum Pseudomonadota; class Alphaproteobacteria; order Hyphomicrobiales; family Rhizobiaceae; genus Rhizobium; species Rhizobium sp. M10. Next base: position 66,850 of record NZ_NWTA01000007.1, on the reverse strand, counting down.
ACGACCGCAGCGATCTCGCGCCGCAGATCCAGGTCAATTACGACGCCCGCCTGCCCTGGGTCGAGACGATCTTCGAGGCCCCGGTGCACAAGGACCCGGATTTCTATGCCCGACAGGAGGCGATCATCTCCTTTCAGCATCCCGATCACGACACCCAAGTCTGGCCCGAAAAAGGCGTGAAGATATGACCGAAATCCTGCGCACCCTCTATCCCGAAATCGAAGCCTATGCCTCCGGTCATCTCGATGTCGGCGACGGCCATGTGATCTATTGGGAGCGATCGGGAACACCCGGCGCCAAGCCCGCCGTCTTCCTGCATGGCGGCCCGGGCGGCGGCTTCTCGCCCGCCCACCGCCGGCTGTTCGATCCGGCCCTCTACGACGTCATGCTGTTCGACCAGCGCGGCTGCGGACGGTCGACGCCACATGCCGAGCTCAATGCCAACACGACCTGGGACCTCGTCGCCGATATCGAGCGGCTGCGCGAAATGGCCGGCGTCGAGACCTGGCAGGTGTTCGGCGGCTCCTGGGGTTCGACGCTGGCGCTCGCCTATGCCGAAAAGCATCCGGAGCGCGTCTCCGAGCTCATCCTGCGCGGCATCTATACGCTGACCAAGGCCGAGCTCGACTGGTACTATCAGTTCGGCGTCTCGGAGATGTTCCCGGACAAGTGGGAGCGCTTCATCGCTCCGATCCCGCCGGAAGAGCGGCATGAGATGATGCAGGCCTATCATCGCCGCCTGACGCATGCGGACAGAAACGTGCGCCTTGCCGCCGCGCAGGCCTGGAGCATCTGGGAAGGCGAAACGATCACGCTGCTGCCGGAACCCTCGACGAGCGGCAAGTTCGAGGAGCCGGAATTCGCCTATGCCTTCGCCCGCATCGAGAACCATTTCTTCGTCAATGCCGGCTGGATGGACGAAGGACAGCTGATCCGCGACGCCGGCAGGCTGAAAGATATTCCCGGCGTCATCGTGCAGGGCCGCTATGACATGCCCTGCCCGGCCAAATATGCCTGGCTTCTGCACAAGGCCTGGCCGAAGGCGGAGTTCCACCTGATCGACGGTGCCGGCCATGCCTATTCGGAGCCCGGGATTCTCGATCGATTGATCCGGGCGACAGACAAGTTCGCCGGGAAGTTGGATTGATGCGACACGCCGTGCCCCCCCTCTGCCCTGCCGGGTAGAGGGGTAAGCCCGGCATAAAAACAGTCAATGCCTGGGAGGCATTTTGGTGACCAAGGAAAAAATCTACCTCTTCGACACGACGCTCCGGGACGGGCAGCAGACGCCCGGCATCGATTTTTCCGTCGAGGACAAGATTGCGATCGCCGCCATGCTGGATGAGTTCGGCCTCGATTATGTCGAGGGCGGTTATCCCGGCGCCAATCCGACGGATACGGCCTTTTTCGGCGAGAGGCGCACCAGCCAGGCGACCTTCGTCGCCTTCGGCATGACGAAGCGGGCGGGCGTTTCGGTCTCCAACGATCCGGGCCTTGCCGGGCTGCTGCAAGCGAAATCCGACGCCATCTGTTTCGTCGCCAAGAGCTGGGATTATCATGTCGCGGTAGCACTCGGCTGCACCAACGAGGAAAACCTCGAAAGCATCGCCGAAAGCGTCAAGGCGGCGGTCGGCGCCGGCAAGGAGGCGATCGTCGATTGCGAGCATTTCTTCGATGGCTTCAAGGCCAACCCGGCCTATGCGCTCGCCTGTGCCAAGACCGCCTATGAGAGCGGCGCCCGCTGGGTCGTGCTCTGCGACACCAATGGCGGCACGCAGCCGCCGGAAATCCGTGCCATCGTCGAGGCGGTGATTGCAGCCGGCGTGCCCGGCCGCTGTCTCGGCATCCATGCCCATAACGACACCGGCCAGGCCGTCGCCAATTCATTGGCTGCGGTCGAAGCCGGCGTCCGGCAGATCCAGGGCACGCTGAACGGCATCGGCGAACGCTGCGGCAATGCCAACCTGGTGACGCTGATCCCGACGCTGGCGCTGAAGAGCGCTTACAACACACGTTTCGAAACGGCGATCGACGAGGAGCGGCTGCTCAACCTCACCCGGCTCTCGCATGCCTTCGACGAGCTGCTCAACCGCTCGCCCGACCACCAGATGCCCTATGTCGGCGCTTCCGCCTTCGCCACCAAGGCCGGCATCCACGCATCGGCGCTGCTGAAGGACCCGAAGACCTATGAACATGTGCCGCCGGAAAGCGTCGGCAATTTCCGAAAGGTCATGGTCTCCGACCAGGGCGGCAAGGCGAACTTCATCAATGCGCTGAAGCGGCGCGGCATCACCGTCGCCAAGGACGATCCGAAGCTCGACCTCTTGGTCTCGATCGTCAAGGAACGGGAATCCATCGGCTATGCCTATGAGGGCGCCGATGCGAGCTTCGAGCTGCTCGCGCATCGCACGCTCGGCACCATCCCGGAATTCTTCACCATCGAAGGCTTCCGGGTGATGATCGAGCGCCGTTTCGACAGTCTTGGCCGCGTGAAGATCGTCTCGGAGGCGGTGGTCAAGATCACCATCGACGGCCAGACGCTGATGTCGGTTGCCGATGCCGAAGGCCCGGTCAACGCGCTCGACCTGGCGCTGCGCAAGGATTTCGGCAAGTACCAGCACGAGATCGACGATCTGGTGCTCGCCGATTTCAAGGTGCGTATCCTCAATGGCGGCACGGAGGCGATCACCCGCGTGCTGATCGAATCCACCGACAGCGACGGCGTGCGCTGGTGGACGGTCGGCGTCTCGGAGAACATCATCGACGCCTCGTTCCAGGCGCTGATGGATTCCGTCATCTACAAGCTGATGAAGAACCGGCAGCTGGCGGGCAAGATCGCGGCGGAATAAGTCTGTTCCGCCGGTTCTGCAAGGCGGCGGATGCCGTCATCTTCCGCCCATGCTGCGTTTCCGCTTCAAATCCTCTCACCCTTCATTCAACGAAATGAATTGGCCTATTCACGGCGCTTAAGCTAGGCCGGATCAGAAGAAGAACAAAGATGGAAACACGCCGATGTCGACCGATGTATCCGTTCCGCTGGCCAAGAACGAAGACAGTCCGCGCGGTTTTGCCTTCGCGCTGACGGCCTATCTGCTCTGGGGCTTCCTGCCGTTCTACATGAAGGCGCTGGCGCATATCCCGCCGGCCGAAGTCATCGCCCACCGCATCGTCTGGTCGCTGCCGCTGGCCGGCATCGTGTTGATCCTGCTCGGGCGTACCGGAGATATCGGCGCAGCGCTGCGTTCACCGCGTATGCTCGCCATGGGGGCGCTGACGGCGTCGCTGATCACCGTCAACTGGGGCACCTATGTCTGGGCGATCGGCGCCGGCCACTCGCTCGATGCAGCACTTGGCTATTTCATCAATCCGCTGTTCAGCATCTTTCTCGGCGCAGTGCTCCTCAAGGAGAAGCTGCAGCCGCTGCAGATCGCGGCGATCGCGCTTGCCGCGCTTGCCGTCGCCATTCTCGCATTCGACAGCGGCGGCATTCCGTGGGTGGCGCTGACGCTGGCCGTCAGCTGGGGTTTCTATGCTCTGCTCCGCAAGACGCTGCCGCTCGGACCCAATCAGGGTTTCTTCCTCGAGGTTCTGATCCTCAGCGGGCCGGCCCTCGTCTACATCCTCTATCTCGAATTCAGCAGCGGCCTCGGCCATTTCTACCGCACCGGCCTTGCCGATACGACCATGCTGCTCGGCTGCGGCGTCGTCACTGCCGTGCCGCTGATGATCTATGCCAACGGCGCAAAGCTGCTGAAACTTTCGACGATCGGCATCATGCAGTATATCGCGCCGACGATGATCTTCCTGATCGCCGTCTTCGCCTTTCGCGAGCCGCTGAGCACGGCGCGCATGATCGCCTTTCCGCTGATCTGGGCCGGGCTGTTCTTCTATAGCTGGTCGATGCTGACGGGGAGCCGCGGGCGCTGAACCCGCGGGGAACCTACCTCACATTTTCGAAATTACCGCGTCCTCGCCGTCGCGATCGGCGGCGAGCTGGGCTGCCTGGGCCATGATCGCCGGTATGATGCCGGAAACGTCGTCGACGATGAGCGGCTGCACCCGGTGGGCGGTGTGCAGGAAACCTTCGTCGGTCATATGGCGCAGCAGTTCCATCATCGGATCCCAGAAACCGTTGATGTTGGCAAAGACCATCGGCTTCTCATGGCGGCCGAGCTGCGCCCAGGTCATGATCTCGACGATCTCCTCCAGCGTGCCGATGCCGCCGGGCAGCGCGACGAAGGCATCGGAGCGCTCGAACATCGTATGTTTGCGCGCATGCATGTCAGGGGTTACAATGAGTTCGTTGAGCTGACCGAGCGAATGGCGAGTCGCTTCCATATCGATCAGGAACTCCGGGATGATGCCCGTGACCTGACCGCCGCCTGAAAGCACCCCGCTTGCAACCGCGCCCATGATGCCTTTGGTACCCCCGCCATAGACGAGGCGCAGGCCGTATTCGGCGATCTCTCTTCCGAGAGCGCGCCCGGCCGCCATGTGGGAAGGATCGCGTCCGGGCCTTGAGCCGCAGTAAACGCAGATGGATCGAATCGATACAGATTGTTCGGTCATGGAGGCGAAACAACTATTTCATTTCAATGCAGTCAAGAAAATTGACTGAAAAGCAGCGTGCCTAGCTTGTCTAATTGCTTTGAATGCTTGTGAAAAGCAACGGGAATCGCTAGCAATTTTCGGTACTACGGCAAATTGCCGCCTTGGGAGACATAATGATGAAGAACCGTGCCGGCTTGCTGGCCCTTGCAGTGCTCGTATCCGCAATCTTACTGATGGTGCTCTTTGTCATGCCGCGCATTAGCGGCGATGCAACCAAAGTCGGCGACGCTATCAACCAGGCGAGCACGGAGCTCAAGAACACGGTTAACGAAGCGGCAAAGACATCGCGCTCCCCTGCTGCGGTAGCTGATCAGCTGGGCCGTCTTTCAGCCGATGCCGGTGTAGCGCTCGGCGAGCTCAAGGCGCTGTTTGCCGACGGCAAAGGCCCGGCCATCGATGTCTTCACCGCCGCCAAGACCAAGACGATCAATGCGCTCACCGCACTTGCCGGCTTCACCATTCCCGAGGGCGTCGATCCCGCAACGCAAGCCGTTGCCACGAAGGCCAAAGAAGGTGGCGCCAAGGCGCTCGCCATCGTGCAGTCGCTGCCTGAAAACATCACCGATGCGCTTGCCGCAATCGCCAGGGCCGAGGCTGCGCTGACCGGCGCAGCCGAGCCGGCCCCTGCCGCGGCGGCGAATGCCGGCCCGAAACTTCCCGCCTTCGACGTCCTGCGCGTCGAGCCTGACGGTTCGACCGTCATCGCCGGTTCCGCCGAGCCGAACGGCAAGCTCGAAGTGCTCGACGGTGAAAAGGTCGTGACGACGGCAGATGTCGGTCCGAGCGGCGATTTCGCCGCTGTCCTCGACAATCCGCTTCCGGCCGGCGACCACCAGCTCGTGCTGAAGGTGACGGGCAAGGATGGCAAGACCACGCTTTCCGAAGAGGTCGCGACCGTTTCCGTGCCCAAGGACGGCAATGGCGCCAACCTGCTCGCCATGGTCTCCAAGCCCGGCACAGCAAGCCGCATCATCACGGCGCCGACGGGCGGAACCGAAGTCGCCGACGCCTCCAATCCGGCGGTGGCGCCAACGGACAAGCCGGCAACCGGCGTGACCGCGGCAGCCGATGCCCCGGCCGCGACAGCTGCACCGAGCGGTGAGCTGGCGCTGCAGACGCCTGGCCTGCCCAATGCCGCCGCCGGCGGCACGGCAACAGCCCCGGCCGTTCCCGGCGCGGCCGAAACCGACAAGGCCACCGCGCCTGACGTGATGGTCAACGCCGTCGAGATCGAAGGCAACAAGATCTTCATCGCCGGCACGGCGCGCGCCAACGCCAAGGTCCTCGGTTATGCCGACGACAATCTGGTCGGCCAGGACACAGCCGGTGCCGACGGACATTTCGTTATCGACGGCGTGATGGCGCTCTCGGTCGGCGACCACAAGATTCGCGTCGATGTCGTCGACCCCGCGGGCAAGGTGATCGTGCGCGCGGCAGTGAATTTCAATCGCCCGGCAGGCGATCAAGTGAGGGTTGCCGCTCAATCCGGTCCCGTCGACGTGAACGGGGCTTCGTCGATGGTGCCGCTTGACGAAGGTGAGCTCGGCAAGCGCAAGGCCGAGGCCGGCAAAGCCTTCGGCTTGCTGAAGGGGCTGTTTGCCGATGGCAAGCTGCCGGGCGCCGAACAGCTTGCGGCAGCACGCTCGGCGACGGAATTCGCGCTGCGCTCGCTCGCCGACTTCCGTCCGGCCGCCGATGCGTCCGACCCCTTGAAGCAAGCCTCCGGCGCTGCCTCGCAGACCGCTTCCAGTGCGTTGAAAATCCTGCAGGGGCTGCCGCAAGACGCGAAGTCGGTCGGCGCCACGCTCGACCGGCTCGGCGCGCTGATCGCCGAACTCACCGCAGCACCCGCGCCGGCGGCACCCGCATCCGCGGCACCGGCTGCCAACGAGGCTGCCGGCGACCAGCCGAAGACGATCGAACAGGCGCCGCTGACGGCCGACAACGCAGCGGTCATCATTCGCCGCGGCGACACGCTGTGGCAGATCTCGCGCCGGACCTATGGCCTTGGCGTGCGCTACACGACGATCTACATCGCCAACGAGGACAAGATCATCGATCCCGACCGCATCCGCCCCGGCCAGATCTTCGGCCTGCCGAAGGATGCCTTGCCGAATGCCGAGGAACTGCACCGCAAACGTCTTTCCGACCGGCATCTCTAAACATATCAGAACACCATGATCGGGCCGGGCGGGATAACCGCCCGGCCCGGCTTTTCCTGAACCCTGCATTTGTTGTATTCATCCGCCCGGCACCCTATCTGGCGGTGACAGGGAAACGCTTTCGAGCACGTCCCGCTCGCGCTTTGCCAGCATCGATACAGGCGACCACGGCAATCCCGACCGGGCTGGAGACACGCATGGCAAACGGCAAAACTGTCTCGGAATCCCACCTGCTCAGCACGCTTCTCAACCTCTGGCCCTATATGTGGCCGGCCGGCCGGCCCGACCTCAAGATGCGCGTCGTCTGGGCCTCGGTTTATCTGCTGATCTCCAAGTTCGTCCTGCTGCTCGTCCCCTATTTCTTCAAATGGTCGACTGACGCGCTGAACGGCAGGATGGATCTGGCCGGCACCGTGCCGCCGCTGCTTGCCGGCGCGATCGCGCTTGTCATCGCCTATAACGTCACCCGGCTGATCCAACTCGGCCTCAACCAGCTGCGCGACGCGCTGTTTGCCAGCGTCGGGCAACATGCGGTGCGCCAGCTCGCCTACAGGACCTTCGTGCACATGCACGAGCTGTCGCTGCGCTTCCATCTGGAACGCAAGACCGGCGGTCTCTCCCGCATCATCGAGCGCGGCACCAAGGGCATCGAGACGATCGTGCGCTTCACGATCCTCAACTCGGTCCCGACCGTCATCGAATTCCTGCTGACGGCTGCGATCTTCTGGTGGGGTTACGGATTTTCCTATCTCGCCGTCACCGCCTTTACGGTCTGGGCCTATATCTGGTTCACGATCCGTGCATCCGACTGGCGCATCGCCATCCGCCGGTCGATGAACGACAGCGACACCGACGCCAACACCAAGGCGATCGACTCCCTCCTCAACTTCGAAACCGTCAAATATTTCGGCAACGAGGAGATGGAAGCCAAGCGTTTCGACAAATCGATGGAGCGCTACGAGAAGGCGGCGACCGATGTCTGGACCTCGCTCGGCTGGCTGAACTTCGGCCAGGGCGTCATCTTCGGCATCGGCACGACGATCATGCTGGTGCTGTCGGCGCTGGCCGTCCAGCGCGGCGAGCAGACGGTCGGCGATTTCGTCTTCGTCAATTCGATGCTGCTGCAGCTTTCCGCGCCGCTCAATTTCATCGGCTTCGTCTACCGCGAAATCCGCCAGGGGCTGACGGATATCGAGCAGATGTTCGATCTCCTGGAGGTGAAGGCCGAGGTCAAGGACGCGCCCGATGCGACAGAACTCAGGATCGGCCAGGGCGCGATCTCCTTCAAGGACGTGCACTTCGCCTACGACCCGGCCCGTCCGATCCTCAAGGGGATTTCCTTCGACGTGCCGGCCGGCAAGACGGTCGCCGTCGTCGGCCCGTCGGGTGCGGGCAAATCGACGCTGTCGCGGCTGCTCTATCGTTTCTACGATATCCAGAGCGGCACGATCACGGTCGACGGCCAGGATATCCGCACGGTGACGCAGAAGAGCCTGCGCTCGGTGATCGGCATGGTGCCGCAGGATACCGTGCTCTTCAACGACACCGTTGCCTACAACATCCGCTACGGCCGCACGTCGGCCAGCGATAGCGAGGTCTTTGCCGCGGCCGAGGTGGCGCAGATCGCGCATTTCATCGAAATGCTGCCAGAGGGTTTCGAAACCAAAGTCGGCGAGCGCGGGCTCAAGCTTTCGGGCGGCGAGAAGCAGCGGGTGGCGATCGCCCGCACCATCCTCAAGGCGCCGCCGATTCTCATCCTCGACGAGGCGACCTCGGCGCTCGACACGACGACGGAACGGGAAATCCAGACGGCGCTCGACGTGGTTTCGAAAAACCGGACGACGCTGGTCATCGCCCACCGGCTGTCCACCGTCATCAGCGCTGACGAGATCATCGTGCTGAAAAGCGGCGAGATCGCCGAGCGCGGAACGCATGCCGCATTGCTTGATCAAAACGGTCTCTATGCCTCGATGTGGAACCGCCAGCGCGAGGCCACACAGGCCGAGGAGCACCTGAAACAGGTGCGCGAAAGCGACGATATGGGCGTGATCGCGCGGCTTGCGCCGGCCAACTGATTGGGGAACCAGACGCCGGTACAGGCTTTTGTTGTTCAGAACCCCGGCAGTCGAACGGGGGTCGAGGCCGCAGCATTGCCCCGGAGGCGGTTTTTCGCTAACCAGCAAAAAACGACAACGCAAGGAGACCGGCAGCCATGAGCCTGTTCAACACGGTTCGCAACACGATCGTCCCCGTGCACAAGGAGGGTTATCCCTTCGTGGCCGCCTTCTTCGTCGCATCGCTGATCCTCGGATGGATCTTCAAGCCACTCTTCTGGATCGGCATGATCTTCACGCTGTGGTGCGCCTATTTCTTTCGCGATCCCGAGCGCGTGACCCCGCAGGACGACGATCTGGTGATTTCTCCCGCCGACGGCAGGGTCTCGGCGATCCAGATGGTGACCCCGCCGGCCGAGCTCGACCTCGGCTCCGAGCCGATGCTGCGCATCTCGGTGTTCATGAATGTCTTCAACTGCCATGTGAACCGGGCGCCGATGCGCGGGCGCATCGTCAGCATCAACTACCGCTCCGGCAGCTTCGTCAACGCCGAGCTCGACAAGGCCAGCGAGGACAATGAGCGCAACGGCCTGGTGATCGAAACCCGCCACGGCCAGATCGGCGTCGTCCAGATCGCCGGTCTCGTGGCGCGGCGTATCCTCTGCTGGGTAAACCCCAACGAGCCGGTCGATGCCGGCGAGCGCTTCGGGCTGATCCGTTTCGGCTCCCGGCTCGACGTCTTCCTGCCCGCCGGTGCGGCGCCACGTGTCTCGCTCGGCCAGACGGCGATCGCCGGAGAAACCGTCATCGCCGAATTCGCCTCCGCCAAGGGTCCCGTCATCAGCCGCCGCAGCTAGGTTTAGATTGGAACGCGATATGGAAACGCCTTTTCCGCCCTTCGAGCCCAATGGTCCGGATGATTCCGCCCGCGGCCCGCGTCTGCGCGAAATCCCGCTCCGTCTCGTCTTTCCGAACCTCATCACCATTCTGGCGATCTGCGCCGGGCTGACCGGCATCCGGCTTGCTTTCGAGAATCGCTACGAGCTCGCCGTCGCCATGGTGCTCGTCGCCGCCTTCCTCGACGGCATCGACGGGCGCGTCGCACGGCTGATGAAGGCGACCTCGAAGTTCGGGGCGCAGATGGATTCGCTTGCCGACATCGTCAATTTCGGCGTCGCACCCGCCCTCGTCGTCTATGTCTTCGCGCTCGACCAGGCGCGCTCGCTCGGCTGGATCGCCGCCCTGATCTATGCGATCGCCGCCGGGCTTCGTCTTGCCCGCTTCAACGTCATGGCCGAACGCGAGAACAAGGCGAGCTGGCAGTCGGAATATTTCGTCGGCGTGCCGGCGCCGGCCGGCGCCATGCTGGTGCTGCTGCCGGTCTATCTCGGCTTCCTCGGACTCGCGACGGACCGCACCTTCGCCTATCTCTCGTCGATCTATACCGTCGTGATCGCCTTCCTGCTGATCAGCCGGCTGCCGGTCTGGTCGGGCAAATCGGATGGCAACCGGCTGCGGCGCGATCTCGTGCTGCCGATGATGCTCGGCGTCGTACTCTATGTGGCTCTGCTGATGAGCTACACCTGGGAGGTGATGGTGTTTACCGTTGCCGCCTACCTTGTATCGCTTCCCTTCGGCGCGCGGAAATGGCGGCGGAAATATGGGACGCTGACGATCGAGGAGCCCGGCGTCGGCGACGACGATATCGGCCGTCACATCTGACCTTCCAGCATTTCCTGGCCTCTCTCCCCTGGAAATGCTGCTCCCCTCGTTCTCGCAGATTCCCGGAAAACGTGCGCTTCTTCCGGGGAAGCCATGAGCTTCCCCGGGGAAAACGGCTGTGCAGTTTTTTTGGAACCGCTTCTTTCAGTAAGTATTAACCAACGTAGGCTTCAGTTAAGCCTCGCGAATTATGGTGGGCGTTCACAATTCCTGATAAGCGACGCCGCCGATTTGTCGCTATTTCTGGCGAAACTGCAAAAATAAAATATCCAGGGAAGAACCACGTAAAGGAGAGTATCCGTGACTTCGAAGAAGAGCAGTACCGGCGAACAGCAGACGGCCAAGCCGGACCTCGCCGCCAACTATCGCCCCGTCGGCCTCAAGGCCGTTGCCGCGGCATCGCTGATGGCAAAGAACAAGCCGGAGAGCGTCAAGAAATCCGCCTGAAGCGCCGAGCTTCGAACTGCCGTCACCTGCGCTTCACCTTCCAGTTTCCGACATGCCGTTGCCCCAAGACTGCGGCATGTTTCTAAAGCGTCGTGATCTTGCGGATTCGTTTCTTGCGCTATAGGTCTTTGTTCTCAGGCATGTCGTTGCCGCAAAACCGCTACACGCTTTTTGCGCGACATGCCGTGACATCGCGAATGAGCCGAACAGGCCGCCGTGCCGGAAGCGGCCGATAGCGTGTCAGAAAAAGCTGAGCTGGCCGTTATTCGGCCTTTGCTTCTCGAGTGCCTTGAGCGGCCGTTCGATGACGACCGGCTCCTGCAGATCAGGCCCCATATTGGCAACCTTGTTGACCTTGTCGGAGACCGGTACGGCCTCGAAGAAATCGTCCTGAACGGGCTGCGTCAGGTCGGCCACCTCACGCGGTTCCTGCGTCCTGCAATCGAGCCAGCGCGAGAAGTCCTCCGGCTTGATGACGACAGGCATGCGATCGTGGATCGCCGAGATGCCCGCATTGGCCGACGTCGTCAGGATCGCGCCGGTATCGACCTCCGAGCCATCGGCCGAGGACCAGGTTTCCATCAGCCCGGCAAAGGCGACGATCCCGCCGTGGCGCGGCCTGATCCAATAGGCCTGCGGCTTGCCGCCGCTCTCCTTCGGCGGACGATGCCATTCATAAAAACCCGAGGCCGGAATGAGCACGCGGCGATGACGCATCGCCGCCCGAAACGAGGCTTTGCCGATCGCCGTCTCGGCGCGCGCATTGATCAGCAGCGGAAATTCCTTCGGGTCCTTGACCCAGGCCGGGGTGAAACCCCAGCGCACCAGCACCGCGCGCCGGTCGGCCAGGTTGCTGCCTCGCTCCCTGCCCTCGCCTGCTATGACGACGAGGATCGGCTGCGTCGGGGCGATGTTGTAGCGCGCCGGAAAATCGTCGAGATCGACGCCGGAGAGGAAATTGCTCAGCTCTGCGCTGGAACTTGTCAGGGCGAAACGTCCACACATCGGCCTGTCTTTGCACCCGGTCCGAGTCCGGTCAAGGCACCCGGAGCATGCCGCGCAAGACTGTGCAGCGGTTTTCAAGAACATGCCGCGACCAAAAAGCTAAAGCGCTGGAATCTTTGTCGCACACATGGCTTCATCTCGGGAACCGCTGCACCGCCTTCCGGGCCTTGTCTTCCGAGCCGGCCCACACGAAAATTGCGGAAGCCAGGCAGCGGCGGCATGCAACAATCGGTCCATGCGATAGAATCGATCGTCACAACGAGGGCAGTCTTATGATCTCCACCGCCAAAGCCGCCTCCTCCGCCATTCTCGAACGCGACGGGCGATTCCTGCTGGTGTTGCGACGCAACCCGCCTTCCGCCGACATGTATGCCTTTCCAGGTGGGCGCGCCGAGCCGGGCGAAACGCCGGAGCAGACGGCGCTGCGGGAATTCCGCGAGGAAACCGGCATCCCGGCACATAATCCGCGGCTGTTTTCGACCTATGACCTGAAGACGCATGGGCCGGACGGCAGCATCAAGAGCCATTTCTTCCTGTCGGTCTTTCGGGTCGAGGCCGACCGGGACATGGTGGCGGAGGCCGCCGACGATGCAGCGGCGCTGGGCTGGTACACGGTGGATGAGATTCGGCGACTGCCCGTGCCGCAGAGCGTGCTCGAATGCGCGGAACGGCTGGCACAGGATGATTATAGGCCAACCGGCCGATAATCATCCTATTCTGAATTAAAGTTAGAGCATGATGTCATCCGAAAACCGCTGACACTTTTCGGCATCATGCTCTGGCGGGCGGCGAATAGAAGTGGAAACTTTCAAGCGCGCCTTGTTGCCGTCATGCTCAACGTATCAACTGGGAGCATGATTCCCGTTCGACGCGTTGTCCTGTCCCTGCTCGTGCTCGCCGGCCCCACCATGGCTCAGGGCAAGAACACGCCGCCTCCACAGGAGGAGGAGATTGCGCCGCCGGCCGCGATCGTACCCTATGACGACAAACTGGCGCGGCTCGCTGAAGTGCTGGGTTCGGTGCATTATCTGAGAACCCTCTGCAAGGCGGCGGGCGGTGATGAGTGGCGAAAGGGCATGCAGCAGCTGCTCGATTCGGAGGCCGGCAACGAACCGCCACGCAAGGAAAGGCTCACTGCAGCCTTCAATCGCGGCTATCGCGCCTTCGCCTCGGTCTATACGGATTGCACCCCGGCGGCCATCGTGGCAGAAGAGCGCTACCGTAACGAAGGTGCAACACTTGCCACAGAAATTACCTCGCGCTTTGGAAATTGACGTTTAATTAACCTGTTTTCGCATGCGGACGTGTCGTTTTGGGAAAAGGCTGTTAGTGTTGTTAACGGTGCAGTAAGAGATGAGAAGTTCTGAGGAAAAGACAATGGAAGCAAGCCTCAACGAGATCGACGACATGATCGTCCACGAAAAGATGCAGGCGGCTCTGGAGTACCAGAACGAGGCTTGGGCCGACGGCATGGCTGACGGGATCGAGCCTGAGATCATCGCTGATGCCGCCATCGCGCATGCACTGCGCGAGACCATTAGATTGCATGGGGAAAGCAGCGCCGAAGCTCTGCTCGATTCGCTGCGCGACCGTATGCTTGCCGGCGAATTCTCCGCCAACCGCACCCTGCAATAATTTTTATCAGAGAGTTCGATGCGCATCGGTAAAGAGAAAGTTTCGCGAATTCCGCTCGCGCCGGTGATGCTTGCATTCAGCCTTGCCGCCGGCAGTCTCGCCCTTGCGCCCTCGGCCTATGCGCTTTCCGAACTGCACAAGATCCCCGGCCAGCCGAACGATCAGCCGGCACAGGGAAACGCCCAGGGGCAGAGCCAGCCGCAGGGCGACACAACCCCCGGCGTTCCCATGGCCGATCCGCTGGTCAACAGCCAGAACAGCCAGGGTGTCGACAAAACGCCGGGCGCGCAGGACAATTCCAAGCCCGTCGAGGTGATCCACGACATCAGCAAGGCGCCCGAGCCGGTGCGCAAGATGCGCCAGCAGATCGTCGAAGCGGCCGCCTCCGGCGATCTCGAACGGCTGCGGCCGCTGATGGGCGCCGGCGCAGAGCAGACGCAGGTGACCGTCGGCGAGCCCACAGACGATCCGATCGGCACGCTGAAGGATCTTTCCGGCGATCCCGATGGGGACGAAATCCTCGCCATCATGCTCGATATCGTCTCGACCGGCTTCGTGCATGTCGGCCAGGGCACAGCCGAAGACATGTATGTCTGGCCCTATTTCGCCGAGAAAGACCTGAAGTCGCTGACGCCGCCGGAGCGCGTCGAACTGCTGCGCATCGTCACCGCCGGCGATCTCTCCGACATGCAGGAATTCGGCGGATATAATTTCTACCGCCTCGGCATTACGCCCGACGGCAAATGGAAATTCTTCACGGCAGGCGACTGACGCCCCCACGCAAGCCGCATGGCGCTTGCGATCCACCTTATGAAGTCATACCTCTGAGCGATGACCAACGCGACAGGTTCCGCCATGCCATCCGTATTCCTGAAAGACCGCTCATTGCTCTCCGTCGGCGGCGCGGACGCTCAATCCTTCCTGCAGAACCTGATCACCACCGATATCGCCTCGCTTGCTTCAGACGAGGCGCGGCCCGGGGCGCTGTTGACGCCGCAGGGCAAGATCCTGTTCGACTTCATGATCTGGCAGGACGGCGACGGCTATGTGATCGAAACCGATGCCGGCCAGCGTGACGGGCTCATGAAGCGGCTGACGATATACAGGCTGCGGGCCGCCGTCACGCTTGCGCCCGTCGCCGAAGAAGGCATCAGCGTTTGCTGGGGCGAAGATGCCGATGGCATCAGCGACGCCGAGGCCGTCCGGGACAGCCAGGGCGTCCGGGACAGCCAAGGCATCCGGGACAGCCGCTTCGCCAAGGCCGGCATCACGCTGACCCGCCAGCCGGGACGGCACGGTGATGGCGCTGAGGCGCTCTACGACGCGTTGCGCATCGCCCACGGCGTTGCGATATCGGGATCGGACTTCGCGCTGCAGGATGCCTTTCCGCATGACGTGCTGATGGATCTGAACGGCGGCCTCTCCTTCAAAAAGGGCTGCTATGTCGGACAGGAAGTGGTTTCGCGCATGCAGCACCGCGGCACCGCGCGCCGGCGCGTCGTCACGGTATCCGCCGCAACGGCTCTGCCCGGGACGGGCACTGCGATCACTGCTGCCGGCAAGCCTGTGGGGACACTCGGTTCCGTCGAGGGCGGCAGCGGACTTGCGATCGTGCGCATCGACCGCGCCGGCGCCGCGATGTCGGAAGGCACGCCGCTGCTGGCCGGCGAAACACCGGTTTCTCTCACCCTGCCGCAATGGTCCGGCCTTGCCTTCCCCACCAGCGCCGACGAGGCCAGCGCGTGACGACTAAGGCTCCGCGCGCCTGGCAACGCATGCTGTCCGGGCGCAGGCTCGACCTGCTCGACCCCTCGCCGCTCGATGTCGAACTCGCCGACATCGCCCATGGGCTCGCGCGCGTCGCCCGCTGGAACGGCCAGACATCGGGCGATCATGCTTTTTCGGTGGCGCAGCACAGTCTCGTCGTCGAAGATATTTTCCGCCGCTTCAACAATGCCCGGCCGGAGGAATGCCTGATGGCGCTGCTGCACGACGCGCCGGAATATGTGATCGGAGACATGATCTCGCCGTTCAAATCGGTGGTCGGCGGCGGCTACAAGACGGTGGAAATGCGGCTGGAGGCGGCCATACACCTGCGCTTCGGCCTGCCGCCGCATCCCACGCGCGAGCTCAAGGAGCGGATCAAGAAGGCCGACACGGTTGCCGCCTATTTCGAGGCGACGGTGCTTGCCGGTTTCACGCCGGCCGAGGCGCAAAAATTCTTCGGCCAGCCGCGCGGGGTCAGCAGGGAAATGTTGATGATCGAACCGCTGCCGGCAGTGGAAGCGCAGCGGCTGTTCTGCGAGCGTTTCACGGCGATCGAGGCCGAGCGGGAGATGGGATCGTGAGCTTCATCGTCGTCTCGCCGCTGTCACGCATCGCCGAAATGGCGGTGCGCCACAAGGCCCGCGACATGATCAGCCTGATCGCCAGGGAACAGGCTTTTCACCGGCCGGGCGTGATCGCGCCCGAGCGCCACCTGACGCTTGCAATGAACGACATCACGTTCAAGGGCACCGGCGGTCTCGTGGCGCCCGATGAAACGCATGTGCAGGGGATTATCGAGTTTGCCGCATCGTGGCGGCAGGAGACGCCGCTGCTCATCCATTGCTGGATGGGCGTGTCGCGATCCCCGGCGGCCGCTCTCATCGCCGCATTGTCGCTCGCACCGGATCAGAGCGAGGAAGAGCTGGCACGGCGGCTGCGCGCCGCTTCGCCTTTCGCGACGCCGAACACCCGGCTGATCGAGATCGGCGACACCTTGCTTGACCGCGGCGGCCGGCTGGTCGCGGCCGTACGGGCAATCGGGCGCGGCGCAGATGCCGACGGCAATGCGCCCTTCTTGCTTGGGATTCGGGACGCCGCCTGCGGTTGACGCTGCCGCCGGCCGCTCCATCTTGCCCTCGACCACGCACAATCCGCAGGGCCAAATCATGGAACAACAAGCAGCCGACGTCCTTCTTGCCACCCGCACGGCGCTCAGCCAGGCAAGCGCGCTCGCAGTCCAGTATTCCTTCTCCATCCTCGGAGCGGTGATCCTGCTCGTCGTCGGCTGGACGCTGGCCGGCTTCGTCAGCCGCTGGGCCTATGAAGGCCTGTCGCGCATCCATGGCATCGACGAGACATTGGCGCGCTTCTTCACCAATGTCATCCGCTATGCACTGCTGATCCTGGTGTTCATCACAGTGCTCGGCCAATTCGGCGTCCAGACCGCCTCGATCATCGCCGCCCTCGGCGCAGCCGGCCTGGCGATCGGGCTGGCGCTGCAAGGGACGCTGCAGAATATTGCGGCCGGCATCATGCTGCTGATCCTCAGACCGTTCCGCGTCGGCGAATATATCGAGACCAGCAGCGTGGCCGGCACGGTGCGCGAGATCGGGCTGTTTGCGACAGAACTCAGAACCGGCGACGGGCTCTATCGGCTGGCGCCGAATTCGACGCTGTGGAACACGCCGATCACCAACTTCAGCCGCGAACCCACGCGGCAGAACGACCTCAAGGTCAGCATTTCTCGTGAGGATGATCTTGATTTGGCGATGGAGACGTTGATGGGCATTGCCAAGGGCAATCCCAGGGTGCTGCCGTCACCGGCACCCAGCGTTTTCATCGACAGCCTCGGTGACAGCACAATATCGGTAACGCTGCGCTACTGGGCAAAGACCGCTGACTGGTGGCAGGTCAGCCGTGACATGGTGAAGCGGGTAAAACTTGCCTTCGACGAAAAGGACGATCCGGCCGCTTTGCGGGACGATTCAAATTCCGCGCCGGGAAAGAGGTCCAACGGCACCGCGACGGCCGAAAAGCCGACGCGGCAGTGAAACATTGCTGCGCGGGCGGCGTCGGCCTATTGAACGACGCCGCAGGCAAGTCTCTCCCCGGCATCACCGGAGGGCTGGCTGCGATAATCGTCCGAATTGGCGTGCACCATCAATGCGCGGCCGCGGATGCCATCCTTCTTGCCGTCAAGCGTCACCATGGCGTCGAATATCTGGGCTCTCAACACGCCGTCCTGTCCGACATACTGATTGGGCATATCGCCGGGATGAGGTCCCTTGGCCGCCAGAATCCCGTGCTCGGCCGAGTCCGGGTTGAAATGGCCGCCTGCCGATTCGTGATGGGTGGCCGCATCGCAGCGGCCGGTCTCGTGAACATGAAAGGCCACCCATTTATTCGCCGGCAGTCCCGATATCTCCACTTCGATCAGCACGCCGCCATTGGCGGCGGCGGTCAGCTGGGCGCGGCCGGTTTCCTTGCCGTCCTTGCCGACGAAATTGGCGACCGCCGTCTGCTTGTCCTGAGCACCTGCCGGCAGGGCAATCGCAAGCAGGCTCAGGGCGGCGATGATGCGCATGGCTTTCATGGAGATCTCCTTCCCTCCGGTTGTCCTTCTGAACGTGTCAGCCCGGAAGGTGTTCCTCTGCGGACCATCCAACGAAAAAGCCGGCCAACGGCCGGCTTGCAGATCACCTGAATTCAGCCGCCGTCAGGCGACGGCGTCAAAATCGAACTGGCCGTAGGTGTTGCGGTAAAGATCGTCGGATTGATCGCCGGTCGTCGGCGCAGTCTGCTGCAATGGATAGGGAACGGCAATGCTGCTCGTCGTGGCGGTGTCGCGCGTGTCCATCATCAGCGCAATCAGGCTGCCGGAAAATTTCGGCTGCGTGTCGCTGGCCGTGTCGTCTTCCAGCAGTTGCTTGATGATACCGGGCTTCTCGTCGGCGGCACGTTCGCCGCGGCTGAGCACGCCGTCACCATTGGAATCGAGCCGCGAAAGTGTCGCAAGATATGCATATGAAGTATCTGAAACGGATGTGGTGCGGGTCATACAAACCTCCATTCACCGCCTTTTGCCGGTGGTGTTTGTACGCAATACGAGAGCTGAAAATTACGAGTGACTCGGTGGTTAAACTGATTTGCGCAGTGCGTCAATAAGTTGTTAACTTCTCATTAATAAAGATTGACGGGCATTAACGGATGACTGCCAGATCGGCTCTTTGTCGCCAGCATCACCGATATTTCAGCGGTTTTTAATGTAAAAACACGGGGTTCGGACCGCGCGTGCGCCTGCTGCACTGCAACCGAATATCAATCCGGCGAAGGCGTCGAGACGGCCGCCCAGCTGGCGCTGCAATGCGAGGAATGCGACGAGATCCAGGGCTATCACATCAGTCCGCCGCGCCCCGCTCGCGACGTGCCGCACCTTCTCTCCATGCCGCCGGGAAGCGACGGTGCGACAGACTTCTCCTGAGGTCAGCGCCGAACTCCTCGTGATTGCGACTCGCACGGCAAGCCGCTACAAAACCGGCTCCGTGTTCTGCAGCTCTTCGTAGCCGCGCCGCCTCCCGGGAGCCTCGCTTTCGGCCGGTGCGCTATGGACGATTTTCTCCAATAACAGGTGGCGCAATGTTCAAGGCCGAAGCCTTCTCCCCTCATGAGACGCTCGCAGCGTCGCTGATTGCGCATGCGGCCGAAGGCGACGACGGTTCACACGATCTCGCCCATATCCTGCGCGTCTTCAGAAACGCCATGCGCATCCATGCGGGCGAAGGCGGAGACGGACGCATCCTCGCCGCTGCCGTGCTGCTGCACGACTGCGTCGCGGTCGAAAAGAATTCCCCCTTGCGGGCCAAAGCATCGGCGTTGGCGGCGGAAAAAGCCTCAGTGATCCTGGCCGAACTCGGCTGGAGCGCGGCGGATATCGGCGCCGTGGCGCATGCCGTCACCGCTCACAGTTTCTCCGCCGGGGTGACGCCGCGGACGATCGAGGCGAAGATCCTGCAGGATGCCGACCGACTGGACGCAATCGGCATGGTTGGCGTCGCGCGCTGCTTCTATATCGGCGGACGAATGGGATCCAGGCTCTATGATCCGTTCGACCCGGCGGCAACGAACCGTCCTCTCGACGACAAGCGTTATGCCATTGACCATTTCCAGACGAAGCTGTTCAAACTGGCGGAAGGGTTCCAGACCGAGACCGGCCGCCGGCTGGCAGCTGCGCGTGACCAAAGTCTGCGTGATTTTCTCTCGGCATTCATGGACGAAATTTAGGAGAACGGCATGCGTGTCAGCGACCTCTTCATCTACCCGCTCAAGAGCGCTCGCGCCATTGCGCTGCCCGCCGCCGATATTGACGCCTATGGGCTTCCCGGCGACCGGCGGGCGATGATCACCGACCCGCAGGGCCACTTCATCACCCAGCGCGAACTGCCGGATCTCGCGCGTATCGAAATACGGCCGGAGGCAGGCGCCTTCCGGCTGCTGATGCAGGGCAAGCCCGAGATATCGGTGCCGCCGCCCCGGCCTGATATCCGCATGGATGTGAGCGTGTGGAAATCGACCGTCAGCGCCGCCGTCGCCGATGCAGAGAGCAATCGCCAGCTGTCCGAATGGCTCGGCCGCGAGGTGCGGCTGGTATTTTTCGACGGACAGGCACAACGGACGGCGAATGCCGAATGGGCCGGCGAAGGCACGCCGGTGAGCTTTACCGACGGCTACCAGATCCTGGTGACGACGACCGGCTCGCTGCAGGCACTGAACGCCGATCTCGCCGCCCATGGCGAAGGCAGCGTCGGCATGGAGCGTTTCCGACCGAATATCGTCATCGACACCGACGAGGCCTGGCCGGAGGATCGTTGGGCGGCGATCGAGATCGCCGGCATCCGCTTCGATCTCGTCAAACCCTGCTCGCGCTGCATCATGACGACGCAGGACCAGCTGACCGGGTCACGCGAGGTGGCAAACCCGATGCCGGCCATGGGCCGCATCCGCATGTCGGCCGACCGGCGCGTGCCCGGCCCGCTGTTCGGCTGGAACGTGACGCCGCGCGGCAGCGGCAGGATCACGATCGGCGATGCGGTGAAGATCATCGCGGAGAGGCCGGAGGGCTTGGCCTTGAAGGTTCGTGCCCGAAGGTAGGTCACATGCGCATTCCTGTGCTCGTCACAGGAATCCAGTGCGCCCAAGTCCTTGGGCGCGTAAGTCTTTTTTTCAAATTTGCATTGGGTCAGTCACCGCGCAGACGCGCGGTGGCAGGATTCCTGTGACAGGCACAGGAATGAGGGAGCCTTGGGGCAGATTCACCGCCTCTCATGCATGCCCGAGTGCAGCATCGATCTCCGCCATGACACCGGTCGGCAACGGTCCCTTTTCCAGCGCGCCGGCATTTTCCTCCACCTGGGCAACGGTGCGGAAACCCGGAATGGGGAAGGTGCGCGGCGACCTTGCCCAGAGCCAGGCGAGCGCACCCTGCGTCAGCGTGCGGCCGCCTGATTTGAGAAGGTCGCGGACGGCATCGAGCCTTGCGGCAAATTCCGGGGCCATGCGCCCGTCCTTGAAGTAAACCATCCATTCGAGCGCTGCGCCGCGGACATCCTTGGCGCCGACCGCCTTGTCGGCGGTGAACTTGCCGGTCAACAGTCCCATGGCCAGCGGACCGCGATTGATCGAGATCAGGCCCTTCTGCTCGGCCACGGCGATCATCTCCGGCACCGGCTCGAAGACGTTCATCGTATGCTGGATCGAGACAAAGCCCTTGCGCCCGGCATGGCGGGCGGCGCGATCGGGATGATCGGTGCTCCAGCCGAAGGCATCGATCTTGCCTTCGGCACGCAGCGCCTCCAGCGTATCGAAGACGGCATCCGATTGCTCCAGCGGAAAATCATTGAGGTGGAATTGCAAGAGATCGAGGCGGTCGCGCTTGAGACGGCGCAGCGATGTCTCGACGGAGCGGCGGATGAAAACCTCATCGGCAAAGGCGCCGATTGCCTGCTTCGTTTCCGGATCGGTGGTAAAGCCGAATTTGGTGGCGACGATGATATCGTCACGATTGCCGATTGCCCGGCCGAGCACCTCCTCCGAATGGCCGGCGCCGTAATTCGAGGCGGTGTCGAAGAAGCGGATGCCGAGGGCGATGGCGCGATGAATTGCTTCCACCGATTCGTCGTCATCGACCTCACCCCAGCCAAGCGGCGTGTCGCCGGCGAAGAATGGGCCGCCGATCGCCCAGCATCCCATGCCGAGGCGCGGAATTTCGCGGCCGTTCCAGAGCGTGATCGTCGTCGGTGATGCGGTCTTGGTCAGCATGAGTTACCTCCGTGGTTGGCAGCCCTTCAAGACATAGGAAGAGCTCCCAGGCGGGTAAACCGCCAAATCCGGAGGATGTTTTGCAGCAGTAAAAAACGAGGTCAGGCGGAGACGTCGTTTGGACCGGAAAGCGTCCGCAAGGCTGGATTGAGCGCCTTGAGTGCGGCCTGGACGAAACCGTCACGCGCGGCCGCAGCCTCCATGCCGCGCGGCTCGTAGACATGGCGATGCAGGAAGAAACCCGTCAGACGGAATGCGGCTGCCAGGCTGTCGAAGTCCGCCGCCTGATTGCCTTCGGCGCCGAGGAAGGGCGGCAGGAGCAGCATCTTGTCCGCCCAGGGCGCACCGGCGCTGCGGCTGACGGCGCGGCCGGATTTCGGCGAGACATAGGCGAGATCGGAACGGTCGCCGGTTGCCGCGCATTCGGCAAGATCGAGACCGAAGCCGAGATCGTTGAGCACCGCCAGCTCGAAACGCACGAAGAGTTCGCCGGCATCGGCCGGATTGTGCAGATGATCGAGGATGACCTCCAGCGCGTCGAAAAGGTGCGGATGCGGGTCGCGCTCCGGCAGCAGCCGCAGCAGCGCGCCCATTGCCTGGACGCCGTAGACGGCGGTCGCCGTTTCCATGAGGCGCGCGGCGCGTAGCGTCACCGGTTCGACGCGGAATTCGCCGAGATGTTCGTCAAGCCGGGCACGCCAGATAACCTCCACCGCATTGCCCGGCTGCAGCACCGGCTGCATGGCGCGAGAGCGGCCGGAACGCACCAGGCCGAGATGGCGGCCGCGATCACGCGTCATCACCTCGGCGATGACGCTCGTCTCACCGTGGCGCTTGACGCCCAGAATGATCGCGTGGTCCTGCCACTGCATCGAAAGAAGTCCCTGCGGCTGACGATTCCATCCTACCGCATAATTCCCGCCATCGAAATCGAATTAGGGAATTATGCAGTAATTCAAAGTGTTACAGCGTGCTTTCGGCGTCCGGCCGAGTCAAGCCGCGGCCGGAAGAAGCCTCTGCAGGAATTCGCACATCGCCTTCTCGTCGAAAGGCTTCACCAGAAGCGGTATATGCTGCAGGTCGGGCGGGAAATCGCGTATATCGGAATAGCCGCTGACGAAGCCGAAGGGGATGCCGACATCGAGAAGATGGCGGGCAAATCCGAAGCTCATGCCCTCACCGAGGTTGACGTCGAGAAGGGCGAAATCATAGCTTTCCGCAGCAATCGCCGCCCTCGCCTGTTCGAGGCTGCCGACGATATCGATGCCGTCGACGCCGGCCAGGCGCAGAATATCCTCCGCCTCCATGGCGATGATCAGACTGTCCTCAAGAACCAGAACACGGTTTGCGCTCATGATTCCATGCCCTCGTCGAGCGCCTGTCGCAGCGCCCCGGCCGTTTCGCCAACATCATTGCCCTCCGGTGCCCCGCATGGCACGCTATCGGTGAATTCCGCCACCACTTCTGAATAAACCATTTTTCTGTCCGGCCAATAAGAATCAAATCGGAGGAAAGACGAGGGCCGACCTTATTTCGCCAGATGCTAATGCGCATTTAAAAAAGACATAGACAGGCCGGCTGTGCGTTTCCGCACGCCCATGCCGCATCTGTCGGATAGCCGTGGAGCGCACCGCAACCTTCCGCTCACACCTCGCGCTTCAGGTCTTTTTTCGCGTAGGTCCTTATCGCAAGATCGCGGCCCAGTTTTGCGCGCCATGCTTCAGATGAAGGGGCGCTTGCCCTCTCCAAGCCCATCCCAGCCGGCGATCGCCATCAGTTCCTCACCGTTCAGCACCTCGCAGCCGCGCTCCTGCCAGCGGATCAATCCCCGTCCGCTGAGCTTCTTCAAAGTCTTGTTGGTGTGAACGATGGAAAGACCGAGTGTGTCGGCGATGTGCTGCTGGGTGATGGGGATGAACTTGCGGCCGTTGAAAAGATCGAGCTTCCTGCCGCGCTCAAACAGGAACGCGAGCAGATAGGCCGCTCTTTCCAGTGCTGTGCGGCGGCCGATGCTGAGGAGATGTTCATCCAATATCCGCTCCTCGCGCGCGGCGATCCAGGTGATGTCGAAGGCGAGCGAGGGGTGCTTGTTATAAAGCGTCATCAGCCTGTCGCGCTCGAAGACGCAGAGGGAAACCGGTGAAAGCGCTTCGATGGAATGCTGCATCTCGCCGGCAATCGTTCCCTGCAGGCCGATCAGGTCGCCCGGCATGATGTAATTCAGGATCTGGCGGCGGCCGTCTTCCAGCATCTTGTAGCGGAAGCCCCAACCGGAAAGCACGGTGAAAAGATGGGCGCTGTGTGCGCCCTCGACGAGGATGGTGGAACCGGCATCGACGGCGAGCTCGCCGCGCTTGAAGCGGGAGACGAATTCCAGCTCGTCGCGGCTGAACTCCCTGAAATGCGGCAGGGGCCGCAAGGGACATTGCTCGCAAGGGGTCTTGAAGGAATGGATGGGTCTCGACGTTGCCATGCCTGCTCCCGCGGTCTTAACAAACCGGCGGCCCCTCATCGACGCACCGTCGAGCGGGAATGCGCAAAGCCATGGATTCGTTCCGCAACGAAGCGGGTTTTTTCCAAGGAAACAAGGGACTGGCGTCTGCCCGATGAAATCCTTGCCACCGCTATTTCGGAAAATCGAGACCCATCTCACGGAACCGCTCGGGATCGTCGCCCCAATTTTCGCGGACCTTGACGAACAGGAAGAGGTGAACCTGCTGTTCGAGAATCTCCGACAATTCTTTGCGGGACGCCGTCGAGATCGCCTTGATGGTTTCCCCACCCTTGCCGAGCGCGATCTTCTTCTGGCTGTCGCGCTCGACATAGATGACCTGTTCGATGCGCACCGAGCCGTCCTTGCGCTCTTCCCACTTCTCCGTTTCGACATGCGAGGAATAGGGAAGCTCCTGGTGGAGCCGCAGAAACAGCTTCTCGCGGGTGATCTCGGCGGCGAGCTGACGCATCGGCAGATCGGAGATCTGGTCTTCCGGATAGTACCACGGCCCTTCAGGAAGGGTCGCTGCCAGATAGTCCATGACGTCGTCGCAGCCGGAGCCGTTTTCGGCCGAGATCATGAAGGTGCGTTCGAAAGCGATCTTCTCGTTGGCGCTCGCCGCCAGCGCGAGCAGATCCTCGCGGTTGACGCGGTCGATCTTGTTGAGCACCAGAATCTTCGGCTGCTGGACCTCCTTGAGCCCTTCGAGGATGGCTTCTGCATCGCCGCGCAGGCCGCGCTCGCTGTCGATCAGCAGCATGATCAGATCGGCATCCTTGGCGCCGCCCCAGGCCGAGGTCACCATGGCGCGGTCGAGCCGGCGGCGCGGCTTGAAAATGCCCGGCGTATCCATGAAGACGATCTGGGCATTGTCGTGAATGGCAATGCCGCGCACGATCGCGCGGGTCGTCTGCACCTTGTGGCTGACGATCGAGACCTTGGCGCCGACGAGGCGATTGACCAGCGTCGACTTGCCGGCATTGGTCGGGCCAATCAGCGCGACGAAGCCCGAATGCGTCGGGCCATGAGTTTCTGCAGCAGCTTCAGCCGCGATATCTTCTTCTTGTGTCATTGTCCCGTCAGTTTCCGGCAGGCGATTGCTGCCAAATGCCTTCGCGCTCGAGCATCTTGGTCGCCGCCACCTGTTCGGCGGCACGCTTCGACCGCTCTACGCCGGTTTCCGGCTTTATGCCAGCAACTTCCACCGTCACCTTGAAGCGTGGATCATGATCCGGTCCGCTGCGTTCATCAACCCGATAGATCGGCGTGACGCCGAATTTCGCATGCGACCATTCCTGCAGCTCGGTCTTGGCGTCGCGCTTGGCGCCATCGGCCCTGACCGCCCTGCCCTGCCAGTAGCGCAGGATGAAGCGGCGCGCGACCTCGAGGCCGCCGTCGAGATAGATCGCGGCGATCAGGCTTTCGACGACATCGGCGCGCACGTTCATCATGCGCTTGCCGGTCAGCTTCTTCACATCGGCGCCGGTGCGGATATAGAGGTGAAGGTTGAGTTCGTCGGCGACCGCAGCGCAGGTTTCGGCGCTGACGAGCTGGTTGAGACGAACCGAGAGCTCGCCTTCCCCCGCCGTGCCGAAGGTGCGGAACAGGAGCTCGGCGATGCAGAGTCCGAGGACCCTGTCGCCGAGAAACTCCAGCCGCTCGTAATTGCCGCCCTTTTCCGTCCGGGCGCTGGCATGGGTCAGCGCGCGATCCAGGCGTGCCTTTTCGGCGAAGTCATGACCGATCAGGCTTTCAAGCTTTGCGCGGTCCGCCGCAGAAAGCGTCTGCGCCTTGCTCATTCAACAACCTTGAAAAGGCGGTCCCAGCGCATATTGGTCGGCCACTTCCAGATTTCGCGGAAAGACGTGTCGTTGCCGAGCGAGAAGAAGATGACGCTGGCGCGGCCGACGAGATTTTCAGCCGGCACAAAGCCGACATCGAAGCGGCTGTCGAGGGAATTGTCGCGGTTGTCGCCCATCATGAAATAATGGCCTTCCGGCACGATGAATTCACGGGTGTTGTCGCCGCGCGAGACCGGAGACTGGTCGAGCGTGTCGTAGGTCTTGCCATTGTCCAGCGTTTCGCGGAAGACCGGTACGTCCTCACCCGGATCGAGCTTGTAATCCGAGGTGAAGCTGCCGTCTGCAACCTTCGGAACCGGCTTGCCGTTGACGTAGAGCACGCCGTCGGTGACCTGGATGCGGTCGCCGGGCAGACCGATGCAGCGCTTGATGTAATCGATATCGGGATTGGGCGGGAAGCGGAAAACGACGATGTCGCCACGCTTCGGATCGGAACCCAACAGGCGACCGCTGAAGATATTGGGAGAGAAGGGCAGCGAATATTTCGAATAGCCGTAAGCGAACTTATTGACGAAGATGTAGTCGCCGACGAGCAGCGTCGGCATCATCGAGCCGGACGGGATGGTAAAGGGCTGGAACAGCACGGTTCGGATCACCATCGCCAAAATCAGCGCCTGAATGATGACCTTGATATTTTCCCAGAGGGCGTTCGGCTTGGTTTGGACTTTTTCGGACACGCAGTCTTATTCCTTCAAGACGCCGCAGAGGCGCAATTCTTTCTGTCGTTCTCTTACTGCATAATTCCCTAAACCAATATCGATTTAGGGAATTATGCAGCAATTCAAAGTGCTACGGCGTCCTCTGCGCACCTGAAGAGACGCGCGGCGCTGTAGGGCATGATGCCGAAAAGTGTCAGCAGCTTTCGGACAACATCATGCTCCAATTCTTTAATCCAGAACAGGATTCAGGCCGACCGGCTTCAGATCATCCTGTTCTAGCGGCTTCGGCCGGTTGCGGCAATGGCGACAACATCAAAAGCGACGAGAGGTCGCGATCAACGCTCCCCGAGGTCACGATCACAGGCTCTCAGGCAACGCCTCGATGATAACAAAGGCCTGCGCCAAGGGATAATCATCGGTTATTGTCAAATGAATGGCGGCCCTGTGGCCGGCGGGCAGCATCGATTCGAGGATTGCGGCGGCACCGCCTGACAGAACCATGGTCGGCTTGCCGCTCGGCAGGTTGACGACGCCCATGTCCTTCCAGAAGACACCCTGGGCGAGGCCCGTGCCGAGCGCCTTGGAACAGGCTTCCTTGGCGGCGAAACGCTTGGCATAGGATTCGGCACGGTTTGCCCGGCGGTCGGAACGGGCCCGTTCGATCTCGGTGAAACAGCGATGGGTGAAGCGCTCACCGAAGCGCTCGATCGATTTTTCGACACGGCGAATGTCGATCAAATCGCTGCCAATGCCGATGATCATGCCGGACCCTTCCGTCGCTTAAGCATTCTGCACGGGTTTCATACGCTCGGCATGTCGCTAACCGGCCCCGCCAGACGCAGGCGCGCCCGCTCCATCAGGCGCGTGCGGCGGCGCGTCTGAAACCCCTTCACGGTGTAGAACGTCAACGCATAGAGCGCAACGGAGGTCACGGCGGCCGGCGGAATGGCGCCGATCAGCATCGGCTCCAGCACCGGCTTCCATAATTCGGTGAAGTTCAGCTTGTGAAAGAGGGCGGCGAGATCCACCGCCTGACCGGCCAGATGATCCTCGCGGCTGAGCAGCAGATGGCCGATCTCCCAGGTGATGCCCCAGATGAAGGGATAGGTCAGCGGATTGCCGAAGGCAGCGCAGCCGAGGGCGGCCGCCACCATATTGCCGGAGAGGAAATAGGTGATGACGAAAGCCATGACGAAATGCACGCCGATGAAAGGCGTCCACGAGACGAAGACGCCCGCGGCGACGCCGGCCGCAACCGCATGCGGCGAAGCGCTCAGGCGCAGAATGCGCATTGTCAGATAACGGATCGGGCGAAGGAAACCTTTTCGGGGCCACAGAAGCTCCCGCATCTTTTCCTTGAAACCCGCAGGCTTGCGACGGCGAAACAACATGGCGGCTATTTAGTGCAGCGCACAGCACCGTGACAAGAGCGGCAAATGATACCACCCGCAAAACAGCCGCTCAATTTTCTCTGCGGAGCAGCGGCCTCATGCCGAGGGGCGTTCGTAACGCAACGTCCCCCACTCATCCAAGTATAAATCCGCTATTAGCGGCTGCGGAACAGACCGCGGTCGACCTGACGCTGACGAAACTCGAGATCGATACGATCGAACGAGCCGTTCAGATAGGCCATTTCACGTTCCTGCGTGGTCGGAGCGCGAAGAGCGCGAGCGATTTTCCTGATAGGATCAAACATTTCCTTGTCTCATCTTCTGTTTACGTTTTCGACGATCAGAAGATAGTCCCGGCAAAGGTTAATTACCACCACCCGCAACATGGGGACAGCCATGCACTGAACGCATACATTGCCACTTCCATGCGCCATCTTGATCTTGAAACGGTCATAAAATGTGCAAATTCTCGGGTTGGCTGCCGTGACAGGCTTAACAAAAGCCTATTCGTAGAGCCGCCGGACCGTGGCGATGCAGTCGAGCTCCTTCATCTGGGCGAGCAGCTGATTGAGCTGACGCAGATCCCACACCTCGACCTCGAGCATCATTTCGGTGAAATCGGCTGCCACCCGTACGGTGTTCAGCAGGCGGATATTGACGTCAAGACTTGCAACCGTCTGGGCCACCTTGGCGAGCGTGCCGGGCTCGTTCAATCCATTCACCATGATGCGCGCCATGAAACGCGACTTGTTGGCTTCGTCGAGGTCCCAGCGGACGTCGATCCAACGGTCGGGCTGATCATCGAAGCGCTGCAGGCTCGGCGACTGGATCGGATAGATGGTGATACCCTTGCTCTGATCCATGATGCCGACGATGCGGTCGCCGGGCACGGCGCCGGTCGAGGCGAACTTGACGTCGACATTACCAGACAGGCCGCGGATCGGGCCGATATCGACATCGGCGTCGAGTTCGGAATGGCCGCCCTCGGCCCCCGCCTTGGTCTTGCCGGGGATCTTGAAGATCATGCCGGCCGCGCTGCGGACATTGAACCAGCCGTCGTCGCCGGAAGGCTTGACGGTTACGCGCTCGTCCTGGTGGTCGGGATAGACGGCGCGCAGCACGTCGAGCGAGGACATCTCGCCGCGGCCGACGGCGGCGATCGCATCCTCGACGTCCTTCTGGCCGAGACGGTGCAACGCCGGCTTCATCGCCTCGCGCGAGAAGATCTTGCCGGCCCGATTGAAAGTGCGCTCGAGGATGCGGTGGCCGAGGCCGGCATATTGCTTGCGGATGGCCATGCGGGTGGCGCGGCGAATGGCGGCGCGCGCCTTGCCGGTGACGACGATCTCCTCCCAGGCGGCCGGCGGAACCTGCACGCCGGAACGGATGATCTCGACTTCGTCGCCATTGGCCAACCGCGTCACCAGCGGCATGATGCGGCCGTTGATCTTGGCGCCGACCGTGGTGTCGCCGATATTGGTGTGAACGGCGTAGGCAAAGTCGATCGGCGTGGCGCCGCGCGGCAGGGCAATCAGCTTGCCCTTCGGCGTGAAGCAGAAGACCTGGTCCTGGAAAAGCTCAAGCTTGGTGTGTTCGAGGAATTCTTCCGGGCTGTCGCCCTCGGCGAGCGCCTCGATCGTGTGGCGCAGCCAGGAATAGGCATTGGATTCGCGCGAAAGGATGTCGCCATCGGCATTGGTGGCGCCGTCCTTGTAGAGCGTGTGGGCAGCGATGCCGAATTCGGCGATCTCGTGCATGCGCTTGGTGCGGATCTGCAGTTCGATGCGCTGGCTTGAGGGGCCGACGATGGTGGTGTGCAGCGAACGGTAATCGTTCTGCTTCGGCGTCGAGATATAGTCCTTGAAGCGGCCGGGCACGACGCGCCAGCGCGTGTGGACGATGCCGAGCGCCCGATAGCAGGAGGGGATGTCCTCGACGATCAGGCGGAAGCCGTAGACGTCGGAAAGCTGCTCGAAGGACAGCGACTTCGACTGCATCTTGCGAAAGACCGAATAGGGCTTCTTCTGCCGCCCCTTGACATAGGCGCTGGTCAGGCCGCTGGCGACCAGCAGGTCGCGCAACTCGGCCTCGATCTTCTTGACGATGCCCTCGTTGCGCTTGGAGAGCTCTTCCAGCCTTTTCGTGACGGTCTCATAGGCTTCGGGGTTCATGTGCCGGAAGGAGAGCTCCTCCAGTTCCTCGCGCATGTCCTGCATGCCCATGCGGCCGGCGAGCGGCGCATAGATTTCCATCGTCTCCTCGGAAATGCGGGCGCGCTTGTCGGCCGACATGTGATCGAGGGTGCGCATATTGTGCAGGCGGTCGGCGAGCTTGACGAGCAGCACGCGCACATCGTCTGAAATGGCGAGCAGCAGCTTGCGCAGGTTTTCGGCCTGTTTGGCCTTCTTGGTGACGAGATCGAGCTTCTTGATCTTGGTCAGGCCCTCGACCAGACGGCCGATATCCTCGCCGAAGAGTTCGTCGATCTCGGCGCGCGTCGCCGTCGTATCCTCGATCGTGTCGTGCAGAAGGGCAACCGCGATCGTCGATTCGTCGAGATGCATGTCGGTGAGGATGGCGGCGACCTCGAGCGGATGGGAAATATAGGGATCGCCGCTCGCGCGCTTTTGCTGGCCATGCTTCTGCATGGCGTAGACATAGGCTTTGTTCAGCAGTGCTTCATTGGCATCGGGCTTGTATTGCTGAACCCGCTCCACGAGCTCGTACTGCCGCATCATTCCAAAGCCACTCCGGTAAAAATAAAAGCGCGCCAATCAACGATTGGCGCACACATGGGCAATAATATGCCTAAGCAATAAAGGCGCAAGATTGACGATTGGTAATCGTCGCTCTTTTCCGGATCAGAACCGGCCGGCGCGCCTAATAATCGTCGCTCTTTTCCGGCGGCACCAGGCCCTCGATGCCGGCAAGCAGCTCTTCTTCCGACATCTGGTCGAAGGTGATCGTCTCCGGCAGGTCGTCCTGCTCCTCGCTGTCGGCTGCGGCAACACCGCCGGCGGCGATCATGCTGGCCGGATCGGGCTCGGGCTCGTCGACTTCGACATGCTTCTGCAGCGAATGGATCAGATCTTCCTTGAGGTCATCGGGCGACAGCGTCTCGTCGGCGATTTCGCGCAGGGCGACGACAGGGTTCTTGTCATTGTCGCGGTCGATGGTGATCGAGGCACCCTGGGAAATCAGCCGGGCGCGGTGGCTGGCGAGCAGAACCAGCTCGAAGCGGTTCTCTACCTTGTCAATGCAATCTTCAACTGTGACACGGGCCATTGCCTGTCCTTTACGGTCGTCATTTCGGGATTAACACGCCCGATACAATTAAAACCGGGCAAATACAAGTTTTTCGTTCCGGCTCCCTCGTCTTTATCCGTGGCTGAGCTAAATTTCCATGGAGAATGTCACAATTCCACCGAAGGTTGCTTGGAATATGACGAATCGTGCCCTAAATCTCTCTTATATGAACACTTAGTAAAGTAAGGATCAAATCAAAAATCACAATAAGCCATTGTATTTATTGAAATTTGATGCCCTGCGAATTTCGATTTCTCTCATTAGGAATTGGTAAGCGATGTTTGACCCACGCGAAAAAATTGCACTCTTTATTGACGGCGCCAACCTCTACGCTGCATCCAAGAGCCTCGGTTTCGACATAGATTACCGCAAGCTATTGAAAGCGTTCCAGAAACGCGGCTACCTCCTGCGCGCCTACTACTATACGGCCTTGATCGAAGATCAGGAATATTCGTCGATCCGTCCCCTGATCGACTGGCTCGATTACAACGGCTACAAGGTCGTCACCAAACCCGCCAAGGAGTTTACCGACTCCATGGGCCGGCGGAAGATCAAGGGCAACATGGACATCGAGCTTGCGATCGACGCCATGGAACAATCCGAAACCGTCGACCATCTCGTCATCTTCTCCGGCGACGGCGACTTCACCAACCTGGTCGAGGCGCTGCAGCGCAGAGGCCGCAAGGTCTCGGTGATCTCGACGATGGCGACCCAGCCGCCGATGATCGCCGACGACCTGCGCCGGCAGGCCGATCATTTCATCGACCTCTTGTCTCTGAAGGCTGAGATCGGTCGCGATCCGTCGGAGCGGGCGCCGCGTCCGGCCGAAGTCGCCCCGGCCAGCGATTTCGAGGACTGATCGAAAGCGCCGCGAGCCGATCGGCTGCGGCTTGATGGCTCAGCCATTATCCTTCAACAAGCGGCTCTTCTGGCGGTTCCAATCGCGCTCCTTCTCGGATTCGCGCTTATCGTGCAGCTTCTTGCCCTTGGCGAGCGCCAGTTCCATCTTCGCCCGTCCCCGATCGTTGAAATAGATCTTCAGCGGGATCAGCGTCATGCCTTCGCGGTTAACGGCTGAGCGCAGGCGATGGATTTCGCGGCCCGACAGCAGAAGCTTGCGGCGCCGGCGCGGTTCGTGGTTGAAGCGGTTCGCCTGCAGATATTCCGGCAGGTAGGAATTGATCAGCCAGATCTCGCCGTCCTCGTCCGATGCGTAGGATTCGGCGATATTGGCCTTGCCTTCGCGCAGCGACTTGACCTCCGTGCCCATCAGCACGAGGCCGGCCTCGTAAGTATCGATGATCTCGTAGTTGAAGCGGGCCTTGCGGTTTTCCGCCACGACCTTGTTCACCACGCGCTGGCTGCCTTTGGGGGCCATGACGATATTTCCTTCGAGGCGCGCGAAAAGCCGCGCCCTCATTGCTGCCCTTTATGTAAGGGAACGACCCGGCCTTGTGAAGACGGGCGGTCTCTTCAGTTCAGCAGCCCGGCATGGCGCAGAGCTGCGTCGATCGCCGCTTCGGTTGCCGGCTCCAGCGTCGACAGCAGCGGCGAGCGGACGTTGCGGCTCATGCGGCCGAGCTTGGAGAGGCCGTATTTGGCGCCGCAGAGACCGGGCTCAAGGAAGATCGCCTTGTGCAGCGGCATCAGCCGGTCCTGATATTCCAGCGCGCGGGCGTATTCGCCGGCCAGCGTTGCCGCCTGAAAATCGGCGCAGAGGCGCGGGGCGACATTGGCCGTTACCGAGATGCAGCCGACGCCGCCATGGGCGTTGAAGCCGAGCGCCGTTGCGTCCTCGCCGGACAATTGCCTGAAGTCCTTGCCGCAGGTGATGCGCTGCTCGGAGACACGCTCGATCTTGCCCGTCGCATCCTTGACGCCGACGATATTCCCGTGCGCCTTGACGAGCGCGCCCATCGTTTCCGGCGTCATGTCGACCACCGAACGGCCGGGGATATTGTAGATATAGATCGGCAGAGCGACGGCCTCGGCGATCGCGGAAAAATGCGCGATCAGCCCCTTCTGCGTCGGCTTGTTGTAATAGGGCGTGACGACAAGCACGGCGTCGGCACCGACCTTTTCGGCATGCTGGGCAAGCTCGATCGCCTCACGCGTGTTGTTCGAACCGGCGCCGGCCATGACGGGAACGCGTTTTGCGGCCACTTCGATGCAGAGTTCCACGACCCGCTTGTGTTCGGCATGCGACAGCGTCGGCGATTCGCCTGTCGTGCCGACCGGAACGAGACCGCCGCTGCCTTCCTTGATCTGCCAGTCGACATGGGCGGCGAAGCTGTCTTCGTCGATCGATCCGGCATCGGTGAAGGGGGTAACGAGGGCGGGAATGGACCCATTGAACATGCAAAGCTCCTCACGACCAAATCCTTGCTTCGGCCGCATTCCATGACTAAGAGTTGCGCACCATAAAGCGCCGAAATCATCGCGACAAGCGCGGAGAGTTCGGTTTAGGGCAAAATCCGATAGCAGATGTGAATGAATTTTACCTGGTACGGTAAGGTTTCGTTAAGATGCCTCCAGCCAAATGGGTAGGGCGTGTTTTCGTTGCGAGATCCCGGATGAAGAAAGCTGTCCTGATTCTGACCGCCTTCGGCTTCGTTGCCGCCGCGTGGGGCAGCGTTGCGTCGCCGCTTGCCGGCGAAAACCTTCCTGCGGCCGACGTCAAGCCGATCGGCTTCGTGCCCGAGACATCGATACCGGAGGCGCTGACCACCGGCGCCATCCCGCGCAATCCGGCCATCGCGCCTGTTGCCAGTGATCTGAAAACCGGCCTCGACGCGCTTAGCGCCAAGAATCCGCAACTGGCTCTGTCGATCCGCGACAGCATGCGGCAGGGGATGCTCGACCGCCATATCCTCACCTGGGCGATCGCCGTATCCGGATTGAAGGGCGTTCCCTCCTATGAGATCGCCAGCGCAGCGCAGGAGCTCAAGGGATGGCCCGGCCTTTCGCGGCTGCGCACCTATTCCGAACGGGCGCTCTACGATGAAAACCCCGCCCCATCAGCCGTGCTTGCCGCCTTCGGCGACACCGCGCCCGAGACGATGCAGGGCGCCGTCATTCTCGGGCGGTCGCTGGTTGCCTCAGGCAATCAGGCGCAGGCGGCCAAATATATCCGCAAGCTCTGGCGCACGGAGGCGCTCGACAAGGCGGGTGAAGACAAGATCCTCGTCGAATTTTCCGCCCTGCTGACGCCGGCCGACCACAAGGCGCGGATGGACTACCTGATGTATCGCGGCCGGGTGGCGCAGGCCAAGCGGTTCGGCGACATGGGTGAGGCGCAATCGCTCTACAAGGCCTGGGCCGCCGTCGACGCCAAAGCCGCCAACGCCGGCGCGCTCATCAATGCCGTCGACGCGAGATGGCGCGGCGATGCCGGCCTGCTGTTTGCGAAGATCGAATATCTGCGCAAGCAGGACAAATATGCCGAGGCGGCAGCCCTGCTGGAGAAGATGCCGCGCGGAGCCGGCGAACTCGTCGATTCCGGCGAATGGTGGAACGAGCAGCGGATCGTCAGCCGCGGCCTCGTCGACCAGGGACAATTCAAACCGGCCTACCGCATCGTCGCAAACTACGCGGCAACCAGCCCGACCGACATTGTCGAGGCCGAGTTCCACGCCGGATGGTATGCGCTTCGCGGCCTGCAGGACCCGACGACGGCGGAAAGACATTTCCGCAAGATTCTGGCGACGTCGAACGGACCGATCTCGGTGTCGCGCGCCTGGTATTGGCTCGGGCGGGCAGCCGAAGCCGGCGGCCCTGGCATTTCAGGCGAATTCTACGGCAAGGCCGCAAATTTTCCCGGCACTTTCTACGGCCAGCTCGCAGCCGAAAAACTGGGACGAAAAACGCTCAATGTCGCCTATCCCGCGCCGAGCACGGCCGACCGCCAGCGCCTTCAGGCGCGCGAAGCCGTGCAGGCGATCACCCGGCTCGAGGCGGCAGGTCACGGCTGGCGCGCCGACATTCTCTATCTCGCGCTTGCCGATCAGCTGCAGAGCCCGGGGGAACTGGCTATCCTCGCAGCGCAGGCCGAGCAATCGGGCAATCACCATCTGTCGCTGCAGATCGGCAAGATCGCCTATGGCCGCGGCATTGACGTCGCAGCGCTTGCCTTTCCCGTCGGGGTGATCCCGGCGAATGCCAATATATCCGGCTCCGGCAAGGCGCTCGCCTATGCCATCGCCCGGCAGGAAAGCGCCTTCAATCCGGCCGCCGTTTCGGCAGCAAATGCGCGCGGTCTGCTGCAGCTTCTGCCCGGCACGGCCCAGGCGGTGGCCAAGCGCCACAACATCACGTTTTCGAAGGACAAGCTGACGGCCGATGCCGGATATAATGCGACGCTCGGCGCGCATTATCTCGGCGAGCAGATCGAGGCCTTCGGCGGCTCCTATATTCTCACCTTCGTCGCCTATAATGCCGGGCCGAAACGGGTGCCGGAATGGATCGGCCGCTACGGCGACCCACGCGGCAGGCCGATCGACGAGATCGTCGACTGGATCGAGCGCATCCCCTTCCCCGAGACGCGCAACTACGTGCAGCGGGTGATGGAGAATTACGAAGTCTACAAGGCTCGCCTCGGCCAGCCGACGGATATCGAGCGCGACCTGATCGGCGGACGCAGCGCCTCCTGAAGCCGTTTGGCGCGGCTTGAAAAGCAGGCTACATCTTCGGGCTCGGATAGGTCTTGAGGATGCGATGGCGGACATGGATGCAGGCGGTTTCCAGGAACGATATTATTCTTCTGCCGATGGGCTGACGCTTTATGCCCGCGACTACAGGCCGGACGAGGCGGCAGCCGCGGCACGGCTGCCGGTGATCTGCCTGCCCGGTCTGACCCGCAATAGCCGGGATTTTCACCCGCTTGCGCTGCGTCTCTGCCGCGACGAGACAGGCCCACGCCGGGTGATCGCGCTCGATTCGCGCGGACGTGGAAATTCCACATGGGATGAGAACAAGGCCAATTACACTCTCGCCGTCGAGGCCGGCGACATTATTGCCGCCTGCGCGGCATTCGGCATCGAGCGGGCGGTTTTCATCGGCACATCGCGTGGCGGACTGATCCTGCATCTGATCGCGGCGACACGGCCGGATCTTCTCGAAGCCGTCATCCTGAACGACATCGGCCCTGCGATCGAGGCCGGAGGGCTGGCACTCATTCGCGACTACTTGAACAGCGGCAGGAAGCCGGCCGATTGGAACGAGGCGGCCGATATACTGAAGCAGAATCACGGTGCCTCGTTTACCGCGCTTGCAGGGGAAGACTGGCGCGAGATGGCGCTTGCGCTTTACCGCGACACCGACGGAAGACCGGTCGCCGACTTCGATCCGGCAATCGCCGAGGCGCTGCGATCGGTCGATTTCAGCCAGCCGCTGCCCGAGCTCTGGGAGCAGTTCGAAAGCCTGAGCCGGCTGCCGCTGATGCTGATCCGCGGAGAAAATACGGCTCTGCTCTCAAAGGAGACGGCCGCGGAAATGGTCCGCCGGCATCCGAGCCTGATCCTGCACGCAGCTCAGGGACAAGGACATGCGCCCCTCCTCCATCTTGGCAATATCCCTGCAGCCATTGGAGCCTTCCTCACCAGCTGCCGATAGCTGACAGAGATCGTTCAGCCGCAGCCGCGCGCCTTTTGAGACAGGCAAAGGCGCCATAACCTTGCACGCCGGCGGGCTTTCCGAAACGGCTCCGATTTCCAGGCCGCTGCCCCAACTGCCTCCATGCCATTCGTGCAGATACAAAAAAAGCCCGGCTCGAGAGCCGGGCTTTCCTGATTGACCGAGGTCAGATCAGATTAGAACGAGCGCTGCAGGCGGAAGTAGCCAGCCGTCGAGTCGTCGTCGTTTTCCGGATCGAGGTACTGAACCGAAGCCTTGGCGTAGAAGTTGTCGACGATCTGGTAATCAACCGTCAGACCAACCTTCCAAGCGTCGTCATCGCTGAAGTCGTCGCCAGCAACGTAGTAGTTGCTGTAGTACTGGACGCCAGGAGTGATCTTGAGCTTGTCGGTTGCCTTGATTGCGTATTCGGCAGCGATAGCCCATTCAGCCTTGGTGTAGTAGGAGCTCGGGCCGGAAGCGTATACGGCAGCGAGGCCGAGCGTACCGGGACCGATGTCAACCGTACCCATTGCACGGACAGCACCTTCTTCGTTGTCGACGTCATAGCCGGCAGTGATCTGGTAGCTGAACGCACCAGCCTTGCCACCGAGACCGACGGCTACGCCGACGTTGTTCGGCTCTTCGTCCGTCTTGTAGAAGCCGTCTTCCAGTTCGTCGACGCTGATGCCAGCGTAGAAGGCGTCGGTTTCGTACTGATAACGGAGCGAGTTATGCAGCGTGACCGGCGAGCCGATATCGTCGGTTTCGCCCGAGAGGCCGTCGTCCCACCAGCTGTAGAACAGACCAGCGCGGAAGCCGGCGATGTCGATGTAAGCGGAGTCGAGCTTGGCGCTCTGATCCGAAGCGTTGTCAGCATTGAACTGCATGACGATGACGCCGGTCAGCGGACCATATTCGGTGTCGCTCTTAGCCGTGAACTGAACCTGGCCGCGCGTACGGGCGTCCCAGTCCGAGTCGTTGCTGTCCGAACCGTTGAGCGGCTGATCACCAACGTCAACCTGGAAACGGACGTAACCGTTGATCTTGAGGCAGGTTTCGGTGCCCGGGATGTAGAAATAGCCGGTGCCGTAAGCGTCGCAGACGCGAACATATTCAACCGGTTCCGGCTCGGCAGCAACGATAGCGTCAGCAGCCTGAGCACCGGAAACTACTGCGAGAGCAGCAGCGGAGC
Source organism: Rhizobium sp. M10 (assembly GCF_002531955.1). Lineage (NCBI taxonomy): Bacteria > Pseudomonadati > Pseudomonadota > Alphaproteobacteria > Hyphomicrobiales > Rhizobiaceae > Rhizobium > Rhizobium sp. M10. The sequence continues at coordinate 28,615 of NZ_NWTA01000007.1, read as the reverse complement.
CGAGAAGAAGGCTCTTGATGTTCATAAATGACCTCCAATTCAAAGTTTCGATCGGGTTTGGGATCTTTCGCTGAGCAGCGTTCCCTGCCCCATCCCCGTGTTTCAAGAAGTGGACGATCCGTCGCCCTTGCTTCCGAGGGTGAAAATACAAGACGGCGGCCGTCACGCAATCACCAACTTGCTCCAACAGGGGGTTTGAGGGAGCCTTCCCCGCATTCTGTTGCTGAAAGGACACAAGTCGGGCAGCCGGCCCCGGTTTCCTTTATAGTTTGTTAAGAAAAGCCTGATTTTGCGGCAGCTTAGGCGAGATCGACAACGTGCTGGACATGCGTCTTTCGACACATTCATGACGCTTTTCTGACAAAATCCGATTGTTGCGGGAGACATCCGGATCCTCGGAAGCGTAACCGGCCGTTCACCGATCCACTTTCGCCGGTCGCCGAGGACAGGAACGCGGGACGTGATTCTCGCCGGCGATTCTCTCTCTTCGAAGGGAGGAGATTTCTCCACCGCGCGACTGCGAGGCATAGCCGACTAATCGACCATAATTCCCCGCCCGAGGGTAAGACACGAGATGCGCTGCGGAAATTGAAATGGCGGAGAAGATGGGATTCGAACCCACGATACGCTTTTGACGTATACTCCCTTAGCAGGGGAGCGCCTTCGACCACTCGGCCACCTCTCCGGTGCGGCCTAACTATGGTGACCGGTCTGTGAATGCAAGGGTTTTTTGAGTTTTCATAAGAAGAAATGCAGCGGCCGGCATTTCGACCCGGTTGGGCAACGGGGGCATTGCTGCCTGCCCGTGATCTGCATGATTCGATCGCGCGTCTCTTCAATACGAGACCGCGCTCTACCGCCAGGCGCTCGGGGAAAGCGAGTGCGAAACGGTTCCGATTCGCAGGCTCTCGGATCGCAAAAATGACGCGCGACCACAGGTTAACCAAACCATTGCAATCACGCCCTTTCAGCAGAGGGCCGCGCCCTCTGCGTCAGGCAAAGGGCTCTTTCCTTGCGGCATCGCCTCCCGGTCAGGCGAGCAGACTCTTGAGATCGGCGGATGGGTCGGCGAGAATCGATCGGTCGGGGTTAATTCCAGATTCCAGCAGTTTCTTGCCAGTCACATAGGCTTTGGCGTCGTTGATCGCGTCGACGGCGATCAGCCGGCCTTCCCTGAAGTACCAGACCGAATGGGCGCCTTCGCGGGCGCCGGGACGCAGCAACGTATCGTCATAACCGAGATTGAAGCCGGCAATCTGCAGCTTGACGTCGTACTGGTCGGACCAGAACCAGGGCTTGGGATCATAAGGCTCGTTGCCGCCGGCGATGACGGCGGCCGCCGCTTCGGCTTGGTCGACGGCGTTCTGCACCGATTCGAGCCGGATGCGGCCGCCCTGCCAGGGAAGGGCCGCGCAATCGCCGGCCGCGAAAATCGCCGAATCGGAAGTGCGGGCGAATTCGTCGACGACGATGCCATTGGTGACTTCGAGGCCGGCTTCCTTGGCAAGCTGATCGTTCGGCACGACGCCGATGCCGACGACGACAAAATCGACGTCGATAGTCGATCCGTCGGAAAGTGCCGCACCAGCGACGCGGCCGTCCTTGCCGATCAGGTGCTTGAGCCCGGTTTTCTCGCGGATCACCACGTCGCGGCCCTCATGGATCGCGCGCATGATGTCGGCCGTCTCCTTCGCCGCGACGCGCTGCAGGATGCGGTCGGCCATCTCGATGACGGTGACCTCAAGGCCGAGATGGCGGGCAACGGCCGCCGCCTCCAGGCCGATATAACCGCCCCCGATGATCAGGACGCGACGGCCAGGCCGCATCTCGTCGGCGAGCAGATCGGCGTCGCGCTTATCGCGGGCGACATAGACGCCTTCGAGATCGCCGCCGATTGCGGCCGGCAGCCGGCGCGGCGTCGAGCCGGTGGCCAGCGCCAGCGTGCCGTAGTCGAGAACGGAGCCGTCCTGCAGCAGAACCTGCTTGCTGTCCGGCTTGATCTCCTCGGCCCAGGTGGAAAGGCGAAGGTCGACGTCATTGTCGCCATACCAGTGCTGGTCGCGAAACAGCAGGCGGTCGAAGCTCATTTCGCCGAGCAGATATTTCTTCGACAGCGGCGGGCGCTGATAGGGCGCCACATCCTCGGCGCCGATAAGGGTGATCGGGCGCGTATCCTTCAATGCTCGCAGCTTGGCCGCCAATGCGAAACCGGCCTGCCCCGCGCCGATGATCACCAATCTATCCGTCACGATTTCACTCCCGAAACTGCGCCCGACAACCACGTCAAGGCCTATCCCCTGCCCGGAGCGCCGTCAACGGAAAGCGGCTTCTTACCTTCAGCCGATTTCGATCCAGCGACGCTCGTGGAAAGACTGTGCCATGGCATGCACCGACTTCTCTATCCTGAGACCGTCTTTAAATGTCACGATCGACGACGGTTCTCCCGATATTGCCCGGATCAGCTCGCGGCATTCGATGATTTTGAGATCATTGAAGCCGAGGCCGTGGCCGGGCGCCGGAATGAACCGATCATACGGCCGATGGGCGGGGGCCGCCAGTATCTTGCGAAAACCCTGTTCGGAGCCGCGCCCCTCGGCCTGATAGAGTTCGAATTCGTTCATACGCTCCTGATCGTAGACGATCGAGCCTTTCGAGCCGTAAATCTGCAGGGCGATGCGGCCCTTGCGGCCCCAGGCGGCGCGATTCGCCATCAACACGGCGGAGATGCCGCCGCCCAGCCGCATCAGCACGTTGGCAGCGTCGTGATTTTCGACGGCGCGGCGGCCACCCGCGCCGAGCGGACGGTCGGCATAGGGCTTCACCATATCTGTAATGACGGCCTCGACGTGGCCGAAAAGATACCAGAGCAACGACAGCGGATGCACGGCGAAATCGTCAAGCGCGCCGTAGCCGGCGGCAAGCTCGCTCTTCCAATAGAAGAAGACATCGGGATCGGCCATGAAATCCTCGTCCATTTCGACGCGGATATGGTTGACCGTGCCGATGGCGCCCTCACCGACAAGCGTCTTGATATGCCGCATGACCGGATTCTGGATGTAATTATAGCCGAGGGCGGCCACCTTGCCTGATCGTTCCGCCGTTTCCAGCATGCGCTCGGCATCGGCATAGGCCGGCGCCATCGGCTTTTCGCACCAGACATGCTTGCCGGCTTCGAGGGCTGTAATCGCCATCTCGGCGTGGAACTGATTGGGCGTGGTGACGGAAACGACGTCGACCTCCGGATCGGCGATCAGCGCCCGCCATTCGGCGGTTGCCTTCTCGAAGCCGAATTCGGAGGCGCGCGCCTCAGCAAGCCCGGCATTGGCTTCAGCCAGATGCACGAGTCGCGGACGCTCGACATCGCCGAACACGGTCTTCACCGCATTCCAGGCCAGCGCATGGCACTTGCCCATATAACCCGTACCGATCAAACCGATGCCAAGTGGCTTCATTTCCGTCTCCTCCAGGACTGCGCGCGGGATTTTTGGAATATTTGGATCATTTTGACAAGAGACCGTTCACCGGCATTTCCGTATCCTTCCCTGCCAAAACTGTTTAAAAGCCTTGAATTACAGGCGATTAAAAACAATTAGGCGTGTCGTTTGAAATCGTTTATGCTCAACAATATGGAATATTTGTTTCATCCCGTGAGCCGCAAGCATGGATAATGACCCCCAGAGGCACGCACGTGTGCCGCGCGATTTCGAAAGCCTGCGCAGCACCATCATCGAGCGCAAGGCGAGCATGCCGAAGCGGCTGGCGCAGGTCGCCGCCTTCGCGCTCGGCAATCCCGACGAAATCGCCTTCGGCACGACGGCGAGCATCGCCGCTGCCTCCGACGTCCAGCCCTCGACGCTGGTGCGCCTGGCACACCATCTGGGTTACGAAGGCTTTTCCGATCTGCAGAGCATCTTCCGCGAAAGGCTGCGCGACCGGACACTGAGCTATGAAGAACGGCTCGTCACCCTGGAGCAGGCGAGCGGCGACGACGAGGACGCCAACCTGCTCTCCGGTTTCATTGCCGCGGCAAGCCAGTCGGTCAACCGGCTGGCGGCGACGGTGCAGAGCGATACGTTCACGAAAGCGGTGGATATCCTGGCCGCCGCCGAAACGATCTATCTGATCGCCAAACGACGTTCCTATCCGCTGACGGCGCATATGACCTACGCTTTTTCCAAGCTCAACATCCGCCACCAGATCGTCGCCTCGCCGAACGGCGTCGATCCCGAGATGGTGCAGTTCGCAACGCCGAAGGATGCAGCGATCGCCGCGAGCTTCTCGCCTTATGCGGCCGACAGCCTCAGCCAGAGTCAGGAGCTTGCCGACCGCGGCGTCCCCATTATCGCGATCACCGATTCGGCCTTCTCGCCGCTTGCCGCCTGCGCCACGCATTGGTTCGAAGTGGCGGAGGCCGATTTCGCCGGCTTCCGCTCGCTGTCGGCCTCGATGGCGCTCACCATGGCGCTGCCGGTCGCCATCGCCGAGCGGCGGCGCAAGCGCCAGCACGCAAAAGCTGGAAAAGCGAAAATGGAATAAACATTCCGAATTGACAAAATATCGGAACCAATGTTTCATTATTGAAATTCGCAGGCACTGGAAGCCGCGCAAAATCTAGCGGGAGGACATCATGGTACAATCGAATCCGGGCTCACAGCCGGAGCCGGCGCTTGATGTAATCACCATCGGCCGCTCCTCGGTCGATCTTTACGGCCAGCAGATCGGTTCGCGGCTGGAGGATATCGCCTCCTTTGCCAAATCGGTCGGCGGCTGCCCGTCCAATATCGCCATCGGCACGGCGCGGCTCGGCCTCAAATCCGGCCTCATCACCCGCGTCGGCGACGAGCAGATGGGACGGTTCATCCGCGAGCAGGCGGCGCGCGAAGGGGTCGCGACGGACGGCATCGTCACCGACAAGGAGCGGCTGACGGCGCTCGTGCTGCTTGCGGTCGAGGCCGAGGGCGTATCGCCGATGATCTTCTATCGTTCCGACTGCGCCGACATGGCGCTCGAGGAAGGCGATATCGATGAAAACTTCATCAAGTCGTCACGCGCCGTTCTCGTTTCCGGCACACATTTCTCGCGGCCCAACACCGAGGCCGCGCAGCGCAAGGCGATCCGCATCGCCAAGGAGAACGGCCGCAAGGTGATCTTCGACATCGACTACCGGCCGAACCTCTGGGGCCTTGCCGGCCATGCGGAAGGCTTCGAGCGCTATGTCAAATCCGACCGCGTCTCCTCGAAGATGAAGGAGACGCTGCCCGATTGCGATCTCATCGTCGGCACCGAGGAGGAAATCCTCATCGCTTCCGGCGCCGACGACGTGCTTGGCGCGCTGAAGGAGATCCGCCGCCTGACGCCGGCGACGATCGTGCTGAAGCGCGGCGCCATGGGCTGCATCGTCTATGACGGGCCGATCGCCGACGATCTCGAAGCCGGCATCGTCGGCCAGGGTTTCCCGATCGAGGTCTTCAACGTGCTCGGCGCCGGTGATGCCTTCATGTCCGGCTTCCTGCGTGGCTTCCTGCGCGACGAGCCGCTGAAGACCTGCGCGACCTGGGCCAATGCCTGCGGCGCCTTTGCCGTCTCCCGGCTGCTCTGCTCGCCGGAATATCCGACCTGGGCGGAACTCGACTTCTTCCTGAAGACCGGCAGCAAACATCGGGCGCTGCGCAAGGACGAGGCGATCAACCATATTCATTGGGCATCCACCCGGCGCGGCGACATCCCGCTCCTGATGGCGCTGGCGATCGATCACCGCTCGCAACTTGTCAGCGTCGCCGATGAAGTCGGCGTCGGCCACGAGAAAATCGTCGCCTTCAAGCGACTGGCGGTCGAAGCGGCAGCGCGCGTTTCGAACGGCCGTGACGGCTACGGCATGCTGATCGACGAACGCTTCGGCCGCGACGCCTTTTTCGATGCGGCGACGAAGAATTTCTCCTGGATCGGCCGGCCGGTAGAGCTGCCGGGCTCGAAGCCGCTGCGCTTCGAATTCAGCCAGGATATCGGCTCGCAGCTTGTCGAATGGCCGCTCGGCCATTGCATCAAATGCCTGTGCTTCTATCATCCCGACGACCCGGCCGAATTGAAGGGCGAGCAGCAGGAGAAGCTGCGCACGCTGTTCGAAGCCGCACGCAAGGTCGGCCGGGAGCTGCTGGTCGAAATCATCGCCGGCAAGAACGGACCGCTTACCGACGATACGATCGCGACCGCGCTGGAAGAACTTTATGCGCTCGGCATCAAGCCGGACTGGTGGAAGCTGGAGCCGCAAGCCTCCGGCGAAGCCTGGAAGAAGATCGACGCGGTGATTGCCAAAAATGATCCATGGTGCCGCGGTATCGTGCTCCTCGGCCTCGAGGCGCCCGCCGAGGAACTGATCTCCTGCTTCGAGGCGACGCTGGCGGCTCCTTCGGTGAAGGGCTTCGCCGTCGGCCGGACGATCTTTGCCGACGCGGCGCGCGCCTGGCTTTCGGGCGCCATGAACGACGAGGAGGCGATCGCCGACATGGCCGGCCGCTTCCGGCAACTGACAGAGGCGTGGCTGAAGACGCGCGGGCTTCAGTAGCAATAGAATTAAGCCCCTCCCCAACCCCTCCCCACAAGGGGGAGGGACTTAACTTGAGGCGCCGCCTCACGCCATCATCGAGCATCCTCCGGATGAAAGGTTGCGGCGGGAACGCAGAGAGCCGAACAGGTTTGTCCCTCCCCCTTGTGGGAGGGGTTGGGGAGGGAAAAAGATAAAGAGTTAAAACTCCGGGAGACCCCGATGGGCAAGACGATTCGGTTGACGATGGCGCAGGCCGTCGCGCATTTCCTCAAAAAGCAGATGACGGTTGTCGACGGCAAAAAGGTGCCGATCTTCGGCGGCGTCTGGGCGATCTTCGGCCATGGCAACGTCGCCGGCATAGGCGAGGCGCTTTATCAGGTGCGCGGGGAATTGACGACCTATCGCGCCCACAACGAACAGGGCATGGCGCATGCCGCGATCGCCTATGCCAAGGCGAATTTCCGCACGCGCTTCATGGCCTGCACGACCTCGATCGGTCCCGGCGCGCTGAACATGGTGACGGCGGCCGGTGTCGCACATGTCAACCGCATTCCCGTTCTCTTCCTGCCGGGCGACGTCTTCGCCAACCGCGCGCCGGATCCGGTGCTGCAGCAGATCGAGGATTTCGGCGACGGCACGGTTTCGGCCAATGACGCCTTCCGCCCGGTTTCGCGCTATTTCGACCGCATCACCCGGCCGGAGCAGATCATTTCGGCGCTGAAGCGCGCCATGCAGGTCCTGACCGATCCCCTGGATTGCGGTCCGGTGACCTTGTCGCTCTGCCAGGATGTTCAGGCCGAAGCCTTCGATTATCCGGAGAGCCTGTTTGAGGAAAAGGTCTGGACGACCCGCCGGCCGCAGCCGGATGCGGATGAGCTCGCCAATGCCATCGCGCTGATCAAGGCCTCGCAGAAGCCGGTGATCGTTGCCGGCGGCGGCGTTCTTTATTCGCAGGCGACGAAGGAGCTTGCCGCCTTTGCCGAGGCCCATGCCATTCCCGTCGTCGTCACCCAGGCCGGCAAGTCGTCAATCGACGAAACCCTGCCGCTGGCGCTCGGCTCGGTCGGCGTCACCGGCACATCGGCAGCGAATGCGATCGCCGAAGAGACGGACCTCGTCATCGCCGTCGGCACACGCTGCCAGGATTTCACCACCGGCTCCTGGGCGCTGTTCAAGAACGACAGCCTCAAAATGATCGGGCTCAATATCGCCGCCTATGACGCGGTGAAGCACGACAGCCATCCCGTCGTCGCCGACGCCCGCGAAGGGCTGAAGGCGCTTTCGGCGGGCCTTTCCGGCTGGAAGGCGCCGGCAGCACTTGCTGAGAAAGCCGCGACCGAGAAAAGGGCCTGGATGGAAGCGGCGGCGAACGCCATGGCGACGACCAATGCCGCCCTGCCCTCCGACGCGCAGGTGATCGGTGCGGTGGTGCGCACGATCGGCGGCGACAATACGACGCTGCTTTGCGCCGCCGGCGGCTTGCCCGGCGAATTGCACAAGCTCTGGCCGGCGACAGCGCCCGGCAGCTATCACATGGAATACGGCTTTTCCTGCATGGGTTACGAGATCGCCGGCGGGCTCGGCGCCAAGATGGCGCGTCCCGAACGCGATGTCGTCGTCATGGTCGGCGACGGCTCCTACATGATGATGAATTCCGAGATCGCGACCTCGGTGATGCTCGGCCTCAAGCTCAACATCGTCGTGCTCGACAATCGCGGCTATGGCTGCATCAACCGGCTGCAGATGGGCACCGGCGGCGCCAACTTCAACAATCTGCTCAAGGACTCCTACCACGAGGTGATGCCGGAGATCGATTTCCGCGCGCATGCCGAAAGCATGGGAGCCATCGCCGTCAAGGTCGGCTCGATCGCAGAGCTGGAGCAGGCGATCGCCAGCTCGAAGAAGAACGACCGAACCTCGGTCTTCGTCATCGACACCGATCCCTTGATCACCACTGAGGCCGGCGGCCACTGGTGGGATGTCGCGGTGCCCGAGGTCAGCCCACGCGAAGAGGTCAACAAAGCGCGCAAGGGCTATATCGAAGCACGCGCCGCCCAGCGCATCGGCTAAATCATTGCTGTCATTTTTCGGAGGAGCGGCACCGCTCCTCCGCATTATCTTTAAGGAGAATGTTGATGAAGGCCAAACTCGGCATGTCGCCCATCGCCTGGTGGAACGACGATCTTCCCGAACTCAGCGACGATGTGTCCCTGGAGGAATGCCTGCGGCAGTCGCGCAGCGCCGGTTTTACCGGCATGGAGCAAGGGCGCCGTTTCCCCAGCAACCCGGAAGAAATGCTGCCGATCCTGCGCGCCGCCGACGTGACGCTGTGCGGCGGCTGGTTCTCCGGCACGCTGGTCAATGAGGAGCTTGCGGCCAACAAAGACCGCATCGCGCCGATGATCGAACTGTTCAAGGCGGTCAATGCGCCCTGCATCGTTTACGGCGAAGTCGGACGCTCCATCCAGGGCGACCGCTCCAAGCCGCTCGCGACCAAGCCGCGCCTCGCCGACGACGAGATGAAGGCCTATGCGCGCCGCGTCACCGAGTTCGGCGAATGGTGCGCCGAGCAGGGCATGCCGCTTTCCTACCACCACCACATGGCAGCCGTCGTCGAAACCGAGCCGGAACTCGACGCCTTCATGCGCAATTCGGGCGAAGGCATTCCGCTGCTGCTCGATGCCGGCCATCTGGCTTTTGCCGGCGGCGACGTGCTGCGCGCCATCGACCATCACCACGCCCGCATCAACCATGTTCACGTCAAGGACATCCGCAAGTCGGTCGTCGATGGGCTGGACCGCAGCCGGCAGTCCTTCCTCGACGCGGTGGCGCTCGGCGCCTTCACCGTGCCGGGCGACGGCTCGCTGGATTTCGCCGCCATCGTCCAGCGGCTGGCTGACCACGGCTATGAGGGCTGGTTCGTCGTCGAAGCCGAGCAGGATCCGCGCAAAGCGCCGCCGCAGAAAATGGCCGAGATCGGCCATGCCGAATTGATGCGGGTGATGACGGCTGCCGGTTACTCGGTGGAGACCGAAGGTTTCCCGAAGGGATAACGGAAAAGAAAACCCCTCCCCAACCTCTCCCCACAAGGGGGAGGGACTTAACTTGAGGCACCGCCCCGCTCCAGACAGCGCCACTTGCAAAAGGAACGCCGCAAGATGGGCGAGACAGCGCCGCAGATTAAGCCCCTCCCCCTTGTGGGGAGGGGTTTGGGGCGGGGAATTTTTAACGTACGAGGAGAACCACCAATGCCAAACCTCAAGGTGAAACCATCCGGCACGCATGGCCGCGTCACGCATGTCACCCCTGAGAATGCCGGCTGGACCTATGTCGGCTTCGATCTGCATCGCTTGAAGCCGGGCGAGACGGTTTCGGGAGAGACCGGCGATCGGGAAGTCTGCCTCGTCTGGGTCACCGGCAAGGGCAAGGCGTCGGCCGGCACCAGGGATTTCGGCACGCTCGGCGGCCGCATGAGCCCGTTCGAAGGCGCCCCGCATGCACTTTACATCCCGATGGAGTCGGCGTGGTCTGTCACGGCGGAGACCGATCTCGAGCTCGCCGTCTGCTCGGCGCCCGGCGGCGGCACCCACCAGGCGAAGGAAATTCCGCCCGGCACGCATCCGCAGGTGACGCGCGGCAAGGGCACGAATGTGCGCTACGTCAACAATATCATGCCTGAGGACGACAGCTCGGCGCATTCGCTGCTCGTCGTCGAGGTGATCACGCCGGGCGGCCACACCTCCTCCTATCCGCCGCACAAGCACGACCAGGACGACCTGCCGAACGAGAGCTTCCTGGAAGAGACCTATTATCATCGCCTCAATCCGCCGCAGGGTTTTGGTTTCCAGCGCGTCTATACCGACGATCGTTCGCTCGACGAAGCGATGGCGATCGAGGACGGTGACGTGACTCTGGTGCCGAAGGGCTACCATCCCTGCGCGGCAACGCACGGCTACGATCTCTACTACCTCAACGTCATGGCCGGGCCGAAGCGGATCTGGAAATTCCACAACGCCGTCGAGCACGAATGGCTGCTGAAAGCATAAGCGCGCCTTGCGGCGCAGGTAGGCCCGACATCGATCGCTCAAGATTTCGACAGCGGCGACGCGGTCCTCGATGATCTTATGAGCCTGTCCCGATCCAGGGACGATCAATGAAGACGCCCGGCAACCAGCCGGTGAGAAAAGCATTGCCCCGGGAAAGATCGGTCATGGAGAAATCCGTGCGATATGGCGAGGTCCGATCCGGGGTGACATCATCCGGATTCAGACGGCCTCAAAGTGAATCAAAAGTGATTTAGAGATCGAGCACCAGATGCGGCACGCCGTTCGAGGTTTTCCTCGGTGAGACGCCGTCGGCATCGATCTGCGAGCTCACACGCCGGCGAAAGGCTGAAAAGCTCTCGAAGGTCACGACATCGACCGCTTCGTCGAAATGGATGGTGATCCTGTGGAGTTCGCCTCCCGGCAGGGCCGACAGCGCCAGAACCTCGCCGGTGAACGGCTGATTGAGATAGCGGCCGCGAATGTGCGCCCCGACGAAAAGGGGTGTCTTCGCAGCCGCATGGGGTTTCGCCGCCAGCGCCGCCAGCGTGTTCCAGTCGCGCGCGCCGTGCTGGCGGGCGATCATTTCGAGCGCCGCACTGTGGGTCAGCGCGGTGCCGCGATCGTTCATCGCCTGGCGCAGGCGTTTGGCCTGGGCCTTCAATTCGTCAATGCCGGGATAGGTCGTCGTCATGGAGTGGGCCTTCGCAAAAGGCATGCTCTTCGACTGTGGATGGGAGCTCGCATTGCCGTCAGCCAGCATGCACAAGGGGCCGTGACCATGATCGCGAGGACTTCACCATGGATTTTCATCCGCGAGCGGCCGGTGCCTCGAACCGGGACTTTGTATGCGCGAAGGCCGCCGACATGTCAAGAATGGCCGATATGCGCCGGGCATGAACAAATTTGGAGCAAAACTGCCCGAAATCGATGCGATTTTCCGGCAATCTCCCAAGAAGACTTCAATCTTAACGATGTTCTTCAGCAGCTATCAGTAATCTCGTGCTAATTTTGTCATATGATAGCGGAGGCTAAAAGGGCCTTTCAGATGCACCTCGACACAGAACATCCCAAGCCGGAACGTGCGTACAGGGAATTCAACCTCGACAGGCCGGGCAACATTATCTTCGTCGGCCATCATCTCAGCACCGGAACGCAGGTGCGCTGCCTGATCCGCACGATCACGCTGGCCGGCGCGGTGCTCGAAGTCAGCCCGGGCCTGGAGATGCCGAGCCATTTCTTTCTCGAAATCCTCGGCATCCACGACGAGATCGGCGCCACCATGGTCAAGCGCGAAGGCGAATTGGTGACGGTCAGCTTCAACATGCTGCTCAATCCGGAATTCCTGCACCACGTGCTGCGACTGAGCTTCGAAACCTGAGGCTTCTTTCAATCCGCGCCTTATCGCGGCGCGGCCTCGTCTCGCCTCTTCTTGAGGAGAGATAGGCGATGATCGGGATGACCGGGCCATCGAGCGGATCGGCCATGGGATCGCGGCGCATGCGGCGTTTGCGAGTTTCGACTTCCTCGAAGAGAACGACCCAGTTGAGAAGCATTGCCTATCCTCCATCTATTGCTGGAGCACTTGAGCTAGGCCTTCACGCGCTGGCTATGTAGAGGCGCCGGGGAAAGGGGGTTTTCATCCATGAAAGATGCGAGCTGGGACGATCTGCAACTCTTCTTCCATGTCGCGACCGGCGGCGGGCTTTCGGCCGCTGCAGCACGCACCGGCCTCAGCGCGCCGACGATCGGACGGCGCATGCTGGCGCTCGAACGGGTGACCGGCCGGTCGCTGTTCAGCCGTGGCCCGACCGGTTACCTTCTGGCCAAGGACGGTCAGGAGCTGCTCGATCGCGTCCGGCGGATGCAGGATGCGGCGCAGGCGATCTCCGACTGGCGCGGCGAGGTGCTGATGCTGCCGATCGTCTCGACGGCCGCCGACAGCTGGACCCTGCGCTTCATCGCCGGCCATCTGGCCGGCGTCTGGACGCCAAAGGACAGTTTCCGCATGTGCTACAAGACCTGTGATGCGAGCGTCGACTTCACCTATCGCGAGGCGCATATCGCCATTCGCCACAGCCGGCCGGACAGCGGCAACGTCGCGATCCGCCGTTCGGTCAAAGTGGCCCATGCCGCTTACCAGGCGGCCGACTTTGCGCAGACCAATTGCAACTGGATTTCGCTTGGCACCGACATCGCGATCACGCCGGCGGACAAATGGACGTTCGAACAGCCGGATTATTGGATCACCAGCTGGACGAACACGCCGCATATGCTCTTTTACCTGATCCGTGGCGGGGCCGGCCGCGGCGTGCTGCCCTGTTTCATCGGCGATCAGGAGCGCAAGCTCGTGCGCGCCGGGCCTGTCATCGACGATCTGACCTACGAGATGTGGATCGTCGCGCATGACGATGAGCGGCAACGGCCGGAGGTCAGGATCGTCATCGACCGCCTGGCAGCGCTGTTTGCCGGTCATGAAGATCTGTTTGCCGGGCTCCGATCGTCAGGGTGAGACGCGGGCCAGCCAGCCCACGCTCTCTTGATGCCTTTGATCAGGCGGCGAGATGTCGCTCGATCTCGTCGATCGGCAGATTGGTATAGTCTTTCGCCAATTCCGTCGAAATCGCTGCCTGCGTCTCGGCACTGAGCGCCGGCCGCAAGGTGCCGAGCGCCTTCGGCGGCGCGATGAGGACGATGCGGTGCGCATCCTTTGCCTGGGTCAGCTCGTCCATTCGTTCCGCCACATGTCTCAGAAATTGAGCTTCGGCCTGCTCCTGCCAGCTGGTCTCTTCGACAGCGCTGCGGCTGAACCCATCGGCGGCGTGGCTGCGGCCGGGCTTGTCGGTGCCGATCTCGCGATCGGGCTCGCTCGGCTGCGTCAGGGTTTCCAGCACCTTGAGGTTCACCAGTTGGGCATCGCCGGCATTCTGCATGATCAGGGCCTTGGCTCCATTGCAGACTACGACCCATGATTTCCCGGGAATTCTGACGTCGGTCATCTTCAACTCCTCGCTGTCGTCATCGAAGCGCGCCATGCTTCATCGATCAAGACAGAACGTCCGGCCGTTGAAAGAGTTCGAGAAATTGCGCCGGAAATCGATGGGAGCGGCGATCCGGTTTCCAAGGCTCGCTGTTTTCCTGCCCTTCGCCGCCGCGGCGACTTGTGTGGGCGGTGTTGCCGGAATTGGCGGCGCCGACCGCTGCCGACGCATATCTCACCCTCAGAAATCCCGGCCGAAATGGGTGTTGGACTGACGACCCGCGTCCCGATTGTGAACATCGGGCGTCCCGCTTGGGAACAAAATTTAAACTCGTTAAAATTGTCATTTTATATTTGACGAATGCGCAAAACATTCATGTGACCTTGGCCGGAGCAAGATCAGCTTGCACCAGAGCAAGAACCCCAACTGTGCCCTGCCTGACGGAGAATGTAAGATGACTATGCTCCGCGCCACACACCTTGCCACGGTCAAATCCGCCATTTACGACCTGCGCTGGGAAGAGTTCCACGTCAAGCGCCCCGCCCGTATCGTCGCCGTCCGGCCGTGCCTCACCGGCGTGTCGATGCGAAGCGCCGAGATCATCGATATCTCGCAAGGCGGCGCCACCTTCATCGTGTCGACCACCGCCGGTCTGCCGAAGCATTATTATCTCAACATTCTCGGCCTCGCCTATCGGATCGGCTGTGCCGAGGTCTACCGTCACAAGGAACGCATCGGCGTGCGGTTTATCAACCTGATGGATCCCGAGGTCCTGCGCCGCGTGGTGCGCACCGATTTCCTTGTCGGCAACATGGAAGCGATCGATGCACGGCGTGCGCCGATCTTCCGCCCGCAAGCGTCGCCCATCGGTCAGCTGTCGAAATAATCTGGCTTGCCTTGGCTGTACCCCGGCCTATTGTTGCGCCAACCGTCAACATGTCCGGGAACTTGCCTTCGCATGTCCGCCTTTTCGCGCTTCACACCCCTCATCAGCGCCCTGCCCTCCACAGTTCCCTTCGTCGGCCCCGAGGCCATCGAGCGCCAGCGCGGACGTGCCGTCTTGGCACGCATCGGCGCCAACGAGAACGGCTTCGGCCCGGCCCCTTCCGTGCTTGCGGCGATAAGCGAGGAAGCCGGCAATATCTGGAAATACAATGATCCGGAAAATTTCGCGCTGAGGGAAGCGCTCAGCGCCCATCTCGGTATCTCCCCCGCCAATCTCGCCATCGGCGGCGGCATCGACGAGTTGCTCGGCCAGATCGTCCGGCTGGTGATCGAAGCCGGCGCGCCGGTCGTCACCTCGCTCGGCGCCTATCCGACCTTCAATTTCCATGTCGCCGGTTTCGGCGGCCGGCTGGTGACCGTGCCCTATGTCGACGACCGCGAAGATCTCAATGGACTGCTCGAGGCCGTCAGGCGCGAGAATGCGCCGCTCGTCTATTTCGCCAATCCCGACAATCCGATGGGAAGCTGGTGGGACGCCGACAGCATCGTCGCTTTCGCCCGGGCACTGCCCGAGACGACGCTGATGGTGCTCGACGAGGCCTATAGCGAGACGGCACCGGCAAATTCGCTGCCGTCGATCGCTTCGCTGATCGATCTGCCGAACATCGTGCGCACCCGCACCTTCTCCAAGGCCTACGGACTTGCCGGCTCCCGCACCGGCTACGTCATCTCGACGCCGGGCACGGCGCAGGCCTTCGACAAGATCCGCAATCATTTCGGCATGAACCGGCTGGCGACGGCCGCCGCGCTCGCCGCCCTCAAGGACCAGGCCTATCTCACCGAAGTGGTCGGCAGGATCCATGCGGCGCGGGAGCGGATCGGCCGCATCGCCCGGGCAAACGGCCTTGAGCCGCTGCCCTCGGCGACGAATTTCGTGGCGATCGACGCCGGCCGCGACGGCGCTTATGCGCGGGCGATCGTCGACGGGCTGATGGAGCATGGCGTCTTCATCCGCATGCCCGGTGTGGCACCGCTCAATCGCTGCATCCGCGTCAGCGTCGGACCGGAGCCCGACATGGCGCTGTTCGAGGAAACCCTGCCGCAGGTGCTGAAGGCGATCGGCTGATCAAGCGTGATGCCGAAAAGCGTGAGCGGTTTTCGGATGACATCACGCTGACAATTTAACGAAGAACCGCGGCCGGTGGAGGATATCCGGCCGCGGTGCTCTTCTCCCGGCATCGGCGTTTCAAATCGCCCCGCCGCCCCTCTTTCGAGGTTGTTATTTCTGTCGAACCACCAGCAGGAGACGGCTTCAGTGAACCGTCATCCATTCGCGGGCGGCGCGCAACGCTTCCACGAGCTGCATCTTGTTCATGGCGGCGGCCACGTCGGCGCGAAGCTCGGCGGCGCGGTCGTTGCCCTTGATCGCGGCAATGTTCAGCCATTTGTGGGCAGCGACGAGATCGACGGCGCAGCCGCGGCCGGTCGCATACATCAGACCCATTTCGCAGAAGACATCGGCGCTGTTGTCGCCACCCATGGTGGCCGTTTCAGCATTGTGCATTTCAAAGCGTGCCATCGGTTTTATCCCTGTTAGCCTGTTTATGACTTACCCTGTTTTACCTCCGGACCTTGCCGTCTATCGCGGCTTGCAGCCCTTCAGTTTCGGCGGGTTTGCCCCGCTCGTTTGATGGCTTCACTATGCCGAACGGCTTTCAAAAAACGCCTAAAATGCATGATTAATTTGAGACAAACAAAGTGCAAACACTTGGTAAAATTGGATTTTTGTTAAACATCGGATGCCTTGGAGCTTAGGGGTTTTCGTTCGAATTTTACGAAAGATTCAGATTCGAAAATAAACCGATCGTTCATCATGAAATCAGCAGACGACAGGTTTAAACGCCTCGACCTCTCGCTTTTTCCTGCTTTCGCCGAACTCGGGCGATAGCGATCACCTGTATTTACCTTTACGTTCGCGTCAGTTATTTTCGCGGCCGGTCAAAAGGACATCAGGGAGGAAAAGATGATCCGCAGCTTCATTCTCGCCGGCGCCATCGCCATGATCGCGGGCACCGCGCATGCCGAAGAGCCGATCGTCGGCAATTGGAAAACCGCCTCGGGCGAAACGGCGGTGATCGCGGCCTGCGGCGGCAGTTACTGCGTGACGCTGAAAACCGGCAAATACACCGGCCGGAAGATCGGCACGCTTGCCGGCACTGGCGGCAGCTACGCCGGCGAGATCACCGATCCGGCCGCCGACAAGACCTATAGCGGCTCGGGCAAGGTTTCCGGCAATTCGCTGCGGATGCAGGGCTGCGTCCTGAAAATCCTCTGCAAGTCGCAGACCTGGACGCGGCTCTGAAGGCGATAAGGCCGACGCAGCAAACATCCAAAACGCCCAAGCATGCCGGCCGAAATGCCGGCATTTTTCGAAAGCTTCTCCGCCCGCCGATCTTGATGACAATCGCCCGACCCTGCCCCGCAAGCTGAACGGTGGATGAACCGGCATCTCAGCACTCGTTCAGCCGCCGCATGACAAAACTCTTGTCATGATTAGGTTGCCGTATCGGGGCATGAGATGAACCTCTACATTCTGGCAAGACGTTTCAGCATCATCACGCTGTTCGCAGCGATCTTCGCGGTCACATTTTCGGCGGTCGTCGTGCATGAGGGCGGCGGCGGCACGCAGTCGCATTTCGGCGCGAGCTATACCTGCCTGGAGAGAAACGGGAGCTTCTGCGCGCCGACGGTGCGGTGAGCAGTACAGACGCGGAAGAAGATAAAAATCGATTCCGCCGGCGCACGTCGTTTGCTTGTCAAAAACAACTCTCTATAATGCGTCATGAACAAACGAATCTCCCCTTTGTCGCCGCTCGACATTTCCTCTCCATCCCCTTTCCAGCCGCAGAGTTTCGATGATCCCGCCAAGGCCGTCGAGACGCTGACCGAACTCTACGAGCGCAATACGGCGTTCCTGATCCAGAGCTTCAGCGAGCTGGCCCAAGGCGCTCCGATCGCCTCGCGCTACCGCGCCTTCTATCCGCAGGTGAGCATCGAGACGACCAGCTTCGGCCATGTCGATTCGCGCCTCTCCTACGGCCACGTCACGGCGCCCGGCATCTACACGACGACGGTCACCCGGCCGAAGCTCTTCAAGCATTACCTGAGGGAGCAGCTGTCGCTGCTGATGAAGAGCCACAATGTTCCGGTGATCGTCTCGGAATCGACGACGCCGATTCCGCTGCACTTCGCCTTTGGCGAGGGCGCGCATGTGGAAGCATCGACCTCCGCCTTCGTCGACGTCCCGATGCGCGATATCTTCGACACGCCCGACCTCAACACCACCGACGACGAGATCGCCAACGGCGAATATATCCCGCCGCCGGGCGAGCCCTCGCCGCTCGCGCCGTTCACCGCCCAGCGTATCGATTATTCGCTCGCCCGGCTGTCGCATTATACGGCGACGCATGCCGAGCATTTCCAGAATTTCGTGCTGTTCACCAACTACCAGTTCTATATCGACGAGTTCTGCAGCTGGGCGCGCAAGCTGATGGCCGAGGGCGGCGACGGTTATACCGCCTTCGTCGAGCCCGGCAATATCGTCACCCTGCCCGGCTCGAGCGTGCCGGAAACGGATGCGACCCTTGCCCGCCTGCCGCAGATGCCGGCCTACCATCTGAAGAAGAAGGGCCATGCCGGGATCACCATGATCAATATCGGCGTCGGTCCCTCCAACGCCAAGACGATCACCGACCATGTCGCCGTGCTGCGCCCGCATGCCTGGCTGATGCTCGGCCACTGCGCCGGCCTGCGCAACAGCCAGCGGCTCGGCGATTATGTGCTTGCCCATGCCTATATGCGCGAGGACCATGTGCTCGACGACGACCTGCCTGTCTGGGTGCCGATCCCGGCGCTCGCCGAAGTGCAGGTGGCGCTGGAGGCCGCCGTCGCCGAAATCACCGGCTACGAAGGTTTCGAGCTGAAGCGCATCATGCGCACCGGCACCGTCGGCACGATCGACAACCGCAACTGGGAACTGCGCGACCAGCGCGGGCCGGTGCAGCGGCTGTCGCAGGCGCGCGCCATCGCGCTCGACATGGAATCGGCAACGATCGCCGCCAACGGGTTCCGCTTCCGCGTGCCTTACGGCACGCTGCTCTGCGTCTCCGACAAGCCGCTGCACGGCGAATTGAAGCTGCCGGGCATGGCGACGGCCTTCTACCGCACGCAGGTCAACCAACATCTGCAGATCGGCATCCGCGCCGTGCAGAAACTGGCCGCCATGCCGAAGGAAGCCTTGCATTCGCGCAAGCTGCGCAGCTTCTTCGAAACAGCCTTCCAATAGAGTATTTCCGTTTTCTTCAGACCACGGAAATCTCTGTGTTTTCACGCATTCCCGGCAAAAGCGCTTCGCGCTTTGCCTGGCAAAACCGGCGCGCATTTTACCGGAATTGCTGTAGGCCGTTTCCTCATCTGCCTGCGACGACAGGCGCTGGCTGCTGCGCAACCACCTGCGGTCGGCCGGCAGCAAGGTTCAGCCCTGCTATCAGCAGGGTGAAGCCGACGACGATGAAAGCGGTGCGCAGCAGAATCTTCAGCCCATCGCCTTCGTCATACACCTGGGGACGCTTGTCATGGCGGCGGGCCCAGATTTGGCTTGCGAGCGCGATTTCAAGAATACTCATTGCCGTTCTCCTCGACAGGTTTCGATGAAGCCTTGTCGAGTGCTGCCTTGCGATTTCGACAGCCGGCAGCGACAAAGATTTTTTCCGCCGCTGTCGAAATGTGTGAAGCTCGATCGTCCAGAGTCATTGAAACATCCCAAGGAGGCTGTCTGCGATGAAATATCTCTGTCAGGTCTGGTTCGACGGCGCGGTGCTCGCCGCGATGACGAAAGAGGAGAAGGCCGAGCTCGGCGCGAATTCCTTGAACTACGACAAGGACCTTGCCGAAAGCGGCCACATGATCGTCGCCCAGGCGCTGCAGCCGCCGACATCGGCGGTGACCGTGCGGGTGCGCAGCGGTGAGACCTTGGTGACGGACGGCCCTTTCGCCGAGACGAAGGAGGCGATCGGCGGATTCATCCTGATCGAGGCCAAGGACCTCAACGAAGCGATCCGCATCGCCGCCGGCATCCCGCTTGCAAAGCTCGGTGCGATCGAGGTGCGGCCCATTCATTCCTTCGGAAAAGACACGTGAGGAGACGGCAATGAAATATCTGTGCCAGGTCTGGTTCGAAACCGCGAAGATCAACGCCATTTCCGCCGAGGAAGGCGAAAAGCTGACGAAGGATTCGATCCTCAACGATGACCGGCTGCGCGACAGCGGCCACCTGCTCGTCGCATTGGCGCTGCGCGAGCCGTCGACGGCCGTGACGGTCAGGGTTCGCAGCAACGAAGTGACGGCGACGGACGGCCCTTTCGCCGAGATCAAGGAACATCTCGGCGGCTTCGTGCTGATCGAGGCCAAGGATATGGCGGAAGCAACGGCGATCGCCGCGACCTTTCCCGTGGCGCGCTATGGCGCGATCGAGGTGCGGCCGGCCTATTCGATCAAGGAGGAGTGCTGAGCGATGCGCTACATCTGCCTGATCTATAACAGCGCCGACACCGACGGCAGACTGACAGCTGATGAAACCGACGACCTCATCAAAGCGCATTTCGCCTTCGACGAGGAACTGCAACGCGACGGCTTCATGATCCATTCCGATGCGCTCGAAATGCCTGACCAGGCGAGCGTGCTGCGGGTTCGAAACAATGAGCTCTCCGTCACCGACGGCCCCTATGTCGAAACGAAGGAGCATCTGGCCGGTTTCTACGTCATTGAGGCGCCTGACATGGCGAAGGCGAAGGAGATCGCCGGGCGAATTCCATCGGCCCGCTACGGCGCGGTCGAACTGAGACCGGTGCGAACGCTCACCCTTCCGAACTGAGGTGCCCCCTTGGAAAGCGTCATCGAGGAGATCTACCGAAGCCAGTCTCGCCGGGTGCTGGCGACGCTGATCCGATTGCTCGGCGATTTCGACCGTGCGGAGGAAGCGCTGCACGATGCCTTTGCAGCGGCCGCACGAACATGGCCGGTCGACGGCGTTCCCGACAACCCCTCCGGCTGGCTTGTGTCGACCGGCCGCTTCAAGGCGATTGACGCGATCCGCCGGCGAGCGCGTTTCGATGCCGCGCAGCAGCACATCGAGGACAGCCTCTACAGCGTCGACGAAACGGAGATGGGCGAGATGGAAGCGATCGAGGACGACATGCTGCGGCTGATCTTCACCTGCTGCCACCCTGCTATCCCGGCGGACGCGCAGACGGCGATGGCGCTTCGGGAAATCTGCGGACTGACCACCGAAGAGATCGCCCATGCCTTCCTCATTCCGGCGCCGACGGTCGCCCAGCGGATCGTGCGCGCCAAAGGCAGGATCCGGACCGCGAACATCCCTTATGAAGTGCCGGGCCGCGAGGCGCTGCCCGAGCGGCTCGACCGGGTGCTGCATGTCATCTATCTCGTCTTCAACGAAGGCTATTCCGCCTCGTCGGGAGACGCGGTCGTTCGCGCCGACCTGACCGGAGAGGCCATCCGGCTGGCGCGGCTGCTGCTGGCGCTGCTGCCGCATCCTGATGTTTGCGGACTTCTGGCGCTGATGCTGCTGCAGGATTCCCGCCGCAGCGCCCGCAGCAGCGAGGAGGAAGCGCTGGTGCTGCTTGCCGATCAGAACCGCTCGCTCTGGGACCGCGCCAAGATCTCGGAAGGCCTGGCGCTCCTGGCCAAGGCAATGCGGACAGAAGAGATCAGCACCTATACGGTACAGGCGGCGATCGCCGCCGAACACGCGAAGGTGGCGAGCGCCGAGGAAACCGACTGGCCGCGGATTGCCTTCTATTACGATCTGCTTCTGGCAGCCCAGCCCTCGCCGGTCGTCGAGCTCAACCGCGCCGTGGCGATTTCGATGGCCGAAGGGCCGGCAAAAGGGCTGGATCTGATCGATGCCATTCTGGGACGCCGGGAGCTGCAGGCCTATCACCTTGCCCATTCGGCCCGTGCCGATTTCCTGCGCCGGCTCGGCCGGAGAGAAGAGGCGATCGCAGCCTATCAGACGGCCTTGTCGCTCTGCCGGCAGGAGCCGGAGCAGGCGTTTCTGCGAAAGCGGATTTCAGCGCTTGCCGCGGCGCCCGAGCGGCAGTGAGATCGCCGTGCCCGTCAGCGCCGAGACGATGATCAGCAGATGGGCGTTGACGCTCGCCTGCGCCAGCACGGCGAGCGCCGCCCGTTCGCTCGACGCTCCGAGCGCAATGGCGCCGGCGGTGATGCCGGCCGGATAGGTGCCGACTCCGCCCGGCGCGTGCACCGGCAGGACGGAGGAGAGTTCGCCGCCAAGCGCGCCGCCGAAGCTGGCCGCCATAGGAAACACGCCCATCAGGCCGAGCGCCCATGCGAGCACGATCACCTTCACCAGCCAGTTGACGATGGTCATCGCCCAGGCGCGCGCAAAGGCCGCGGCATCGAGCGGCAAGCCGTTTTCGATCTCAACGACCAATCTCTGGACCTTTGCAGGCAGAAGCCCGGCGGTGACGCGCAACAGCGGCTTGCGTGCGGCGAAGGCTGCGACCGGCAGCAGCAGGAAGGCCGCCCAAAGCGACCATGCGACGAGCGCATCGGGTGCGGCGAGCGCAAAGCCGATGCCGGCAGCCGCCAGCAGAGCGTGCAGGTCGAGCAGCCGCATGACGAGGAGTGCCGAGGTTCCGCGCGTCAGCGGAATGCCGAATTCGGTGCGCATCAACAGGGGAAAGCTGGTTTCGCCGGTCCGGAAGGGCAGCATGATGTTCAGGAGATTGTGGATCTGCGTGACCCGGAAGAGGGTCGCGAACCGTCCCGCGGTCTCCGTCGGAAAATAGTCGTAGATGCGCCAGGTGCGCAGGAAATAGGTGCCCGTCAGAGCCACGAGGGCGCCGATGACAGGACCTGCCCCGACATCGGCCCATTGGCTGATGATGACGGGCCAGCCCCAGAACCACTGCACGAAGAGCGCATAGGCTGCGACAATTGCGACCGTCAGCGCCGTCATGCGATTGCGCATAAACCAGGACTGCTGGCTTTCAACGATCGAACTCTTCATGTAGTAGGCATTCCTCGCTTGGCGTCGGCATGGGCCTCGGTTCCGTCCCGGCGTTTTAGGAGAAATGAAGGTTGCGCACAACGGCGGAGTTGATGACGGTGACGGCGGGAGCGTCTCAAGCCGGCGATCCGCGCGGCAGAGATGGCGAGGCCTTGCCGGCTTGACTTGGAGATCGATGTTGGAGCGCATTACCAAAAGCATCAAGAGCGCCAGCATTTTTCTGGCAGTCTATTTCCTGCTGAACATCCTGCTCCGCATCTCATTGCCGCATACACTCGATCTCGACGAGGCGGAGCAAGCATTCTACTCGCAATATCTTCTGGCCGGCTACGGCCCGCAGCCGCCCTTTTATAACTGGATCCAGTACGCCATCGTCTCTGTGACCGGCATTACGATGTGGGCGCTCTCGGTTCCCAAGAACATCATCCTCTTCGGCAGCTATCTTTTCTACGGTCTGGCTGCCCGCGAGGTGCTGAAGAGCCGTTTGCTCCCGCCCATCGCCATGCTGAGCCTGATTACCCTGCCACAGGTCGGTCTGATGGCGCAGCGCGAGCTCACCCATACCGTTGCCCTGCTGTTTGCGACCTCGCTCTTCCTCTTCGGCTTTTTCCGGACGCTGCGCCAGCCGACGATCGGCAGTTATCTCGTCATCGGCATTGCCACCGGCATCGGCCTCATCTCGAAGTATAATTTCGCCATCCTGCCTTTTGCCGCCTTCGTCGCCGTGCTGCCGGACTGGAAGTGGCGCAACCGCCTGTTCGACTGGCGCCTGCTGGCGGCGGCCGTCATCGCCATTCTGATCGTTCTGCCGCATGCGCTCTGGCTGCCCGATAACCTCGTCAGCGCTTCGGCCCCGACGCTGGAGCGGATGACTGCCGAGCATGAGGCCGCGGCCGGCCTCCCCCGCATCGGACAGGGGCTGTTGTCCCTCGTCATCGCCGTGCTCGGCTTCGCCGCGTTGCCGATCGTTCTCATCGCGGCTGCCTTCCGGCGGGATTTCTTCCGGGCGCTCTCTTCGTCCAGTCCGATGATCCGGGTGATCGAGCGGATGATGGTTGTCAGCCTGCTCGCCTTCGCCGGCATCGTCGTCTTCGCCGGCGCCAGCGACATCCACGAGCGCTGGCTCGACCCGTGCCTGCTCGTCCTGCTGATCTATCTGTTCCTGAAACTGGAGACAGCAGGTTTCGATCTTTCCGCCGGCCTTGCACGCTTCCGGCCGGTGGTGCCGGTTTTCATGATCGTCATCCTGTCGATCCTGCTGCTGCGGATCGTCGCCATTCAATATATCGGCACCTATACGAGAACGAACGTGCCCTTCGCGAACTACGTGACCGAACTGACAGCGACCCGCAAACCGGTTCTCATCGTCGCGGGAACCAAGTTCGTGGCGGGCAATATGAAGCTCGAATTTCCCGACGTTCCCGTCGTGATCCCGTTCTTCCCCGGCCCCGGGGTTCCCGAATATGCGGCTGCGAAGGGGCCGGTGCTGGTTGTCTGGCGCGGCGAAACCGCAAATGATCCAACCATCTCTCCCGGCTTCGCCAACGATCTCGTCAGATCGGGTATTCATCTGAAAGAGATAAATACCCTGACGCTGCCCTATCTTTTCGGTGACGGCAAACATACCTTCTCCATTGGCTACTCCTGGGTGGAGGGAGGCGCGCAATAGCGCTGCGGCATGTCGGCCGATTGCGGGGAAACCGGCATTGGCCGCTGGCAACGGACGGGCAGTTCATGTAGTAGGCTTCCGCAAACGCGGTGGCGGCAGTAAGGACTGCCAGGCCGCCCGGCCTTTTGGAGATGAAAGTTGCAGACAACGGTAGAGCCCATTCGCGGCACGAATGATCCGGTACAATCGCTCGAGCTGTCGCTGGTCGTGCCCGTTTTCAACGAAGAGGAAAGCGTCGGCCCGCTGGTCGAGCGTATCCTTGCCGCGATGTCCCAATATCCTCATCGCTGGGAACTGATCCTCGTCGACGACGGCAGCACGGATGCGACGCTCGTCAACGCCCGCAAATACGTCGGGCGCGAGGGGCTGGCGCTGAGAATCGTCGAGCTGCAGCGCAATTTCGGCCAGACCGCCGCCATGCAGGCCGGCATCGATACCGCCCGGGGCCGCCTGATCGCGACGATGGACGGCGACCTGCAGAATGATCCGAAGGACATTCCTGCGATGGTCGCCGAATTGGAACGGCGCGAACTCGACCTCCTGGTCGGCTGGCGCAAGAACCGCAAGGACGGTCTGTTCCTGCGCAAGATACCCTCCTGGTGCGCCAACTACCTGATCGGCCGCATCACCGGCGTCAAGCTGCACGATTACGGCTGCAGCCTGAAGATCTACCGTGCCTCGATCATCAAGCAGGTGAAGCTGATGGGCGAAATGCACCGCTTCATCCCGGCCTGGGTGGCCGGTGTCGTCCCGAGCTCGCGCATCGGCGAAATGGCCGTCACCCACCATGCCCGTGAACACGGCGTTTCGAAATACGGGATTTCGCGCACCTTCCGCGTCATCCTCGACCTGCTCTCGGTGATGTTCTTCATGCGCTACAAGGCGCGGCCGGGGCATTTCTTCGGCTCGCTGGGTCTCGGTCTCGGCGCCGTCGCCATGCTGATCCTGCTGTATCTCGGCTTCGACAAGTTCATCATGGGCAATGATATCGGCACGCGACCGATGCTGATGGTCGGCGTCGTGCTGCTGCTGTCTTCGGTGCAGATGATCACGACCGGCATTCTGGCGGAAATGATCGCGCGCACCTATTACCGTGACGACGCCTCTCCGAACTATATCGTGCGGCAGATCTTCGACGATCAAAGCCAAGCCTAAGCCGGCAGCACGATGCTGGAACGCGCGACGAGGACGATCGGAATCGCGGCTCTGCTGCTTGCAGCCTATTTCGTGCTGAACGTCGGGCTGCGACTGGCGCTTCCGCATTCGCTGGAGCTCGACGAGGCCGAGCAGTCCTTCTTCTCGCAATATCTGCTGGCGGGCTACGGCCCGCAGCCGCCCTTCTACAACTGGATGCAATATGCCGTCGTTTCGGTGACGGGCATGTCGATCGGCGCGTTGATCGTGCCGAAGAATATCCTGCTCTTCCTGTGTTACCTCTTTTATGGCCTTGCCGGGCGCGAGGCACTGAAGGACCAGGCGCTCGCCGCCGTCGGCATGCTGGCGCTGATCACCCTGCCCCAGGTCTCCTACATGGCCCAGCAGGATCTGACCCACACGACGGCGCTGCTCTTTGCCAGCTCCCTGTTCCTCTACGGCTTCTTCCGCACGCTCGACCGGCCAGGCGTCGGCAGCTACCTGCTGCTCGGCCTTGCAACGGGCATCGGGCTGATCTCGAAGTACAATTTTGCGCTGATGCCGGCGGTCGCGCTGATTGCCATCCTGCCTGACGCCGAATGGCGGCGCAGGGCGCTCGACTGGCGCATGCTGATCGCGGTCGCCGTCGCGCTCGTCATCGTCCTGCCGCATGCGATCTGGCTGCAGGGCAATCTCGCATTCGCCTCCTCCGACACTCTGGTCAAGATGGCCGCCGGCAACGAACCCGCCGGCATCGTACGGATCGGCAAAGGTATTCTCGCCTTTGTCGTCGCCATCCTCGCCTTTGCGGCACTCCCGGTCGCAATTTTCGCCGCTGCCTTCCGTCGGGATTTTGTCCTGATGCTTTCATCCGGAAACCGTTGGACCGCGATGATGGAGCGGATGATGCTTGCGAGCCTCGCCGGAATCCTTCTGATCGTGCTGTTCACCGGTTCCACCACGGTGCGTGAGCGCTGGCTCGATCCGTTCCTGCTGGTGCTGCCGATCTACTTTCTGGCAAAGATGAAGGCGGCCGGGCTCGATCTTTCCGCCGGGCTGCGCCGCTTCCGGCCGGTCGTTCCGGTGCTGATGGCCTGTGTGCTGGTCGCGCTCGGCTTCCGCGTGGTCGGCGCCGGGCTGATCGGCACCTATAGTCGACCGAATGTGCCGATGGCCGATCTCGCCCGCGAAATGACCCGGCAGACCGAACCCGCACTGGTGATTGCCTCGGATCCCTATGTCGCCGGCAACATGCGTCTGCAGCTTCCCCAT
Source organism: Rhizobium sp. M10 (assembly GCF_002531955.1). Lineage (NCBI taxonomy): Bacteria > Pseudomonadati > Pseudomonadota > Alphaproteobacteria > Hyphomicrobiales > Rhizobiaceae > Rhizobium > Rhizobium sp. M10. The sequence continues at coordinate 1,914 of NZ_NWTA01000007.1, read as the reverse complement.
GTGCCCGTCGTCATTCCCGATTTTCCCGTTGCCGGCATTCCGGCCTACACGACAGCAGGCGGACCGGTGCTGATCGTCTGGCGCGGCAAGAAGACGGCGACGGCGGCGGATGCCGTCATGCCGGAGCGGTTTTCATCGGCGCTGACGGCGGCGGGCATCACGCCGCAGGAGATCGGCGCCTTGTCGCTTCCCTATTATTTCGGCCGCCAGGGCGATAATTTCGCACTCGGCTATGCCTGGGTTCGGCCGGGGGCCAGATAGAATGATCAAGACCGGTCTTCGCGACATGCGCTGGATTTTCGTGCTGCTGGCCTTCTATTTCACGCTTCAGGTCGGTGTGCGGCTCGCAACCTCGCATTCACTCGATCTCGACGAGGCCGAACAGGTTTTCCGCTCGCAATGGCTCGCCGCCGGTTACGGCCCGCAGCCGCCGTTCTACAACTGGCTGCAATATGCCGTCTTCCAGTTTGCCGGTGTTTCGCTTGTCGCGCTTTCGGTGGTGAAGAATCTCCTGCTGTTCAGCGCCTTCCTGCTGTACGGCCTGACCGCGCGTCTCATTTTGCGCGACAAGGCGCTGGTGGCGATCGCGACGCTCGGATTGCTGACCATCCCGCAGATGGTCTTCGAGATGCAGCGAGACCTGACGCACACGGTCGCGGTCTTCTTCTCGGCCAGCATCTTCTTCTACGGCTTCATCCGCAGTCTGAAACAGCCGAGCCTTGCCTCCTATCTAACCGCTGGCATCGGCATCGGTTTCGGCCTGCTCGCCAAATATAATTTCGCCATCCTGCCGGCCGCAGCCTTGATCGGCGCGCTGGCGGATGCGCGCTGGCGGGGGCGGATCTTCGATCGACGGCTGGCGGTGACCGCTATCGTTGCCCTCGTCATCACCCTGCCGCATCTCTTCTGGCTGAAGGACAATCTCGACTTCGCCACCGCCCGCACCCTGGAAAAGATGACCGCCAGCGACAATGCCAGCTATCCGATGCAGGTCGCCATGGGCGTCGGCTCGCTCGCTCTTGCCATCGTCAGCTTTGCCGGATTGACGGTAGCGGTGTTTGCGATCGTCTTCGGCAAGAGCCTTCGTCCGGCGCTCACCGCCGGCTCGCAATGGACGCGGCTCATCGAGCGGATGATGCTCGTCTTCCTCGCCGGCATTTTATTTCTGATCGTCTTCGGCGGCGCGGCCGGCATCAAGGATCGCTGGCTGGTGCCGATGCTCTTCATCCTGCCGCTCTATTTCTGCCTGAAGATCGACGCCGCCGGCGTCGTGACCGACAAAGCGTTCCGGCGTTTCATGGCCGTCGTCGCCGTCATCATGATCGGCGTGCCGGCCGCCCTTTACGGCAGCGTCGCGGCCGCACGCTTCACCGGCCATTACGAACGGCTGAACCGGCCCTATGCGACGATGCTGGAAAGCTTGCGCAAACAGGCCGAACCGGCAGCGATCCTTGCCGGCGACAGCCTGCTCGCCGGCAATCTCAGGCAGGATATTCCGGATGTGCCGGTCCTTTCCGTGGATTATCCCGGCTTCCGCCCGGATCTTAGCGGCCGGCGACCGCTGCTTCTCGTGTGGCTGATCCCGCCGAAGGGGGGAAGCGAAGGGCTTCCGCCGGCCATGACTGAATGGCTCCAGGCCAATCTCGGCGTGTCCGCGCCTGCGGCAGCGGTGATCGACGTGCCCTATTTCTATCAGCGCGGCGACGACCGCTACCGATTCGGGTATGCTTGGCTCGACCGGTCGGCTGAGTGAAATCAGGAATACGGCGGTCGCTTGAACCCAATGGCCGGAATAAGTGTAGCCTTGATTAAAGTGGTAGAAAATCGTCGCCTTAAGATATCGCCGCCCCCTTGCATGTTCAATTTGCGCTGATTGTTGGATGATCGGTGCGCACTCCGGCGGATGGCCATCCG
>NZ_NWTA01000073.1:0-1355 GCF_002531955.1 Rhizobium sp. M10 | reverse complement strand
GAGGCGCCGATCTTCCAGGTCGCCGACTACGGCCTCGTCGCCGATCTGTTCGACGCCCTGCCGGAATTGGAAAAGGCGCTTTAACGGGGAGATCGAACGTGGCGCGCGTGGTGGGACGTCCAATCAGACCTGGTGCTGACCTTCTCCTGAACGATGACGAAAAGCCGGCTTATATAAGGCTGCACGACATCGGAAGGGAAAGGCGTCCCCAGCCGCTGCAGGAATTTCTCAACGATATCGGTGGGCTGATGCTGTCGGCCGACGCTCCCGCCGTTGCCAGTTTCGTTGCCGGAAAGGTCCTTCAAAGACTGCTCAAGACAGGCAAGGTGCGCCCGGAGGGAGGCCCTCTCCCCGGGGTGCCCGAAGGGCTGAATGACGCCGTCAGCCATCTGGCGAAATCCGGGCGGAAATACGAGGCAATCGCCGATCAGTTCAACAGTCTCGCCGGCAGGCTGCTGTGGAGACGCGGCCGCAGTGGCCCGTTTGCCAGCCTGAACTTCGGCAATACGCACTCCCATGCGGTTCTGGTCGGCCCTGGCGGTATGGAGGAGCGCGCCGATCTCCGGGTCGGCGTGATCTATATGGATCGCTACACCCGCTTCCCCGATCATGTTCAGACGCAGCCGCGCGCCTTCATTCTGCTTTCTCCGGGAGAAATCTGCCTTGGCGATTCCCAGTGGTTTTCTGCCGCGACCGGTACGGTCTTCGCGAATGATGCCGGGCAATCCTTCGCGATAAGATGTACGGCCCAGCCGCTTCTTGCGGTGTGGTGTCAGGTCGAGCCGGGATGAACGGGGTGAGGCCGAAGCGGATCGTTTCGATCTCTCGGTCGCATCTCCGCATATTTAACAACCGAAATTGAATTAACAGGAGGGAGATATCAAATGGACGTTCGCGCCGCCGTAGCCGTTCAGGCCGGAAAACCGCTGGAAGTGATGACCGTGCAGCTGGAGGGGCCGAGAGCCGGCGAAGTGCTGGTCGAGGTCAAGGCGACCGGCATCTGCCACACCGACGATTTCACCCTGTCGGGCGCCGATCCGGAAGGCCTGTTCCCGGCCATTCTCGGCCATGAGGGTGCCGGCATCGTCGTCGACGTCGGCCCGGGTGTGACCTCGGTCAAGAAGGGCGACCACGTCATTCCGCTCTACACGCCGGAATGCCGCGAATGTTATTCCTGCCTCAGCCGCAAGACCAATCTCTGCACCGCCATCCGCTCGACCCAGGGCCAGGGTCTGATGCCGGACGGCACCTCACGCTTTTCGATCGGCAAGGACAAGATCCATCACTATATGGGCTGCTCGACCTTCGCCAATTACACGGTGCTGCCGGAGATTGCGCTCGCCAAGGTCAATCCC
>NZ_NWTA01000072.1:0-1383 GCF_002531955.1 Rhizobium sp. M10 | reverse complement strand
CGTCTGGATATGCTGGTCGCCCAGCCATTCGATATGGTCGAGCGACAATCCGCTGCGGCCTTCGATCGACGGATCAACCTGCTGCAGCGGCGAAGTTGATCTGAACTCGGCACGTGAATCCGAACGGCCGTCCAGACCGGCCGGTTCGCGGCCACTTGCCGGCTCAGGGGACAACCCCGACGCTGCGTTCGCCTCAACGACTTGCTGGTACTGCCGAAGCCGCTTGAAAGAGATAGTGTGTTTTCCCATGTCTTCGGTGAAGTCTTGGTAATCTTTTTTCAACGACCATTGCTGCTGATCACTGCCGTTGAGCCGGCTCGCTATGCTCTCCCTACCCCTGGTTTGCAGCCAATCACCAAACTTTCGCTGATTGCTGACCAGCTTCGAGACGACTATCCTCTGCGAAGTCGAGTCCGATCCGAGCTTGCTCAGCTCTTCGTTGGCGAAGCTATCAATCATGAGGGCGTCGTCGGGATAAGGATTATGCTGTTTCAACTGCGACTCAGCGCCTAGATACTGCCGCAGCCGATCGAGACTCACGTTTATTCTTTTTCCTTCAGCCTTGGTAAAGGCCCTCAAATCGTCCTTTAACGACCGTTGCTGCTGATCACTGCCAGTCAGGCGACTGGCTATGCTCCCCCGACCCTTCTTTCGGAGCCAATCACTAAACCTCCGTTTATTGCTGGCCAGATTCAAAACGCTTTTCCGCTTGGAACTCGAGTCCGATCCGAGCTTGCTCAGCTCTTCCTTGGTGAAGCTATCAATCATGAGGGCGTCGTCGGGATAAGGATTATGCTGTTTCAACTGGGACTCGGCGCCTAGATACTGCCGCAGCCGATCTAAACTCACGACCACTTTTTTTCCTTCCTCCTTGGTAAAGGCCCTAAAATCCTCCTGCAACGACCGTTGCTGCTCATCAGTACCCGTGAGTCGGCTGACTATGCTCTCCCTGCCCTCCCTTTTGAGCCAAGCGCTAAATTTTCGTTGGTTACTGGCATTTTTCCGGGAAGTCGCGGCCGGTCGGAGCTTACTCCGCTCTTCGTTGGCCAAGGCATCAATAATGAGGGCGTCGTCGGGATGGGGATCATGCTGTTTCAACTGCGACTCAGCGCCTAGATACTGCCGCAGCCGATCGAAACTCACGCTTATTCTTTTTCCTTCAGCGTTGGTAAAGTTACTGTAATCGTCCTTTAACGACTGTTGCTGCTGATCACTGCCAGTCAGGCGACTGGCGATGCTCTCCCTGCCCTCCCTTTGGAGCCAATCGCTAAACCTCCGTTGATTGCTGGCCATATTCCAGACAACATTCCTCTTGGAAGTCGAGACCGGTCGGAGCTTACTCCGCTCTTCGTTGGCCAAGGCATCAATAATGAGGGCGTCGTC
>NZ_NWTA01000071.1:0-1415 GCF_002531955.1 Rhizobium sp. M10 | reverse complement strand
AGAGATCATGTCAGACATTGTGGAGCAGCTGAAGAAGGTCCGCAAGCTGCAGTCCCGCGCCGCCGCTGCGAAGATGGAGTTGCACGATCTTGCCGAGGACCTTCCGATTAATTGGGCTAGAATCAAGACCATTGCAGGAGAGACGTTCGACGCCTTCGCCGAGTTGAACGCTGCGAAGGAAGAGCTCGCTGCATTGGAGAATTCACGATGACTGGCCCTTTCGTCACGCGCGACGGCTCCAGCTGGGTGCCGGAGTACCTGACCTGCATCGATGCTACAACCTGCATCGGCTGTGGCCGATGCTTCAAAGCCTGCTCTCGCGAAGTCATGCACCTCTATGGCGTCGGTGAAGCGGGTGAAATCCTCGGCATCTGCGACGACGAGGAGGAAGACTTCGATGGCGAGCTCAATCGTATGATCATGGTTGTCGATGAGGCCGGCCGCTGCATTGGTTGCGGCGCCTGCGCGCGCGTCTGCCCGAAGAACTGTCAGACCCATGTCGCGGCAGACAAGGTTACTGCGTGATCTCGCGAACAAGTCAACGCTGTTACCTTCAGATCGTTTGTTGTCTCCTGCTGCTCGTCGTCTGCGCAAACGAACGAACGTAGTTACTTCGTGTGGCATTCCATCCACAAAGTTAGCGCTGCGATGGTGGCTAGTTCGTCGCTTCTTTCAATAGGACTTTTTTAAAAGCGCGAAGTGGCGATCGCTGTCTCGTCGCCCTCGGCGATGAACTTATCCGGTTGCCAAGGCAGATGCCCCGCGATTGGATCGCCACAGATCGTGCCGTTCGTGTCCCATGCCTGATCCGCGGATGCGGCGGTTCTAATCAATGGCGGCCGGTGCAAAGAAGGCACTGCAATTGCACGCAATGTCTCGCGCAAGCTGACCGTCAAGGTAAGCACCAGTGCGCAGCTGACGGAGGCACTTGCGGCGAGGACCGCAAAGCCACTTTCCACCCCGCAGGCTCAATACGATCCGACACAGGACGATCCTGAGCGCGGTTGAATTACATGCTAATTCCCTTGTCCCCAGCGCAACCGTCGACATTTCTCGCAAATGTCGGGCATCCGCCACTTTTGTCAGGTTTGTCGTGATTGGAACGTTTTGTTCGCCGGTCTCTCCGTCAAATACACATCAACCTGCCCTCAACCCGCCCATTGATAAAAGAAAATGATCTTCTTGGCGCGTCGGAGCAGTTGGCATGGTGTTTGCTGATCCCTGGTTACAAGCGGCAGAAAGCAGTCTGCATTATGCCGGTTCATGAAACGAACGGAACGGAGGCCACCTGACCGTTCGTCATCGGATCCGCGTTCTACCAAGCGGCCATGCATCCGCCGGCGGAAGGGTCAATCCCGATGTCACAGCTTGCAACCAACTCAAAGAGAAGGAAAATGCAATGACCAAGATTTCCG
>NZ_NWTA01000070.1:0-1444 GCF_002531955.1 Rhizobium sp. M10 | reverse complement strand
TACCCCTGGTTTGCAGCCAATCACTAAACTTTCGTTGATTGCTGGCCAGTCTCCAGACGACTCTCCTCTTGGAAGTCGAGGCCGATCCGAGCTTGCTCAGCTCTTCGTTGGCCAAGGCATCAATCATGAGGGCGTCGTCGGGATAAGGATGATGCTGTTTCAACTGCGACTCAGCGCCTAGATACTGCCGCAGCCGATCGAGACTCACGTTTATTTTTACTTCAACGTTAGTAGTAAATTCCCTAAAATCGTCCTTCAACGACCGTTGCTGCTCATCACTGCCAGTCAGGCGACTGCTTATGCTCCCCCGACCATTCTTTCGGAGCCAATTACTAAACCTCCGTTGATTGCTGGCCAGATTCAAGACGCCTTTCCTCTTGGAAGTCGAGTCCGGTCCGAGCTTGCTCAGCTCTTCATTGGCGAAGCCATCAATCATGCGGGTGTCGTCGGGATAAGGATCATGCTGTTTCAACTGCGACTCGGCGCCTAGATACTGTCGCAGCCGATCGAAACCCACGCTTATTTTTACTTCAACGTTAGTAGTAAATTCCCTAAAATCGTCCTTCAACGACCGTTGCTGCTCATCACTGCCAGTCAGGCGACTGCTTATGCTCCCCCGACCATTCTTTTGGAGCCAATCACTAAACCTCCGTTGATTTATCGCCATATTCTGGACAACTTTCCTCTTGGAAGTCGAGTCCGGTCCGAGCTTGCTCAGCTCTTCGTTGGCCAAGCCATCAATCATGAGGGCGTCGTCGGGATAAGGATTATGCTGTTTCAACTGGGACTCGGCGCCTAGATACTGCCGCAGCCGATCTAAACTCACGACCACTTTTCCCTCGGCCTCGGTAAATTTCCTAAAATCCTCCTGCAACGACCGTTGCTGCTGATCAGTACCCGTGAGTCGGCTGACTATGCTCCCCCTACCCTCCCTTTTGAGCCAATCGCTAAACTTTCGTTGGTTACTGGCATTTTTCTGAGAAATCGAGACCGGTCCGAACTTACTCAGCTCTTCCTTGGCCAAGCTATCAATGACGCGGGCGTCATCGGGATAGGGATCATGAATTCGGCGGCCCATCAGGCGCGGCCCAGCTCCAACGGCTTGGAGTTCTTGCCCCTCAGGTCCGAGCCTCCTGAAATGAGACAGCGCTGAGTTAAGACGGTTCTGATCGTCCTCACCGCTTGCCCAATAATCCGCGATATCAACGGCTAGTGAATCTGGATCGTTTAAAAACCGAGAAGCCATCGAATCTCTGTTTGCTGCTCGGAGCCAACGAGCGAACCTCCTAAGAATCCCTAAATTGTTCTCGACGGTAGCCTCGGGAACCCTTCCGTCCCCTCGGCCGATGCTACCGTCGGGTAGAATTTCATAGCCTCGGACTGCTTCCGCGAACTGGTTGATGCGGGTCTCGTCATCGGGATGCATGTCCCGGTCGGCGGGGCG
>NZ_NWTA01000069.1:0-1471 GCF_002531955.1 Rhizobium sp. M10 | reverse complement strand
GCGTTCGCGGCATCGACGATAGGTTTGAGGTATTCAAGGCAGACGCGAGCGACCCAGTCCGGTTCGATGCCGCGCTGGTGGAATCCGCACTCCATGGAGAGGTATCCGTCGAAGCCGGTTTCGGCGAGGGCGTCGATGAGGGCCGGAAAGTCTCCCCTTCCCATGCCCGGCGGCAGGCGGTTGTTGTCGGAGGCGTGGATATGGACGAGGTCCTTGCCCATGGCATAGACGTAGTCGCTCATCACTTCCTTTTGAGTGATGACGTGATGGCTGTCGAACATCAGGCGCACGTTCGGCTCGCCGACATCCTTCATCATGTCGATGGTGTTGTCGCAGGTATTGACGATGTTGCTGTCTTCCGGGGTGGGCTCGATGACGATCTCGACGCCGAAGTCCTGGGCGAAGCGGGCGATTTCGCCGATCGCCTGAGCCGCCCAGTCCCATGCCTGACGGTAGGTGGTGCCGAAGATATACCAGCCCGGCAGGCAGATCAGCCGCTTGCCGCCCCAGTCGGCGGTGAGCTGGACCATGTCCTTGTAATGGTCGATCGCCCAGCGGCGCTCTTCCGGGATCGGCGAGGCGACGTTGTTGCCGGGGCCGCCGCCATGGGCCGGCAGCATGGCGGCCAGTTCGAGCTCGTAGTCCTTCAGCATCCGGCCGAGATCCTTGCGCCGTTGCGGGCTCAGCGTCGGCGGAAAGACATGCGGGCTGGCGGCGCCGATCTCGATGGCGTCATAGCCGATCTTCTTGACGCGGCGGATGGTTTCCTCAAGCGTATAGGCCGGCAGCCATGTCGGGTTGCTTGCATAGGGCCAGGTGTGCATTGCGAGCTTGATCGTCATCGAAGGCTCCCTCAGGCGGCGGATTGCTTGATGGTTTCCCAGGCGCCGTTCTGCCCGGAGACGAGAATGGCTTCGGCGATGCGCTCGATCTGCACGCCATCCCGGAAGTCGGGTGAAGCCGGCTTGTTGTCGGCGATGGCCTGCAGGAAGTTGTACCATTCGATCGATTTGATATCGATGTAGCCCTGCCCCATGCCGGCCACCGGCCACAGCTTGTCGCCGAAGGGCTGGTTCGGGCCGGAATAGATGGTGCGGAAGCCGAAGGCGTCGGCCGGATCGTCGGCAAAGGCGACCCGCAGTTCGTTGAGGCGCTGGTAGTCGAAGGCGATCGAGCCGCGGGTCCCGTGGATCTCGAAGCCGAGCTGGTTATGATGGCCCCAGGAATTGCGCGTCACTTCGATCGTGCCGTGCGCCCCGCCTGCAAACTTGATCATCGTCAGCGCGGTGTCGTCGACGTCGACCTTGCCCTTTTCCGAGGAGGCCGCCCCGCTCGGACCGAAGAAGCGGCCGGCCGGCAGCGGGCGTTCAGGGATGAAGGTCTTGACGATGGCGTTCACCTGCTCGAATTCACCGACGAGCAGGCGTGCGGCATCGATCACATGGGTGCCGATGTCGCCAAGCGTGCCGGA
>NZ_NWTA01000068.1:0-1544 GCF_002531955.1 Rhizobium sp. M10 | reverse complement strand
CATGACTTCCGTATCCGGCCGATGCGCCTTTTCCGGATGGCGCACGCGCTTGGCGTCGGGATTGATCGTATCGAGAATGGTCACCATTGCAGTTTCAGCTTTCCGCCGCCCTTAAAGCGGCATCATCTCTTCGATCTAGCGCCGCACCAGCCGCGCAAGGAATATCAGCAGGCAGGCGCCAAGGAAACCCGTGACGAAGTAACCGAGCCGTCCACCGGCAAGTTGGACATGGAACTGGGCGAGGATGGCGGTGGCGACGACCGAGCCGACGATGCCGAGCACGATGTTCAGGAAAATCCCGTATCGTGCATCCATCAGCTTGCCGGCGAGCCAGCCCGCGAACCCGCCGATGATGATTGCCGAAATCCAGCCCACGCTCTCCATGTCTGCCCTTCCCCCTAAGCGACTGCCCTGGCAACCAGCACCACGATGATCGCGCCGACGGTGGCGTGGATGATCTGCACGACAAGGGCATTTTCAATGCCCAGCGAAATGCCCAGCGCGCTGAACAGATAGCCGCCGACGAAGGCGCCGATGATGCCGCTGAGAAGACATCTGATCAAGCCGCCGCCACCGACGACCAGACTTGCGAGGAAGCCCGCCACCAGGCCGATCAGCAAAAACACCAGCAACGCCTGCGTCTCCATAGACATGAGAATTTCCTTTCGTTTTTTCTACCCCGGAGCGGCTTAAGCCATCAGGAGAGGACAGCTTCGTCGCCTGAGGGACGGCTTGCCGCCTGAGGGACGGCTTGCCGCCCTGGGATAAAGGGCGGCCCTGGAAATTATCAAGCGTTCAGCACGCGGCCATAGGCATCCAGCACCGCTTCCTTCATCGTTTCGGAGACGGTCGGATGCGGGAAGATCGTGTGCATCAGCTCTTCTTCCGTCGTCTCGAGGTTCATCGCGACGACGAAGCCCTGGATGAGCTCGGTGACTTCGGCGCCGACCATGTGGGCGCCGAGCAGCTCGCCGGTCTTCTTGTCGAAGATCACCTTCACCATGCCCTGGTCTTCGCCGAGCGCAATCGCCTTGCCGTTCGCCGCAAAAGAGAAACGGCCGACGCGGATGTCGCGGCCCAGCTCCTTGGCCTTGGCTTCGGTGAGACCGACGGAAGCGACCTGCGGGTTGCAATAGGTGCAGCCGGGAACCTTGCCCTTGTCGGTCGGATGGACATTCGGCAGACCGGCGATCTTCTCGACGCAGACCACACCCTCATGCTCGGCCTTGTGCGCCAGCATCGGCGGGCCGGCGACGTCGCCGATCGCATAGATGCCGGCGACATTGGTCTTGCCGTAACCGTCGGCGACGACGCAGCCGCGGTCGGTCTTGATGCCGAGCGCCTCAAGGCCGAGATTTTCGATATTGCCCTGAACGCCGACGGCCGAAATCATCCGGTCGGCGGTGATCTGCTGCACCTTGCCATCCGAAGTCTCAACATGGGCCGTGATGCTGCCCGCCCCCTTCTCGACCTTGGTGACCTTGGCGCTGGTGAAGATCTTCAGGCCGCGCTTTTCCAGCTGCTTGCGGGCGATGGCGGTGATT
>NZ_NWTA01000067.1:0-1905 GCF_002531955.1 Rhizobium sp. M10 | reverse complement strand
CGGCTTCGGATGTGCCCCAAAGGCACATCCGAAGCTGGAACCTCTATGCATAGAAAGCAGAAGGTCTGCCACGATGCCGAAAATCTCACCATCGACCGTCAAGGCGGTCCGGGAAAGCGGCGCTGTTCCGACAGCCAAATATCTCCTGGAGGTCAAAGATGTCCGCAAGGAATTTGCCGGAAACGTTGCGCTGGATGACGTCTCCTTCCGCCTGAGACGCGGCACGGTTCATGCCCTTATGGGCGAAAACGGCGCGGGCAAGTCCACGCTGATGAAGATCATTGCCGGCATCTACACGCCGGACGCAGGAGAGTTTTTCTTAAACGGCCTTCCCATTCGGCTCGGCAGTCCGCTCGACGCCCTCGACAACGGCATCGCCATGATTCATCAGGAGCTCAATCTGATGAACCACATGACGATTGCGGAAAACATCTGGATCCGGCGCGAGCCAAAGAATCGTTTTGGTCTCGTCGATCATAAGGAACTGCACAGCCGCACCTACAGGCTTTTCGAGGAATTGGGCATTGATCTCGACCCCGATCAAAGGGTCGGTCTGCTTTCGGTTGCCAGCCGCCAGATGGTCGAGATTGCCAAGGCGGTTTCCTATGAATCGGATGTCCTGATCATGGACGAGCCAACGTCCGCGCTCACCGAACGCGAGGTCGAGCATCTTTTCCGTATCATCAGGACGCTGAGGGAACGGGGAAAAGGAATCATCTATATCACCCACAAGATGAACGAGCTTTTCGAAATCTCCGACGAGGTGTCGATTTTCCGCGACGGCAAACACATCGCGACCAAGGCTGCCCAAGACCTGACCCGTGAAGACGTCATCCGCATGATGGTGGGGCGCGAGATCTCGCAAATGTTTCCCAAAGTGGAGGCCAAGATCGGCGACGTGGTGCTCAGCGTCCGCGATCTATGTCTCAAAGGTATCTTCCAGCACGTCTCGTTCGACCTTCATGCCGGCGAGATTCTCGGAATCGCCGGGCTTGTCGGCGCCGGTCGCTCCAACATTGCTGAAACGCTCTTTGGCGTGACACCGGCGACATCGGGTACGATCGAGATCAGAGGCAAATCCGTCAACGTCAGTTCGCCCGCCGTCGCCATGGAAAACGGGATGGCCTTCCTCACTGAAGACCGGAAGGAATCCGGCTGCTTCCTGCTGCTGGACATTCAACAGAACATGCAGATGGCCGCCCTGCATGGCGGATATGTGCGTCGCGGCTTCGTCGAGCAGAAGCGGCTGTCGCAGGACTGCGAGGCGATGACGACATCGCTGAGGGTCAAGACCCCAGGCATGGGTGAGAAGATCCTGAATCTCTCCGGCGGCAATCAGCAGAAAGTGCTCATCGGTCGCTGGTTGCTGACAAAGCCGAGCGTCCTCATCCTCGATGAACCCACGCGCGGTATCGACGTCGGCGCCAAAGCCGAGATCCATCGCATGATTTCCACGCTCGCCTCCGAAGGCGTGGCCGTCATCATGATCTCCTCGGAACTCCCCGAGATCCTCGGGATGAGCGACCGGGTCATGACGATCCGGCAGGGACGCGTGTCCGGCATCCTCGATCGGGCTGAGGCCGATCAAGTCAAGATCATGGAGCTCGCAGCACAATGACGATAACCCCTGGGGCCACGGTTGTGGCGGAAAAGCGTGTTGTGAAACGCAAGTTTCACAGTGAGATGTCGATGCTGATGGTGCTGGTCGGCATTGCCCTTGCCTTCGAGATCCTCGGCTGGGTCTTCGTCGGCAGTTCGTTCCTCGGCAACGAGCAGCGCCTGTCGATCATCATCCTGCAGGTCTCGGTGATCGGCATTCTTGCCGTCGGCGTCACCCATGTCATCATCACCGGCGGCATCGACCTGGCCTCCGGCTCGGTGGTCGGGCTGGCCGCCATGGTCGCC
>NZ_NWTA01000066.1:0-1948 GCF_002531955.1 Rhizobium sp. M10 | reverse complement strand
TTCCGATTCCAACCAATCTTTCCGCCGGCCTTTCTGATTTCGCCGCCTCAGGCAACGGAACCATTGCGGCGTAGCTGCTTGCAGAACCCGTTGCACGCCTGATAGTTATGCGACCTATGGGGCGGCGATCAGGATGAGACGCCGTATTGCCTCACCCAAGAGTGTTCCCGGAGAATAATGTCGTTGCCTCACTCGATGTTTTCGAATGCCTCACGGGTTGTTCCGATCGTATCCCCGCACCTGGTGCAGGTGACGGAGGTAGCGAAGCCGCTCGCGAGCGCGCCTCTCAATAGCGCTGTAGCGAGCGGGCGGCTTCGCGGGCGGTCATCATGTTTTCCGGTGGGGTCGGTTGTCGAAGGCCAACCTGGCGGTAAGAGCGCGGATGACGATCCTGTATTGTTCGGTAATGATCTCACTGCCCGACCTCTATACTTTCCGTCTGCCGCGCGGCATCGGCGAATGGCCCGAACACCAGCGCATTGGCCTGTGTACTGCGCCAGATTTTCATTCGGCGCTGCACGGTCCGAATGAGGCCGTCGGGATACACGCCGGGGCATTTGACCTGCAAGCGTTCAAGCAACTCTCGCGAAGTTCGCCAAGGCTCCGCCTCGAACCATTCCTCGAGTTCGGCAGTGACGGCGAGTAGAGGATCGGGCCTCCGCCGCTCTCGCTTGGCCGCTGGCTTGGAGCGGGCAGTCGGTTTCACTTCACCACCACGCCAAGCAATCCGTAAGCCAGAAAGAAAGTCTTCGAGCGTCAGGTACATCGCCTTGAGCCAAAGGCATGTATCCTCCGGCGTGCGTGGGTCGTCAAGCAGCCGCTGGAAGAGTGTGGCAGGACGATGATAGCGCTTGATCACCTTGGCTCCGTCACGGTGCTTTTCTTTCAGCTTGAATGATGGCTGAAAGAAATTCACGAACAACCGCATTGACGAATAAAGCTTGGCCAGCTCCCGAGTGGCTCGCAGCCCCTCGAAGCGTCGGTATCCAACGATCTTGCGCACGATTGCGCCATTCTTCTGCTCGACAAATGCCTGATCATTCTTTCGGTAAGGGCGGCAACGGGTAAGTTCGATATTATCGCGCAAGCAATACTCATGAACACTCTCGTTCATGAACACACTGTCGTTATCGGTGTCGAAGCCCAGCAGCGGGAACGGCAGCAACTTGCGCAGTTCGGCCAACGCAGTGATCAGTACCGTTTGCTCGCGAACCATCCTTGAGGACCCGATCAATCGTCGCTGGGCTCATCGTCAAGAGTCGCCGGCGCGTCTCGCTATTCATATCGCCGTGTCCATGACGTTCCATCGCTTCGATTAGTGTTGGCAACAGGGGGTGTAGTCGCTTGCCGCAAATTCGATCCGACGCCTCCCAAACAACGACGAGCGCTGCCCGCACGTCGTCGCCGTAAACCCGGCGCCCTGGCCGAGGACCACCCTTCGCCGGTTTGCGTTCTCCTCGCAGCAGTCGCATCGCATGCTTGCGATGAAAGCCCGTGAGCGCCACGAACTCGTCTAACATCCTCGCCTTCTCGGCCCGCCCGCCTAACACATAGCGACAACTGATCGCTGCCACCAATTCCGCACGTGTCGCCATGCTGACCTTCCTCATCACAGCTCCCGAGGTTGATTCGGCGGGAGCAATTTAGATGAGGCAATAACCCATTCTCAGGGAGCAGTTCAGGCGAGGCAATGCGCGCGACAAACTGGCGGTGCCTTTGATTGTCGCGAATGAGGCTGGCCTGCCGCGCCGGCGTTTGACCCCCATGGGTGGAACGTCGTCGATAGCTTTCAACGTTCATTTCGAATGATCGTTGCGTGATGAACAAGTCGGTCCACCGCGGCACCCGCCCGCAGGCATTAGTTGCAGGATACGGGTCGGCATCGAGCACCCAACTCACACGTTGGCTCATGATCGCTGTATGAAATGCATCCGGCGCCATGGGCGGG
>NZ_NWTA01000065.1:0-2846 GCF_002531955.1 Rhizobium sp. M10 | reverse complement strand
ACGGCCGTTATCCAGGAAGCGTATATCCAGGGAATCTCGACTCGTTCTGTCGACGACCTGTGGTGGATGGTGAGCGTACGGTGAGCTGTTTTTGCTGATCGGCCAAATCAGGCGATGTTCTGGCATTAGAACCAGCATTAGTGCTGACATTAATACCAGAACGAAGAGGTTTCATGGCTCGCATAGAGATCATGTCCGGTACCGAGCGCAGACGGCGTTGGTCGGACGAGGCGAAGCTGAGGATACTTGCGGAAGCTGATGAGCCCGGTGCTCGCATTGGCGATGTGGCGCGCCGGCACGACATTCATCCGGGCCAGATCCGCTTGTGGCGGCAATCATTCAACTATGCCGATCGGCCGACGGTGTTCCTCCCGGTGGAAATCACGGAGGAGGTTGGCGTAAGCCAGCCGTCTACCGCAGCAACAAGGCCGACGATCGTTGAGATCTTGCTTCGAAACGGTCGGAGCTTGAAGGTTGCGGTTGACGTTGAGTTGAAGCTGCTTGGCCCGCTCGTCGCTTGCGTGGAGGCGGTATGATCGGCCCATCGGGGAATGTGAGGGTCTATCTGGCCTGCGGAGTGACCGATATGCGGCGTGGCATTGATGGTCTGTCCGCGCTGGTCGAGACGGTCGTGAGGGAGGCACCGGGCTCGGGCGCAATCTTCGGCTTTCGCGGAAAACGCGCGGACCGGATCAAGCTTCTTTGGTGGGATGGCCAGGGGTTCTGTCTGTTCTACAAGATTTTGGAGCGCGGATACTTTCCCTGGCCGACGGCGAAAGAGGGTGTAGCGCACCTGACGCAGGCGCAGCTTTCGATGCTCGTTGAGGGGATCGATTGGCGACGCCCGGCGTGGACTTCCGCTCCCGGCCGAACGGGATAAAAGCTATATTTTGCAGGGGCATGGGAAGCTTAACGCTGGTGCGTCAGAGGCAAATCGGCTAGTTTCGCGGATATGGAAACAGCGCCGCTGGACAGTCAGGACGAGCTCAATACTTTGCGCGCACTCGTCGCGGAACAGGCGGCAAAACTTGAGAGCCAGGAAGCCGAGGTCATCAAGCGAGACTCCATAATCGGGCTTCTTCGCGCGCAACTGGAGCTTCTCCGACATCGGCAACATGGCGCGTCTTCGGAAAAGATCGACAGGAAGATCGAGCAATTCGAGCTGATGTTGGAGGAGATCGAGGCCTCCCGGGCCGAGGCTGAACAGCGCTCCGGGAAAGCTCCCTGCAATTGCCCGACCTGCGGTGGCACTTCGTTCCTGAAGGCGGCCGACAGAGTGGTCCAGGTGCTGGAGCACGTGCCGGCGTCGGTCAAGATTGTCCGGCATGTCGAGAAGCGCATGATCTGCAGGGAATGCGATACGACAGTGGCTGGCGAGATGCCGACCTTGCCGATCGAGCGCGGCAAACCCGGGCCGGGGCTGCTCGCCCACATCATGATCGCCAAATTCGACGATCACATTCCCCTCTACCGCCTGTCAGAGATGTACGACCGGTTGGGGATAGACATCTCCCGATCCGTAATGGCCGACTGGGTCGGCCGGGTATCTGCATTGCTGACACCACTTGTCCTGTTAATCAGGGCCCATATCGCCGCACTCGACCGAATACATACGGACGATACCCCGGTCGATGTTCTCGACCCCGGGCGGGGCAAGACAAAAACCGGCAGGGTCTGGGTCTACGTCTTTGACGGCAGTGGCTATCAATCCGCCACTCCCGCAGCCATTGCCTATTACTACAGCCCCGACCGCAGGGGCGCACATCCGGCTGATCACCTGGCAAGCTTCAGCGGCGTCATGCATGCCGACGGCTACGGGGGTTACAAGAAGCTCTATGGCAACCAGATCATTGAAGCCGCCTGCATGGCGCATGTGCGCCGCAAGTTCCATGATGTGATAAAGCTCAAGCCGTCTCCGATCGCTGAGGAAGCGCTGTCACGCATCGGCGCTCTCTACGATATCGAGAACCGTATCCGAGGCATGTCGGCTGACGAGCGGCGCACCCTGCGCCAACACCATGCCCGGCCTGTTCTGGACGAACTCAAGGCCTGGATCGAGGCGACACTCTCGACTTTGCCTCAGAAGCAGAGGCTGGCCGAGGCGATGCGATATGCCCTGTCGCGATGGGCAGCCTTGAGCGTCTACATCGACGATGGCCGTGTCGAAATCGACAACAACATCGCTGAACGAGCCATGCGTCCGCTTGGAATTGGAAGGAAGAACTGGCTGTTTGCCGGCTCGGACAAGGGCGGCGAGCGCATCGCCAACATCCTCACCATCATCGAGACGGTCAAACTGCAAGGCCATAATCCAGAGGTCTATCTGACGGATGTCCTGACCCGGATCCAGGATCACCCCGAAGACCGAATTGAAGACCTCCTGCCTTGGAACTGGACGCCGGCAAAAGCTCGATGCGAGGCCGCCTGATGGCGCGCTCGAGGTTCATCTACACACTCAGCCAAGTCGCCGGCATGATCGGCGAAAACCTCGAACTGATCGAAGAAGTGACCGCAAACTCGGACAACATCTCCGAAGGCGAACTGGTTTACGTCGGCGATGGCAGTGAAGACGGCACGAAGGGTCTGACCGAGAATGGCATCGAAGAACTTCAAAGCCTACTCGCCGACATCAGGACGTGGGACGGCGGTATCCGCGAGTTCCTCATCGACACACAGTGCGATCCTGAAATAATCGACCGCATCATGGCCGATGAGATGAAACGCGGCCTATAGATTCCATCTCTCGACACCCGAAAATGCGTTCGCCGGACGCTTACGGTGGATGCGACCTATCTCAAGGTCCGGCGTGGCGGCCGCATCGTCTCAGTCGCCGTCATTATCGCGGT
>NZ_NWTA01000064.1:0-2854 GCF_002531955.1 Rhizobium sp. M10 | reverse complement strand
GCCGTGCTGATCAGGCCGGTCTGGAACGTCGTATTCGCGAGATCTGCGAGATCCGTGTGCGGTACGGCTGTAAGCATCCGGTGAAGGACGCAGGTCAGGCCGCTTGAGCATCCAGCGCCGTCGGCGTCCAGTTCCACGGAAGCAATTGTTCCAGTTTGCTCGTCGGCGTGTCAGCGATGTTGGCGAGGACATCAGCAAGCCAGGCTTGCGGATCGATGTCGTTGAGCTTTGCGCTCATGATCAGCGTCGCCATGAAGGCTGCGCGATCAGCACCACGATCCGATCCGGCGAAGAGCCATGACTTCCTTCCGAGAGCAAAGCCTCGCAGCGCCCGCTCGGCTGCATTGTTCGTCAGGCAAATTCTCCCATCTTCCAGGAATGACGTGAAGCCGTCCCAACGCTTCAGCATGTAATCGATAGCCTCGGCGACAGGAGAACTGCGCGACAGCTTTGCCCGCTCGGTCCGCATCCAGTCCTCGAGTTCTTTGACGAGTGAGAGGCTGTCGATGCGACGGCGCTGCAGGCGTTCGTCGGCGGCAAGCCCGTTGATCTCCCGCTCGATGTCGAACAGGGCATCGATCCGTTTGACAGCCTCCAGCGCCAGCGGCGAGATCGGCATGGCACGGCTGCCGCGTTTGGCATTCGTGGCAATGTCAGCGAGCACAAAGAACTTGCGGCGTGAGTGCGCCCAGCACAGTGCCTGCGTCAGCGGATCGGGATCGCGGTCAACCTTGAACAGGGGATTGTAGCCGCCATAAGCATCCGCTTGCAGAATGCCGGTAAAGGTCTTCAGGTGGCGCTCGGGATGCTCCTGCCGCCGGTCCCGCGACGCATAGTAAAGAGCTGCCGGTGGTGACTGCCCGCTGAACGGTCGGTCATCCCGGACATATGTCCAGATGCGCCCCGTATCGGTTTTGCCTTTCGCCAGGATCGGCACGGTGGTGTCGTCGCCATGCAGCCGCTCGGCGGCCAGAACATGCGCCTCGATCAACGAATGAATGGGCTTCAGCGCCGCCGCGCAAGCACCGACCTGGTCGGCCAGTGTCGATAAGCTGAGGTCGATCCCCTCTCGGCCATAGCGCTCGCTCTGGCGGTTCAGCGGTTGATGCTGGGCGAACTTCTCAAACAGGATCATCGCCAGCAGGTTCGGCCCGGCAAAACCGCGCGGCGTCACATGGAAAGGTGCGGGCGGCTGAGTGATCTTCTCGCATTCGCGGCAGGAGAACTTCTCCCGCACAGTCTGGATGACTTTCCACTGGCGCGGGATCACCTCCAGCGTCTCGGTGATGTCCTCGCCGAGCTTCGACAGCCTGGCGGAACCGCAGCAGCGGCAACTCGTCGGGGCGGCGATGACGACGCGCTCGCGCGGCAGGTGTTCGGGAAACGGCTTCCGTGATGGACGCTTTCGCTCGAACGCCCGGACTGTAGAAGCCTTGGCAGCAATCTCCGCCGCCAGTTCGTCTTCACCAGCGTCGGCTTCGAGTTCCTCGAGTTGCAGCTCCATCTGCTCGAGAAGTCGCGCCTTGCGCTCGGACCGGCTGCCGTAAAGTTCACGGCGAACCTTCTCGATCTCCAGCTTCAACCGCGCGATCAGCGCTTCTGAATGTGACACGAGCGCCTTGGCACTGGCGGCTTCCGCCTCGGCTTTCATACGCCAGGCACGCTCTTGCGCCAGCAGTGCAAGCGCACTGGCAAGATCGTCAGGAAGCTGTTCGGCCGCATCGTTCATGGTAGGATGGAATCATATTCGACCCAGCCATTCCAGTGCTTTTGCTCATCCTGCCGACGTCGGTCGCCAGGTTTTTTGCGGCATCCGCCAGTCTATACCTTCCAGCAGATAACCGAGCTGCGCCGGTGTGATCACCACCGATCCATCTGCCGCCGACGGCCAGACGAAGCGTCCGCGTTCAAGCTTCTTCGTAAACAGGCAGGCTCCCTGGCCGTCATGCCAGATGACCTTGATCAGGCCACCACCGCGACCGCGGAACACGAACAGGTGTCCGCACATCGGATCGCGCTTCAGCGTCTCCTGCACCATCAGCGATAGGCCGGGGAAGCCTTTGCGCATGTCCGTATGGCCTGTCGCCAGCCAGACCTTCACACCACTCGGAACCGGGATCATCTCCGTTCCAGCACGACATCGAGAATACGGCCCAGCGCCTCGGTATCGATGTCGCTGTCCACGCGAATACGACGGCCCCGACCCAGCTCAATCGTCACATCGCTACGCTTCCGGCGGGACTGCGATGGGGCAGGCGGCCCCGAGGGAATGGGCGTGGCTGGAGGCGCGGCCTCGGATAGGATCACCGGCACCAACGTGCTCGCCGTTTCCGTCTTCGGCTCCTCGATTTGGCAAAGCTCCTTGCGCCAACGGAAAAGCTGGCTGACATGGATACCGGCCGCACGGGCAATCTCGGAAAGCACCGCATCTGGCTCAAAGCAGGCCGCAACAAGCCGCTCTTTGTCTTCCCGAGACCAGCGCCGTCGGCGCTCGACAGACGTGATCACTTCAATCGGATGCTTCGTCATAGGACTACTCCTAGTGTTTGCACTAGGACTTCCGATGTTCGTCTCAACCTCGCAAGACGGCCCTCACCGGGCGCTTACGTACGGCTATCGCCGCGTGCATGTGCTGTTGGAACGCGAGGGTTGGGGCACCAACATCAAGCGAACCTACCGCATTTACAGGGACTTGGGGCTACAGTTGCGGAACAAGACACCGAAGCGGGGGGTAAAAGCCAAGCTTCGCGAGGATCGGCACATGGCCGTCGGACCCAACGACGTCTGGGCGATGGACTTCGTTCACGACCAACTCGCAACGGGTAAGAAACTGCGCGTGCTGACGGTGGTCGAC